>JAYOMW010000114.1:0-10783 GCA_038121045.1 Opitutia bacterium
CGAAATTATGAAGTATAGGCTTCCTGACCATGCTCGGTTATGTCAAGTCCGCGTTCTTCTTCCTCTTCATTGACGCGGATGCCGATTGTAGATTTCAAGATGATCGCCAACACATAAGAGAACACGAATGCGAACAAACAGACGCTGACAATTCCAATGATTTGACCGGTAAGGCTTGCGCCACCAAAGAAGGCAACGGCTAGCGTGCCCCAAATTCCACAAACTCCGTGAACGGAGATGGCTCCGACGGGATCATCTATTTTTGCCTTGTCGAAAACGATTATGGATATGACCACGATGGCACCGGCAATGGCTCCCGTAACAATGGACATGGCAGGAGAGATAACGTCGGCCCCCGCGGTGATTCCAACTAATCCAGCCAAGAATCCGTTCAGCGCCATTGACAAATCAGGCTTTTTGATAACAAAAGAGGAAAGCAACATTGAAGAGAGCGCTCCCGCACAAGCGGCAAGAGCGGTGGTTACGCAGACTCTTGAAACTCCTTCGGCATCGGCGCTCAAAACGGACCCTCCATTGAATCCGAACCAGCCGAGAAAGAGGAGGAATACCCCGATTGCAGCCAAAGGCATGCTGTGACCGACGATTGGCTTGATGCCGTTTTCGGTGTATTTTCCTTTTCGAGGACCGAGAACCATTACGAAGGCCAGTGCGGCAAAACCCCCAAAAGCATGAACTACTGTTGAGCCGGCGAAATCGGCAAATGCGTTGGAATAACTGTCTACTTCAGCACCCGCTTCAATAGCTGCTGCGGCAATTACGTTTCCGTCTGCATCGAGAGCATCACCAAGTGTGGTAAGGAAACCACCTCCCCAATGCCAGGAACCGGCAACGGTATAGCCGATAGCGACAAGAACGGTGGCGTGAACCAAAAAAGCGGATAGCTTTACTCTTTCGGCAACCGCGCCTGATACGATGGTAGCGGCAGTGGCTGCGAACATAGCCTGAAAAAGGAAATCCGACCAATAAGTGTAATCGGCGTATTCACTAGTGAGATTCGCAAAACTCGTCTCATCCGTAAAAGAATCCGTCAGAGGACCTCCTAATTTGAAAAATCCATTGAATTCTCCGGGATAATGGGTGTTGAAACCTATTGCATAATAAGAAATCACACCCATGGAGATGATAAAACAGTTCTTGAAGAGGATGTTTACGGTGTTTTTCTTTTGACAGAGACCCGATTCCAAGGTCGCAAATCCAAGGTGCATGATGAAAACGAGGAACGCTGCAATCAGAATCCAGAGGTTGTCTGTGGCAAAAGTCGCATAATCACCCGATTCCTTGAAAGTGCCATAGGTTTGTACGGGGGCGGGCGGCTCGGCTGCGGCTGTGTCAGTCGGTGCCGCGTCCTCTCCGTTTTGTGCGAATGCCGAGCTTGAGTAAGAAAATAAAAGAGCAGCGAACAAAAGTAGAAACTTCCAGTAAGTCGCCCCAAGGATGGTTTTATTTGCGAGTTTGTATGTCATGATATTAATATTTGTTTATCAGCTACTTAAGTGTAGATTGATTAGCTGTTGAAAACAAAGGTTGCATGACTCGCGCCAAGATTTTCAAGAAAGGAAAAATGAGAGAAAATTCTCCTGGAATGAATAAAACTCAGACAGGAACTTGAACCGCATAACTCAGCCAAGTTATGGATCGAAAAATAATTCGATCAGACGAACCACGCTTTCAGGAACGCCATTCAGATGGGCCTACACTGACCCAATATCTCGCTAAATCAGAGGTCTTCTTCGACCGTTTGGATTTTCAGATCCTTAAGTTGGCGCTCGGTTGCGCTCCCGGGGCTGTCGGTCATCAGGTCCTGTCCTTTTTGTGTTTTGGGGAAGGCGATGACGTCCCGTATACTTTCGCGTCCGGTCAGTATGGCGACCAACCGATCCAATCCAAGGGCTATCCCGCCATGAGGCGGAGCCCCGAAGGCAAAGGCCTCGAGCATGTAGCCAAATCTGCTTTTGACTACGTCTGCGGGAATTTCAAGGATGTCTTCGAAAATCTTTTTTTGCAACTCCGGTTGATGAATACGAATGCTGCCTCCTCCCAGTTCGACTCCATTGAGCACAATGTCGTAGTGCTGCCCCCGGACTTTCTTGGGATCGGTTTCGAGCAGAGGGACATCCTCCTCGACGGGCGAAGTAAAGGGGTGATGGGAGGCAACGTATCTACCTTCTTCCTCGTCATGCATCATGAGAGGAAAATCAATGACCCACAAAAATTTCCAATCTTTGGGATTGCGCAGCTTTGCCCCGCGTTTTTCCAGGAGGGCAGCGGCCTCGAGGCGCGTACGCCCAAGAATGTTGCATGAGCTTTCCCATGGTCCGGCGGCAAAGAAGACGATGTCTCCGTCCTCGACGGAGAGTTTGGCCCCAAGGGTTTCGCGTTCGGCATCGGAGAGAAACTTAAGGATGGGTGATTTCCATTCCCCGTTTTCGGACTTGATGAAGGCGAGACCTTTCGCTCCAAGAGATTTGGCGGTTTCCTCGAGGTGCTTGAGTTCGCCTTGGGTAATGTCTGCAAGTCCCTTTGCGTTGAAAGCCTTGACTGCTCCTCCAGACGAGACGGCTCCGGCGAATACCTTAAAGTCGGAGTTACGGAAGTCTTCCGAAAAGTCGACGATCTCAAGACCGAAGCGCATGTCCGGTTTGTCACTACCGAAGCGGTTCATCGCTTCCTCGAAAGGCATGCGCAGAAAAGGAGTCTGGATTTCCTCGCCCAATGTCTTTTGCCAAACCTCTTTCATCAAACCCTCGATCAGGGCATACATATCTTCCCGGTCGATGAAGGACATTTCAAGATCGACTTGGGTGAATTCCGGTTGCCGGTCGGCACGGAGGTCTTCATCCCGGAAACAACGGGCAAGTTGATAATAGCGTTCAACCCCCGCGACCATTAGCATTTGCTTGTATTGTTGGGGGGACTGAGGGAGAGCATAAAACTTGCCCGGGTTCAATCTGCTGGGGGCAAGGAATTCCCTTGCTCCTTCGGGCGTGCTTTTGAAAAGCATGGGAGTTTCGATTTCAAGAAAACCCTGATTGTCGAAAAAAGTCCGGATGGCCATGGATGTTTCGTGCCTCAGTTTCAGGGCTTGGAGATTGGAAGTCCGGCGCAAGTCAAGATAACGGTAGGTTAGCCTGAGATCCTCGCCCACCTTGTCGGCGGTGTCATCCAACGGAAAAGGTGGCGTGCGAGAGCGGTTGTGGACGAGAATGGATTGGGCGAACAACTCGATCTCACCCGTATCAAGATTGGGGTTGGCCGTGCTTTCCTCTCGCTTTCGCACTTCACCTGATACTTCGATTACGCTTTCGGGTTTGAGTTGGGAAAAGAGATCGGCCAGCGTTTGGTTTTCGGGATCGAGCACGACTTGTGTCTTTCCCTCCCGATCCCGGATGTCGAGGAAGAATACGCCCCCGTGATCGCGCAATGAATCGATCCAACCGATCAGGGTTGCGGAGGATCCGGCGTTTTCCGTTCGAAGTTGATTGCAGTGATGGCTTCGTTTCATGCCTTGAATAAAAAAGGACTTACCTTACTTGATTGGATTGACGATGGCAAGCGGGATGAGCATCGCTTTCGTCCCTCTGGAATTTTTAAACTCGCCTTCATTCCTTCAAGCGACATGGAGTAAGAAAACAAAATGAAAAATCGTTACGTAGTAATCATGGCGGGTGGCAAAGGGGAGCGTTTTTGGCCGCAAAGTCGTCTCAAGCGTCCCAAGCATCTACTCCCGATCGTAGGAAATTCTCCCATGCTTTCGCAAACAATCGAACGATTGGAAGGTCTTGTGCCTCCGGAAAGAATTTTCGTCATCACCAACGCGGAGCAAAGGGAAGCCGTTTTGGAAAGTTGTCCGGCTCTGCTGCCCGGTAGGGTCATCGGGGAACCGGAAGGTCGGGATACGGCTGCGGCGGTTGGCTTGGCGGCCTTGTTGGTGGAGAAGGAAGGCGAGGATGCGGCTTTTGCCCTCTTGCCTGCGGATCACGTGATCGAGGATGCCAAAGGCTTTCGGGCTACGCTCGAGGCGGCTTTTGCTGCGTCGGAAGGCGAGGATGTTCTCGTTACCATAGGGATCAAACCGGATTTCCCTTCGACCGGATACGGGTATCTTTGCCGAGGTGACGAATTGAAAGCCGAAGAAGGGCGGGTACTCTCGAGGGTCGACCGTTTCGTCGAGAAACCCGACCTGCCCAAAGCAAAAGAATACCTGAAGGAAGGAACCTACTTTTGGAACGCTGGTATGTTCGTTTGGCGCCCTGGCGTGATCCTTGCCGAAATCGATCGCCTGACGCCGAAGCTAGCTCATGGATTGAGAGAATTGAAGGCCATGTGGACGGATTCGGGCGACTTGGAGCAGGCGATGGCAAAAATTTATCCCACCTTGGAAAAGATATCGATCGATTTTGCAGTGATGGAAAAAGCGGACGCCGTGGTCATGCTCGAGTCCTCGTTTGACTGGGATGACGTCGGGGAATGGCCCGCGATCGCGAGGCATTACCCGAAGGACGAAAACGGGAACGTGTTCAAGGGGTTGGGCTTGGCGGTCGATTCCTCTGAAAACCTCACTTTCTCGGAGGATGGTCATTGCGTTTCTCTTCTTGGGGTGAAGGACTTGATCGTGGTGCAGTCGGGAGATGCGACGATGATTTGCCACAAGGACCGCGCTCAGGAGGTCAAGGATTTGGCCCGGCGGGTTTCGGCCCTGCATCCTGAGCTGGGCTAAACCTCGTCATGCCGGTATACCTGGGCATTGATTACGGCACCAAGCGCATGGGGTTGGCTTGGGCCGACGAGTTGGGCATTGCGTTGCCCCTGGGGGCGATTCCCGGAGTTAAATTCAAGGGGTGCTGGGATGAATTGCGTCAAGTTGTCAAGGACCGCTGCGTTTCCTGTTTTGTGATCGGCTATCCACTGCACATGGATGGTTCCGTAGGCAAGAGGGCCAAGGAAGTGGACCAATTCGTGAGCCGGTTGGAAGATGAATTCGGCCTCCCCGTTCGCAAGGTGGACGAAAGGCTGACGAGCTTGGCCGCGGAAGAAGCTTTGGGCAAAAAAGTCAAACCGGAGGACGGTAAAATTGATGCCGCAGCAGCGAGTCTTATCCTTAAGGATTTTTTGGAAGGCGGGAAAGGGATCGAATGACGACGAGGTGGCGATGCGTATGCGCCTATGACGGAACTGATTTTTCCGGTTGGCAAAAGCAGCCTGCCGGGGATGCCGTTCAAGACAAAATCGAGAAGGGCTTGGAGGAAATTTTCCAACGTCCGGTTCGAACGATCGGGGCCGGTCGCACGGATGCGGGGGTCCATGCAAAAGGCCAAGTCTTTCATTTCGATGCGGACTGGAATCATGATGCGAAGGATATGCTCAATGCCATGAGAGTCCATTTTCCCGCAGGGATCAGTCCCCGTTCCCTAGTCGCTGTCCGCCCTACTTTTCATGCCCTGATCTCGGCCAAGGGAAAGCTCTACCGATACCGTTCTGTTTTGGGTTGGGCCATGCCGCAAGAGGATCGCTTCGTCCTCTCGCTGAAGAACCGAAAGCTCGATTGCGAGAAAATGAAATCGGCCTCCAAACACTTGATCGGCACTCATGACTTCTCCTCCTTTGCCGCTTCCCGCGGAAACGCGAAAGACGAAAACCCGGTCAGGACGGTGTGGGATGTCAAGGTGGTCAGTCGGGCCCGGTCAGTCGATATTTCGGTTTGGGGTGGTGGGTTTCTTTACAAAATGGTAAGAAGCATTGCGGGGGCGCTTCTTGACGTGGGTGGAGGTAAGATCGAGCCCTCGGAAATTGAGGCGATGCTCGAGGCAAAAAAGAGAACCGAACGGGTTGTCAGCGCTCCGGCCAAGGGGCTCTGCCTTGAAAAGGTTTTTTACAGGAATCCGTTTTTAAAATGATTTCTTTGTCTAGAGCCTGGCTTAGGAGGTCGCTCAACGTGATGGGTGATTTTTTATTCCCGGGAAATTGCCCGGTTTGCGAGGGGCCTCCTTTTCAGGATCCGAACACCTACGCGTGCGAGGCATGCTTGGATCAGGTTCTTTGGGTAAACTCGGTCGGTTGCAGGCGCTGCGGGGTTCCGATGCCGGGTTTCGGTTTCCAAGGGCTCACCTGCGCGAGTTGTCGGGAGGACGATCCGTGCTTCCGCTCGGGTCGCTGTCTTTTTGTCTTGGACGGGACGGGCAAGAAATTAATTCACGAAATCAAATACCACGGTGTGCGGGGTATTCTTCAAGACTTGCCCCATTGGCTCGACCGGACGCCGGGTATTCGCGAGTTTCTCGAAGGATCCATTTTGGTTCCCGTGCCTTTGCATCGAAAGCGCTTGCGAGCGAGAGGATTTAACCAAAGCCTTTGGATCGCCAGGGCCCTGAGCAAGGAAATAGGCGAAGCAACGGAGACGCTCGAATTGTTGGAGCGCAATAAAGATACGCCGACCCAAACCCGGTTGGACCGGAGTTCAAGAAAAGCCAACGTTAAAAATGCCTTTGCCCTCAAGCCCGGAACTTCTTTTACTAGAGAAAAATCAGTGGTACTCATCGATGACGTTTTCACGACTGGAGCAACTCTTGACTCCTGCGCCCAAGTTCTCGTAGAAAGTGGAATCGACAACGTGAATGTCTTCGCCTTGGGGCACGGATAAGGAAATTTAAAAAATGGCATTGTTCAGCAAACCCAAATATTCGAAAGTAACGGTAAAGTCCCGGGAAGGAGTCCCCAAAGGGGTTTGGACCAAATGTCCGGAGACCGGGGAGATGGTTTTTGCCAAGGAGTTGAAGAACAATCTCATGGTTGTTCCGGCAAGCGGATACCATTTCCCGCTCCCCGCTCCCGATCGCATTGCATCTCTTGTCGACGAGGGAACCTTCGTCGAAAGGGATGCGAACCTTCGCTCGACCGATCCTCTTGATTTCAAGGGCATGGCTTCCTACGAGGATAAGCTTGCTCAGAACAAAGAAAAGACCGGCTTAGAAGATGCGGTCGTATGCGGAGTCGGTAAAATAGGCGGCAAATGGGTAAGCCTGTCGGTCATGGATTTCCGGTTTCTCGGTGGGAGCATGGGCTCCGTTGTTGGAGAAAAGATTACCCGTGCGATCGAGCGGGGACTGGAGTTTTCCATCCCCGTTGTCATCGTTTGCGCATCGGGCGGGGCGCGAATGTACGAAGGTATCCTTAGTCTCATGCAAATGGCGAAGACAAGCGCAGCCTTGGCCCGTTTGTCCGAAGCGGGCATTCCTTATGTTTCCATTCTTACCAATCCGACCATGGCTGGAGTGATGGCTAGTTACGCCACTTTGGGCGACGTCTTTCTAGCCGAGCCAAAGGCTTTGATTGGGTTTGCCGGGCGTCGCGTGATTAAAGAAACGACGCATGCCGATTTACCGGAAGGTTTTCAAACTTCCGAGTTTTTGCTCGAGCATGGACTGATCGACCAGATTGTCACTCGGCACGAAATGCGGGACCGCCTGATATCCCTGATCGGGCATCTTGGGCACTCCCTCAAAGGGAAAGAGCCCGTTGAACCCTCCAAGCGCCCAACGCGAAAAAAGCCCGCGAAGTCCAAACGCTCTTCCTCGAAAGCATCCTCGTCGGCAAGCAAGTCGACCGGCTGAGCCAGAAGCAAGAATTTCCTTCCTGCCAATTCGGATTCATCGTGAAGGATATCTCGGATTACCTTTACGCTCTTCGCAACCGCGGATCGAGTTTTGGAATCGAAAGAATGGAGCGGTTCTCATTCCTTTTGGGAAAGCCAGATGAAAGTTTCCCTGTCGTTCACGTTGCCGGAACGAATGGAAAAGGCTCGGTCTGTTCGATGCTCGACGCGATTTATCGGGCCAATGGTTACAAGGTCGGTCTTTTCTCCTCTCCTCACCTTGTGCACTTGGGTGAAAGAATCAGGATAAATGGCAAGATTACGAGTATGGCGGAAATTACTCGTTGGGTGACTGAATTAAAACCGATAGCCGAACGGATGGAAGAGGATCAACCCGGAATGCATCCGACTTTTTTTGAATTTATGACGGCGGTTGCCTTTCTGCGCTTTCGGGAGGAAAAAGTGGATCTTGCCATTTTGGAAACAGGCTTGGGCGGACGGTTGGATTCGACCAACGTGGTCAATCCTCAACTGTCGGTCATCACCACTGTCTCAAAGGATCACTGTGCTCTTTTGGGCAATGAAATCGAGGCTATAGCCGGCGAAAAGGCGGGTATAGTCAAAAAGGGAAGGCCCGTTTTGACGGGTTGGCTCAAACCGGAAGCCAATCGGGTGGTTGAACGGATTGCCCGCAAGCAAGGAGCCCCCTTTTGCTCTCTTGCCCATCGGGATGAATCCAGGGAACCTCTTCCGCATACCAATTTGAAGGGGGCTTATCAGAGGAGAAATGCCGCCTTGGCGATTCGCGCGACCGAGATCTTGAAGGAAAAGTTCCCTGTCGATTCACAAAAATCGGCCGTTGCGTTGACCCATGTTCGCCTGAAAGGGCGGTGGCAGGTGCTTCCGGGAAAGCCCACGGTTATTCTGGATGCTTGCCATAACGAGGAGGCGGCGGGCGCCCTCCGTGGAAACCTCCTTGAACTTGGTGAAAAAGTCGAAGTTTGGCTTGGTTCCCTTGACGAGGACCGGGCAAGGGATGTTGTCGAGGCGGTTCTTCCTTTTGCAAGCGGTTTCAGGTTTTTTCAACCAGCCCAGCCTCGGGCATGCTCCTGCGAATGGCTTGTCGGACTGATTCCCAAAGGTTTTGCGGGTAATGTGTCTGAGGGAAAAATTGCTCGGGTTGAAGAATACCTCGAGGGCGTTTCGGAAACTCAAGTTATTCTGGTTACGGGTTCTATTTACCTGATCGGTGAATATCTTTCTTTCGCAAACAAAAGGACCACGACGAACGGTTCCAAGTTCCAGGACATTTTGTAAAGTCTTTGTCAAAAAACTTCATCTTTTGCTTTATTTTTACTTCCCGAAAATCTTGAATATCATGATTTTCAAATTTTTCTAAAGCCTTCAGGGAAGTTGTAAGAGATAATATAGCAAGCGGAAAACGTACTATCAGGGCGATCCTTTTGAATGGTGTTTTCGTTTGTTGGAAGGTTGTGAATAAGTGATACGGTAATGGCGTATAACTTCCAATAACTTTGGCTTGGAAAAACCATGAAAAACCGTTTTTCTTGTCTTTTTGAGAAGGCTGAATAGGGAAGAGATTACTTGAGTCTA
Organism: Opitutia bacterium; assembly: GCA_038121045.1. Lineage (GTDB taxonomy): Bacteria > Verrucomicrobiota > Verrucomicrobiia > Opitutales > Seribacteraceae > Seribacter. The sequence goes on from JAYOMW010000114.1 coordinate 9,224, forward strand.
TTTCTCATTAAAACTTATTAACAATACTAGATATAGGGTTCGGAATACTTCTTTGACCCTGCATCTTGTGTTACTCAAAACAAAAAAAATCATGGTTTTTCATTTTTTTCTTTTCTTTTCTCAATCAATCGGCAGAGTCGAATTTTGTCCGGTGGGCGGGAAAAATTTATTTTCATCTGGTGTCTACCAGCAGCAAATACACCAATGATTAACGAGTAAGCGAATATACAAAATTGTGGGGAGAAGGTAAAGAAATGGAAAAAGCATACAAAATAGGAAATAAAACATTCGTTCTCGATGAGGAAAAGGCGGTTCGCGCCTACCAGGAAAAGATGGTGATCAACGGACGTGAATCAGAAGCATTCAACCTTTTGCCTCTTAAGTATCAATGGGCTTACGACTTGTATCGTAAGATGAAGGCCAACCACTGGGAACCCGAAGACGTTCCCATGCAAAAAGATCTCGAACAGTGGAAGAGCGACAGCGATTTGAGCGACAGCGAACGGTGGATAATCATGATGGGCATCGGTTATTTTTCGGCTGCCGAGGGGATTGTAGGCGACAACATACAGCATGTCGTTCGCGAATTGGTCACTGCCCCGGAACTCAAGCTTGTACTGGGAAGGCATGCCCACGAGGAGAACATCCATGCGGACAGCTTGCTTTACATGATCAGCTCTTTGGGAATCAACCCGCATGAATGTGAGGCAATGTTCGAGCAAATTGATACGATTCGCAGGAAAAACGAGTTCGTGACCAAAGTTTCCAAAGGGTTGAGGCGAGATCTAGACCTAACACAACTAGCTAACAAACAGGAGCTTGCGAAGAATATTTTTGTTTTTGGGCAATGCATGGAAGGAACCCAGTTTTACGGCCTATTCGGCATGATTTTGAGTTTGGCCCGCCAAAATAAATTTCCAGGCGTCGGACAGATGTTCCGTTACACCCTAAGGGACGAATCCAACCACATCGAGTTGTTTCGCAATCTCTTTCGGGTTTTGATCGAAGAAAATCCTGATATTTGGACCGAGGATTTTAAGAACGAGTTATGCGAGTTGATGAAAGAGGCAGTTGATCTAGAGAAAGAGTTTATTCGCGATTGCCTGCCGGTAAACGCCGTGGGTTTGAGTTCCGAAGAATTTTGCACCTACATAGACTACATTTCGGACCGCAGGCTCAACGGAGTTGGGTTGGACGTTCTCCATCCCGGACTCGAGAACCCTTTCCCTTGGCTTGCGGAAACCATCGACGTGAAGAAAGAGCAAAATTTCTTCGAGGGTAGGGTTACCGAATATCAGAAGTCCTCATCCTTGGCCGAGGTTTCGGATGACGAGCTTTGAGTTTCTTTTTTTAAAGTATTAATTTTATAGAGTTGGAGTTTGAGATTTATGCGTAATACGATTTTCGAAGAAGACAAGTTGTTGGCCAAAGCGGCGGGAACGCCAAGTGAAAACAAGCCCCGTTTTGATTGGGCGGACGCATTGGGAGACAACCGCTTCGAAATACCGAAAGTACGCATTACTGATGGCGCGGGTGATCGTGATTTCCACATCGCCGAGG
>JAYOMW010000115.1:0-10766 GCA_038121045.1 Opitutia bacterium
GGCCAAGAAATCACACTTGCCATTTAAAGGTCCTCACCGTGGAATCGACTCCCGATTATGACATCACGGATACGGATATTCGTCGTGGACGACGAAAAGGATCTGACCGATCTTCTGCACTACCAGCTGGGCAAAGATGGGTTCGAGGTCAAATTCACGAACAACCCTTTTGAGGCCTTGGGTAAGGCGAGGGATTTCAATCCGGAATTGATCATTTTGGATGTCATGATGCCCGACCTGAATGGATTTCAACTTTTGCGAATGATTCGTTCGGACAACCTCCTGCAAAAAGTTCCCGTCATTATGCTTACCGCAAGATCAGGAGTGGATGACAGAATCAAAGGCTTGGAGCAAGGTGCGGACGACTATTTGGGCAAACCCTTCGACTCGCAGGAACTGATCTTGCGGATCAGGTCCATTTTAAAACGTTTGGCCGATCAATCCAACGATTCGAATTCACGGATCATGTTGGGGAAACTCGTCCTCGACGAGGAAGACCACAGCATCTCGATCGCTGGCGAAAAAATTGATTTTACCCTGACGGAATTCAAATTGATTCATTATTTTCTCAAACGAAAAGGAAGAGTCCAAACAAGGGACAACTTGCTTCTTGGAGTATGGAAATTCGATGCCGAGGTCGAGACCCGTACGGTGGACGTACACATCCGAAGGGTTCGCAAAAAGATCGCGAACTCAGGAGTCGAAATCGAGACGATCCGCGGGGTGGGCTATCGCCTGAGCGAGAAAAGCGTTTGATTTCATGTATGACACGGATTGGTTGATTGTTCTGCTTGGCTGCGGTTTGTTAGCCGCTCTGCTCTCGCTTTGGAAAAAAGAACGTCATCCGTGGAGCATAGGAAAACCCGGAACGCCTCAGGGCAAAAACGAACAGGAACAGGCCCACCGGGATTTCGTGGCAAACGTATCGCACGAGCTACGAACCCCGGTATCCATTATCAAAGGCTTTTCGGAAACTTTGATCGATGATTTCGAAAGCTTGAGCGATAAACAAAAAAAGAATTTCCTGCTCAAAATCCGCAATAATTCGAAAAGGCTTGATTCCTTGATCGAGGATTTGCTCTCCTTGGCCCGGCTTGACGCTCGAGAGGTCGCCCTTAAAAAGCAGACCGTAAACCTCTCTGCCTTGATCGAGCAAATCGGGGAGGATTTCAAATCCAGGCTTAAAAAGGACACACCCCGGCTATTGGTCGACTTGCCAAGCGCTCCGCTGCATGTCTCGGGAGATCCCGAAAAGCTGATCAGCGTATTCGAAAACCTAATCGAGAATGCAACCGTTCATGCCGAAAACCTTACCCAAATCAAGATTCAGGCAAAACTCGACTCCAAAGGCGAGTCCGTGGTCTGCAAGATCGAAGACGATGGACAGGGGATTCCCGAAGGGGAATTGGACAGGCTTTTTGAACGCTTTTACCGTTTGGACAAGGGACGATCAAGGGAACGGGGTGGAACCGGATTGGGGCTCAGCATCGTCCACGAAATCATCGACGCCCACGGTGGAGAAATCGTTGTTCAAAGTAAAGTCGGCAAAGGTTCCGTCTTTTCCTTTCGGTTTCCAGCTACTCCTTGACGCCTTCCTTCAATCCATCTTGGCGGGACTGTTTTCGCGCAACTCGACGGAATTGTAACGGATTTGTAACAAACATGACCCGATAGCGTAACAATACGGTGTTAAGGTCGAGGGCAATGTATCCATCCACACCTATAACTAGTTCTATGAAAACAGCAGGCTCTTTGCTATCTTACCTTCTTCTTTCTGTTTCGGTTTTCTCTCAAAATTCAGAGGAATCCTCTTACGATGAACTCTGGAACAAAGTCGTCCTCTACGAAAACCCAGAGAATGAAACCTTGAGTAAGTTCGCTTTAACCGGACGACTCCAGGCAGACTACCATAGCTTTGAGAACGACGTGGACGGTTCTTCCGAGGATGATTCCCAATGGCGTCGCTTTCGATTCGGGTTCAAAGCCACCTTGTTCGATGGCATCACCTTGCATTCCGAGGCCAACATGAACCTCAATCAGCCTGAACCTCTTTACAGAAACCTTACGGACACCTATCTTTCTTGGTCCACTGATTCGGGAATGAAGGTCAAAGTTGGCAAACAATCCGCCCCTTTCACGCTGCACGGATCAACCTCTTCCAAGAAGCTTTATACCTTGGAACGGGGCAAAGTCGCTCGAAACATTTGGTTCACCAATGAATATTTCACAGGTGCCTCAATCTCCGGAAGTCGTGAAAACTGGGACTACCTCGCAGGCGTTTATTCAAGCGACGAAGGTCCTGAATTTGACGAAGCCTTCGATTACGGTTCTTTCGGACTCCTTTCGGTCGGCTACAATTTCGAAGAGACCGATCACTTTGACAAAGCCTTGGTTCGATTCGATTTGATGATGCAGGAAGAAGACCCCTTGAATCAAACGCCCGACCACAAAAATGCTTTTTCCATCGTTACAAAACTTCAAAAAGGAAAACTCAATTTCTGGGGCGACCTGAGTTTCTCGAGCGGATATGGGACGCAAAGTGACGTTTGGGGCGTCCAACTCATGCCTTTTTATGATTTCACCGACAAACTACAGGGTGTTTTCAGTTACACTCACGTCGAAAGCGAAGATTCTCAGGACGTCGACGTAACCCGATACGAGCGTGATCTCGCTGGTCGCGGAGATGAGATGCAAGAATACTTTGTGGGAATCAATTATTTTTTCTACGGACATAAACTGAAGTGGCAGAATGCCATCCAGTACACGGAAATGGATAACTTGGGAACGGAAGTCTACGAGGGTTGGGGATACACTTCCGGCCTTCGCATCAGCTGGTAATCCAAGCTTTCCCCTAGCTCATCCTTCAAAACACTAAAAAAAGAAACTTATCATGGGAAACGTAACTACTTGGGACTTCATTGTTCGCCTTCTTTACATCTTGGGGGGGCTGGGAATCTTTTTGTTCGGGATGCGGGTGATGAGCGAAGGAATCCAAAAGATCGCAGGAGAGGGTATGCGGCGAATCATGGCCACCATGACTCAAAACCGTTTTTATGGATTGGGAACGGGGCTCTTGGTAACTTGCTTGGTTCAATCCTCATCCGCGACCACCGTAATGGTAGTAAGCTTCGTAAACGCCCAGCTCCTGACTTTGATTGAATCAATAGGAGTGATCATGGGGGCGAACCTCGGAACCACCTTGACTGGGTGGATCATAGCAAGCATTGGCAAATTCAGCCTTTCAAAGATTGCCCTGCCTATCATTGGCATAGGTTTGCCGCTGGTTTTCTCATCCAAACCAAAGCTCAAGCACTCAGGAGAGTTTCTGGTGGGATTCGGACTCCTTTTCTTCGGACTGAGCGAACTTAAAAACGCCGTACCCGACGTAAAAAGTCTATTGACAAGCGATGACCCGGGAGACGTCGCTCTTGTGCAGGACATCCAAGGCATAATCCAAAACCTCAACAGCTTCGGATTCGGCTCGGTCCTTATTTTTCTTGTCATAGGGGTTCTTCTTACAATCCTCGTCCAATCTTCCTCGGCGGCGATGGGTATAACCATCATCGTTGCGATCAACGGGTGGATTGATTTTGAAATCGCCGCGGCCATCGTAATGGGAGAAAATATCGGTACAACCGTTACGGCTTGGCTTGCTTCGATTGGCGCCAACATCAACGCCAAAAGAGCGGCAAGAGTCCATTTCATTTTCAACATTGCGGGAGTCTGTTGGATGTTGGTTTTATTTTATCCTTTCATCGCAATGCTGGATCAGATCATGCCTGGCGCAATCTATACTCAGGACGTGAGTCAACAAGAAGCCATGGCCTATCTTGCCGATAATCCAGTTGAGGGCGAACCAACGGGTGATGATATCTCGAAAGCCAAGAAGTCCATCGTGGATAAAAACATCCCCCTGCACCTGTCACTCTTCCATACGCTCTTCAACCTGGCCAATATTGCCCTTTTGATCGGATTCACTCCGCACCTGGGACGTTTGGTGGAACGAATAGTCCAGCCTAAGAGCACGGATGGCAAAGCACCCAAACCGGGAAGTTTGGCATCCCTGCACTATGAAGGATCAGGCGTGCTACCCAAGACCGGAGAGCTTAATTTAGCCCTTGTAGAAGCAGAGGTAAACCGATTGGCGGCTATCTCACGCTACATGTTCGAAGGCTTCGTCGAAGTCTTCGAAAGTCAGGAGGAAGACAAGGGCAAGCTCATCAAGGAACTCATAGAGTTGGAAGAAAAGTGCGACGAATTGGCCTTCGACATTACCCAAACCCTGATCCATTGCACGACCGAGAGTTTGGCCGGGGAGCGGGCTCTTCGCGTCGCTTCTTTGCTTCGGGTAACAGGAGAACTGGAAGATATCGGAGACTGTTGTCATCGACTTGTACAGTTGGCTCACCGCAAGTATCGCAAAAACAGAACTTTGCCGGAGGAAACCAAAAAGGAAATCAAAGTATTCTCGGAACAGATTCTTGATTTCATGGAATTGTACCAAAGCCATCTCAAAGACGGCAGTATCCCTGACATCGAAAAAGCGCAAGCCATCGAAGACCGAATCGATGCTTCCAGAAAATCATTACGGAAAAATGCGCTCAAAAGAATGCAGGACAAGGAAAACCTAAAGGCCGAGATGATTTACGTAGATATCCTCAATGAAATGGAAAGCATAGGAAACGATGCCCTGAACGTGGTTCATGCCCTCAATCACGTCGTTTAGCTATCCTTCATCCAAAATTAAAGGAACGCACAGGACGGGATCCCTTCAAAAGAAAGTCAATCCAGCCAAGAAAAAAGGGTTTCAACCGAAGCTCCCCTGAGATCAGGCACGATCCGGTCGGCCTCCCCTAGCTTCTGCGGTCCATGCATGGCGGATAGGCCGATTACCCGTAACCCCGCCTCTTTGGCCGACTTGATTCCGTTCGGGGAATCCTCGAAGGCCACGCACTCGCTCGGCAGAAAGCCCAAGTTCTCAACCGCCTTGAGATAGGTTGCCGGATGAGGCTTGGGGTTGGGGACGTCCTCCGAGGTCACGATTGTTTGAAAAACCCCTTCCAATCTTCCTCCCGCCAAAACCCTCAAAGCCGCATTGACGTCGGAACGGCGCGACCCCGTGGCCAAACCTACGGGCATAACCCGGGCAACCGTCGATACGAAATCAACCGCTCCCGGCATAGGCTCGGCGTGCTCGGATACGAATTGGGCATAAGCCTCGGCTTTCCGGTTCGACCACGCCTGAAAGAGATCCTCGTCATACTCAATGCCTAGCTCCTTGGCCATTTCACCCATCGCGAAACGCTCGTCCCGACCCGCAAACCTTTCTAGAAAATCTTCGTAGGACAGTGTCATTCCCTCCCCTATCGCCTCGCAGATTGCCCGATAATGATTGGGTTCGCTGTCGATCACCACGCCGTCCATATCAAAGACGACGGCTTTAAGCCCAGCCAGTGAGCTCATGGTCAAACCTCAGGCAAAAATCCCGTGGACGGGCTTTGCCTTGACTCCCCCGACGACAAAGGGACGCCCCGTCCCGGTGTGGAAGACTTTCTCAAGCGGCAGGCCCGCAGCCCATCCAATGGTTGCGTGCAGGTCGTTCACCGTGACTGGGTTTTCCGGGTACGCTCCCGACTTGTCGCTGGCACCGTATACAAAGCCACGCTTGACCCCTCCCCCCGCGAGAACCGAACAAAAGCAGATCGGATAATGCCCGCGGCCATTTCCGTTGAATTGAGGCTTGCGACCGAACTCCGTAGCCAAAACGACGAGGGTGCTGTCCAACATACCCCGCTCATCCAAGTCTCGGATCAGAGCCGCATAGGCTTGATCGAACGAGGGGCTCAGGTCCTCCATTTCTCCCTCAAGGTTGTTGTGCATGTCCCAGCCATCGGTCGCCACTTCCACGTAACGTACGCCGGTCTCAACCAAGCGGCGGGCAAGAAGGCAACCTTGTCCGAATTTGCTCAGTCCGTATTTCTCGCGCGTCGCATTGGATTCTTTTCTCAGGTCAAAGGAATCCAAATCCTTGCTTTTGAGAAGGCGAAGAGTGTTGTCGTAAAACTCGCGGTAGGACTTGACGTTCTGATCCGGATAACGGTTGGAAAAGAAAGAACTGAGCTTCTCCGACAAGGCCAACCGCTTCCCAAGTGCTTCACTGCCTCCTCGGGTCCTGATGTTTTTGAGGCCCTTGTCGGGGTTAAGGATCGGTATGGGACTGTAAGCCGTCGGGAAAAAACCGTTTCCATGCTTCGGGGAGGAGTTGATACAAGCCGACGAAGGAAGAGTCCCATGGCTCTCTCCGAGGTAGTGCTGAGCCCATGCTCCGAGGTTGGGGTGCTTGATGGTATTGCGTTGGGTAAAAGCCGTTCGCATGAAGTACTGAGCCGGGCCATGAACCCCTACCTTTGCGGACATACTTCGGATCACCGAGATTCGATCGGCAATTTTCGCAGTTTGCGGCAAATACTCGGTAACTTGAAAATCAGCTTTCGTTCGGATCGCATTCCCCGGGCCTTTCGTAGGGCCGCTTTTGGGGTCAAAGGTATCGATATGGCTCATACCTCCTTTGACCTGGAGGAAAATGATTCGCTTGGCTTTGCCGAATCCATTTGCACTCTTTATCGACTGATTGCCTTTTAAGTCAGGCAAAACCGTCAAACCGAAGGCGCCATAGGCGCACTTCTCAATGAAAGCTCTTCTTTCGAGATGAAAATCCATCATAATCTTAAAGGGTTGGGTCGGTTACTGAACGAAAAGAAATTCGGTTGAATTAAAGAGAGCCCAGGTCAGATCATCTTTCTTCATCCCCTGCTCAAGAGCGTCTTTGATGGCGGCCCGTTCGTCAGGCGATGGAGGCCGCCCGAAGAAACTGAGAAAGAGAAACTGAACGGCTGGCTCGAACCCGCCGCTCTCTCTGAGTTTTTTGGTAAGCCTGGACTGTCGGTCCGAAAGCATGAACTGAACCTCTCCGTTCATAAGCATGAGGGTTTGCGGAATGCTACCCTCCCGACTTGAGTCATTGACAATTTCGCGTGAAGACTGACCGAACATACGCAAAAAATGGTCGTCCCGGGCAGGTTGGTTCATCTCGGAGGCCCGAAGGAGAAACTCACCCTCGATCTGAGGAGGACGCTTTCCGCCGACAAAGTCGTTTGCGTTCAGGCGGTTTCCCAGGTCTTTGTCAAGATGCCCGCTCTTCTTCATGGATAAAACGACTTTGCTTACGTTCTCCGGCGACATTTTGTCGTAAGGAAAATCATAGCGAGTCACACGGTGCGAACGATCGATTTTGTACAAGTCCAATTTTTCTCCCAATACGAGAGCCAAGATCGAATCCCATGCCTGCTCCGCTGTCATCCGCCGCAGAAGAGGGCCGGGGAAAAGGTAATCATCCAGTTCTCCAATAGGAGGGCTTACGCTGGATCTGGCTTGATAGGCCTTCGTATTAAAAAGAACGCGCTGGAACTCTCGGAGGTCAAAATCTGATTTGATCATGATTTGTCCAAGAAGGGCAAGAAGGGCCGGATTCGATGATTTGGACAGGTCATCCAAATCATCCAAGGGTTCCTTGACGCCAAGGCCGAAGGCTCGTTGCCAAAGACGATTGGCAATGGCGACGGGAAAACGTGGGTTTTTCTCATGAGTCAACCATTTGGCGAAACTGGCCCGCAGGGTTTTGGCATTCTTATGGTCGACTTGGTAGGCCGGTCCTTTTTCATCTCCCGACTCCCAAACAAAGAGCAAAGGCTCCACCGGTGAACCAGGTTTGACGTCGTCATAAGCATAATCGTCGGGAAACTTAAGGCTTTGCGTCGATTTGGTGTGAACACGGGCCATGTTGGGAGCAACCGCCTTAATGACGTCCTGTTTTGAAAGATCCGCGTTCTTCAGACGGTTGCCGACCTTTCTCGGATCCCGGTCGCTGACGTCCGTGGCGCCGAAAAAAGCGGCCAATTCGTAAAACTCACGCTGCGTCCAATCCGCCAAAGGATGATCGTGACATTGGGCGCAAGCCACGTTTGCTCCGAGAAAGACGTTGAGCGTGTTGGACAAGTTGTCGAGAGGCATGCCCGGATCCCGCAGCAGGTAACCGGTCGGACCCGAGCCGGCAATGGTGCCCTCCGCCGAGAGCATATCGTAAACCATCTCGTCCCAAGGACGATTCACGGCGATTTGATCCTTGAGCCATCTTTCATAGTGACTGTAGTTGGTTCTCTTGATCGATTGCTTGTGCCGCAAAAGGTCGGCTAGCCAATTGAACAGGTGAGAACGGTAGCCATCCGATAGAAGAAGTTGGTCAATCAGCTTCCTGCGTTTTTCCGGATCCTTGTCCTTGAGAAAAGTCGAGGCTTCGACGTCGGTAGGGATACGTCCCACGGCATCCAAATAAATTCTGCGCAGAAAAACAAAATCATCCGAAGGCGGGTTCGGCTTTTGGCCTGCCTTGTGCAACGCATCCCCGACGTACCGGTCCACCCAGAGGGCGGCGGTTTTGATCTGATCGACCTCCATTCGCAATTTGCCATCCGGACGAATCGGCGGAGCATTGGCGATTTTGGGGATTGCGGGCATACCGATGGAACTTGTCTTTGTCTCGCCTTGTTTTCTGTCGAGACGAGCCTGCTTCTTTTCCTTCTTTGCATTGCGAGGTTTCGCTTCGGTTGCGCAAAGGGCAACGAAGCTAACTTCCGAAACAATGGCCAGAAGGACCATGAGCAAAAAACTAAAGATCTTCATCAGGGATTTTCTAGTATCTCTTTAACTTTTGGAAAATGAAAAAGTTTTAGAGAACCAAGCCCCGGCATTTTTTCCAACTTCCGCAAATCGAATGAAATTACAATAATGAAAATAGGAATCGCCTAACTGGCGCAATTCCGCCGAGTTCCTTCTTCGGTCTTCGACGACTGATTATCCAAGGGATTCGGAACGGCGTTCAATCCCCGCCCTTCGGAAACATTCAAATGCACGATCATTTTCCTTATTATTTGTTTGACTAACCGCATATTTAGCTATTTAGTGTATTTGCATACATAAACACTCTATATCTCATTATGAAAAAATTAGCCTTCCTTCTTTGTTTCTTCGGGATCACCTGCTTGACCCTCTGGAACTTCAATGCGATGACCACCGAAACCCAAGTTGCGAAAAACCAACCGACTGAACGGCGGAACTCGGACGAGGGGTCAGCAAAGCCAATCGAAACACTCGCCAGCTCGATTACTGCCCAAGGCCCCGAGGCCTTCATTGAAGAAGAAACCTACGAATTCGTGGATAGCTTATCAAGGGCTCAAACTACAACTTTTCCGATGGAGGCGAAGAGTCGCCCTCTCGTTGCGGAAAGTAATTATATGCAAAAAATCGAGGAGATCACCCTCGAAGTGATCGAGTCTAAGAAGGAAAATCCGATAGAGAACGAGCTTGGTGGTAATAAATTGAATAGATTTACTCTGCGCAAAACCTCTTTCAAGTATCCCTACCTGATCGTCGAGGAAGACTTGACGGTCGATTCCGAGGGGAAGGAAACGGTTCACCATGTTGAAGCTCTCGTCGCCGATCATTTGATCGTAAACCTTCAATCTCACGTCGACCTTGAGATGGCCAAAGAGGAACTCAATGACCTGAACTGCTCGCTAGGAGACAAAATCACTGAGAATGTTTATCTAGTCAACATCAAGGGCAACCCCTCCATTGACAATCATTTCCAAAAACGGGAATTACTCAACAAGATCGACCACCTCACCGAAATCGTCGAACCCGACTATTTCGTGACCATTGTAAAGATGCCCGATGACTCCTACCGGAACAAGCTATGGGGCATGCACAATACGGGTCAAACGGGAGGAACAAACGACAAGGACATCGACGCCCCCGAAGCTTGGGACAAAACAACCGGTAGCAAAAACGTCTTGGGTGCGATCATTGACACCGGCGTTGACCGCAACCATGAAGACTTGAAAGCGAACATGTGGACCAACCCGGGGGAAATCGCAGGAAACGGAAAAGACGACGACGGGAACGGTTTCATAGACGACGTCCACGGATGGGATTTCGTGAACAACGACAACAACCCGCATGACGACCACTCCCACGGAACCCACTGCGCAGGTTCGATCGGTGGAGTTGGAAACAATGGAAAAGGCGTGGTCGGGGTGGCTTGGAACCTATCCATGGTCGGAATCAAATTTCTTTCCGGATCGGGAGGTGGCGCGACGTCCGACGCGATTAAATCCGTGGCCTACGCAACGAAGATCGGGGTCGACTTCACTTCCAACTCCTGGGGAGGCGGAGGTTCGTCCACTTCCCTCAAACGGGCCATTGAAGAAGCGGGAAAAAAAGGAATTGGCTTCATTGCCGCCGCCGGCAACCACAACGGCAACAACGACTCCCATCCAAGTTACCCCGCTTCCTATGACTTGGACAACGTGATTGCGGTTGGCTCGCATGACCACAGAGGCAACAAGGCAGGCTCTTCCTGCTACGGAAAAAAGAGCGTCGACCTTTTCGCTCCCGGAGTAAACATTCACAGCACCGTTCCAGGTAACCGTTACGCCACTTACAGCGGAACGTCCATGGCAACCCCACACGTAGCCGGAGCTTATGCCTTGGTTCAGTCGCTCAACCCGGACTGGACTTGCAAGCAGATCAAGGAAACCCTGATGAATTCCACCGACGAAGAGGCCGGGCTTAAAGAAAGATGCGTAACCGGAGGCCGCCTCAACGTTTTCAAGGCTCTTCAGACAGAACCAGCCAAGGAAAGGCTCATT
>JAYOMW010000116.1:0-5085 GCA_038121045.1 Opitutia bacterium
AGAAGGCACTTGGCGTTGATCTTTTCAATCTTGGCGGTGGCAAGTTCCTGAACGTTCATCAGAAAGGAGCCGTCCCCGTCGATATCGATGACTTCCTTGTCCGGACGGGCGACCTTGACTCCGACGGCCGCCGGGTAGCCAAAGCCCATCGTACCCAACCCAAGTGAAGAAATATAGGTGCGTGGCTCCTTGTATTTGTAGTACTGGGCGGCCCACATCTGATGTTGGCCGACTCCGGTCGTTATGATGGCTTCGCCTTTGGTCTCCTCGTAAAGAGCCTCGATCGCTTCCTGACCCGTGACGTGTTCGCCCTTGGCATACTTGAAAGGATGTTCTTTTTTCCAACCGTCGATGGTTGCGAGCCAAGGAGAAAGATCGGGCTTTTCGAAGCCCTTCTCTTTGATCAGTTCGCACATCCTTCGAAGGGCGTACTTGACGTCGGTGCGGATGGGGAAATGGGCGTGCACGTTCTTGTTGTGCTCGGATTTGTCGACGTCGAAATGAATGACGTAGGCTTCTTGGGCGTACTTGTCGACTTTGCCGGTAATTCGGTCGTCGAAGCGCGCTCCAGCGCAAAGAAGCAGGTCGCTTTCGCAGACCGCCCAATTTCCCGCGACCGTTCCATGCATTCCGTACCAATAGCAGGATTGCGAATGATCGGGGTCGAAAACTCCCAAGCCCATGAGGGTGTGGGCGACGGGGAGGCCAGTCAGTTCGGCGAATTCCTTGAGTTCTTCGTGGGCTTCGGCCGATATGATTCCGCCCCCTGTGTACAAAACCGGCTTCTTGGCCTTGCTGATCAGGTTGAGGACTTCGGTGAGTTCGTCGTCGGTGGCCTTGGGTTTGTCGAGTTTGTAGCCGTCGATGTCCTGGACTTCGGCGGGGAAAAAAGGTTCGAAGACTTTCAGCTGAACGTCTTTGGGGATATCAATCACGACCGGACCGGGGCGCCCCGATTCAGCCAAATAAAAAGCTTCCTTGACGACGCGGGGAAGGTCTTCGGCGGTCAGCACCAAGTAGCTGTGCTTGACGATGGGGAGAGTCATTCCGAAAAAGTCGGTTTCCTGAAAAGCGCTCTTTCCAATGAATTGCTGGTAAACTTGGCCCGTGATGGCGACGAGCGGAATGCTGTCCATGTAGGCATCGGCGATGCAAGTGACCAAATTGGTGGCCCCGGGACCCGATGTCGCCATGCACACGCCGGCTTTGCCGGTTGCCCGGGCATAGCCGTGGGCCATGAACCCTCCGCCTTGTTCCTGACGGGGCAGAATGGTCCGGATCTTTTCGGACTTGGTCAGGGACTGGTGCAATTCCATGGATGCTCCGCCCGGGTAGGCGAACACCACCTCCACGCCCTCGCGCTCAAGAGCGTGGACGAGAACGTCTGCCCCTTTCATGGCGGGGCCAAGCTCGCCTTTTGCTTCGGGATCGTGTTGGGTAATGGATTGCGGATTCATGATGATTTATGGATTGAACCTTTTAGAATGCCAAAAAACGTGTTGTTTTTCAAGGGGAAAGGAAAAGACGGAAGCATGGAACATTCTCGTCCTTGTCGGTCGCTTGTTCCGCGCCTGCCTTTTCTCATCGCCTTGAGATCCTGTGGGCGTCGAGAATTGGGCGTGACGACCGACCTCCTTAGATCAAACCCCGTAAATCCTCGACCCCGAGCGAGAGGTTGGCGGCTTCCGATTCCTCGAAGACTTGCTCGAGCAGTTTGCGTTTGCCTTCCTGGAGGCCGAGCACTCGTTCCTCCACCGTTCCCGAGGTGATCAGCTTGTAAACGGTGACTTGTTTGTCCTGACCGATGCGGTGGGCCCGGTCGCTGGCTTGAGCCTCGGCGGCGGGGTTCCACCAGGGGTCGAAGTGCACGACGACGTCCGCTCCGGTCAAGTTCAGTCCGGTTCCCCCAGCCTTGAGAGAGATCAGGAACACGGGGACGGATTCGTCTTCCTGGAAGCGGTCGACTTGGGCCATGCGGTCCTTGGAGGATCCGTCGAGGTAGCAAAAGGGCAGGGAGGCGGCTTCGAGCTCCGCTTTGAGAAGTTGAAGGACTTGCACGAATTGGGAAAAGACGAGCATGCGGTGGTTGCCTTCCAAGCAGGTGTAAAGGAGTTCGCGAAAGGCATTGAGCTTGGCCGATTGATCGGCGGGGAAGCTTTCTTGGAGCAGGCGGGGATCGCAACAGGTCTGGCGCAAGCGGAGGAGTTGGGTGAGGGTCTTCATGCGCATCGCGCCTTCGCTCGCTCCCGCATCGGCCAGTTTGTTCAGTTCGGTCTCGGCGGAGCGCCTGACTTCGTCGTAGCAGGCGGCTTGTTCCTCGGTTAGGTCGAGGTAGAGAACTTGTTCGATCTTTTCGGGGAGTTCGGGCGCGACTTCCGTTTTTCTGCGGCGCAGGACGTAGGGGGCGGCTTCCTTGAGGATGCGTTGTTCGTGCCAAATGCGTTCGTCTCCGCGGGAGGTGGAAGGGAGCTCGGGTCGGGCTCCGGGAAGGAGGAACTCAAGCAGGGAGAGAAGGTCGGACACACTGTTCTCGATCGGGGTGCCGGTGAGCAAGACCCGGCCGTCCGAGGAGAGGGAGGACATGGCTTGGGCGTTTTGGGTCTTGCGGTTTTTGAGGTGCTGGGCTTCGTCTCCGATCACGCAGAGGAAGGGAATCGGTTCAAAGAGTTCGAGGTCGCGAACGAGGGTGCCGTAAGAGGTGATGACGAGGTCGGTTTTGCCGAGGGCAGCCGATTCCTCGGTCCGGTCGGGTCCGTGGTGAACGAGGACGGAAAAATCGGGACAGAATCGTTGGGCTTCTCGTTTCCAGTTCTCGAGCAGGGTGGCGGGGCAAACCACGAGGGAGGTCTTGGCAAAGCCTTGTTCTTTGCCCAGTGCGGTCAGCAAGCCGAGGGCCTGAACGGTCTTACCGAGTCCCATCTCGTCGGCGAGGATGCCTCCGAGTCCGTTGCGAAAAAGGTGAAGGAGCCAGGCCACGCCGATCTTTTGATAGGGCCGGAGGATCGATTCTAGGCTTTCGTTGAGGCTGGGGGAGGGCAAGGCGGAGAGATCGCGCAGAGCGGCGCTTCGTTTTTTCCATTGGGCGGGTGGTTGGAAGCGTGGGTCGGCTTCGAGCAGGAAATCCTCCACGGAGGGTGCTTGAAATTTTTCCACCCGATGACTGGCCCGGGCGAGGAGGAGGGCGTCGGGGTTGCCCGAGATTCGTTTTTGGAGTTCCGTGGCTTGTTCGCATAGTTCGCGGGTGAGCAAATAGACTTTTGAGCCATGACGGACGTGGTTCTGCCCGGTGGCGAGCGCATGGTCCAGTTCGTCGGGGGGAACGTCCCCGGCTTCGATGCGGACCTCGACTTCCGCTCCGTTCTCGGATTCGGTTGCCGAGGTCCGGAGTTCGGCCCGCTTGATACCGGAGGTGAGCTTACGGAAGTTGTCGGTGAATTCGGCTTCGTGGTCGAGCTCAAGTTCTTTCTGATGGGTGGCGAGAAAGTCTAGAACCTTGGATGGGTCGCGCAACCACCACCAGTGACGATGGTTTCGGTCGCGCAGAAAGTTCCATTCGCGCATCAAGCGGAGGATTTCTTTGTACCCGGGGTGTTCGGAGGAGGGCAGGATCAGGCGAAGGTATTCGGTCGAGCCTTCGACTTCGATGGGGGGGCCTTCGTATTCGGGTTCGTCGAAAAGGGGTTCGGGTTCGTTTTCGGGTTCGTCCCTGATTTCGCGAACGGGTCGGGGACGTTCGGTTTGGGGAAGGGGGATGAAGTCACTCACTCCGAGGAGTTCTCTATTCGCCCATTCAATGGCCTGTTCCGGATCGTTGACCAGGTAAAAGCAGGGAACTTCGTGGAGCAGTTTGAGAAGTTCCCCGGCTTGGGCGAGGTCGAGTTGAACGAAGGAGGAAAGGGTTCCGCCACACCATTGGGAGAGGGCAAAGAGCGAGGATCGTTCGGAATCGGAGAGTTCGCCGAAGGTCGCTTGATCGGCTTTCTCGGGGGGGATGCGTTGGCCTTCCTCGTCCTCGAGTTCGATCTTGGCCGGAATGGCGTTTCTTTGTACGCACCCGGCCAAGGTGGGGGGCAAGAGAATGCGTAGCCTCACGGGTGGACTCTTAGGAAAAGGAGATCGAGCCAATGGCCTCGGCCAGGTTTTTCCCGGCTGGGGCTCCGCCCATAGCGAAGTCGGGCTTGCCTCCGCCTTTGCCGCCCAGTTTGCCGGCGAGTTCACCGAGGTGCTTGCCGGCTTGGTGCCCGGCTTCGATGGCTTCGTCCGAGCAAATGCAAACCATGGCGCATTTTCCGTTGGATTCGCTGGCCAGCAAAACCACTGAGGGAGCCGCTCTTTTGTTGACTTGGGCGGCGAGGGAACGGAGGTCGTTGGGGGAAAGGTCGGGTACGATGGCCTTGATGAGGCGCAAGTCGCCTGCTTGTTCGGCCTCTTCGATGAGTTTGTCGGCCAGACCGGCTTGCCCTTTTTGCTCGAAGGATTTCAGCTTCTTGTCGAGTTCCTTGGACTTGGTCAGCATCTGGGTGATGCGTTCGGTCAGTTCATGGGGCTTGCAGGCAAGTTGACGGGTCAACTCATTGATTCGGGCGATCCGCTCGTCGGCCCATTGGTAGGCGGATAGACCGGCCACGGCTTCGATCCGGCGGGTGCCTGCGGCAATGGCGGATTCGCTGACGATCCGCAGGGAACCGATCTCCCCGGCCGAGGATACGTGGGTGCCTCCGCAAAGCTCCTTGCTCCATCCCCCGAGGTCGACCACGCGCACGGTTTCGCCGTACTTGTCGCCGAAGAAAGCGATCACGTCGTCCGGTTTTTCGGAAAAAGGCGTTTCGTAGGCTTCGAGGGGATCGTTCAGGAGGAGCTTCTCGTTGGCTATCCGTTCGATTTCGGAAAGCTGCTCGGGTTTGACTCCTTCGAAATGGGAAAAGTCAAAGCGCAAGCGGTCGGGTTCCACGAGCGAGCCGGCTTGGCGGATGTGATCGCCCAGCACTTCCCGAAGGGCCCAGTGCAGGACGTGAGTTGCGGTGTGGTGCCGTTGGATGGCTTTTCTTCGCTCGAGGTCGACGTTGAGGATGGCTTTTTGCCCTG
>JAYOMW010000116.1:5185-10692 GCA_038121045.1 Opitutia bacterium
CGTTCGCGGGCCATCAATTCGGTCAGGTCGAGCGGAAAGCCATAGGTGTCGTAAAGCTTGAAGGCGAATTCGCCCGAGAGGACGTCTCCTTCCTTCAGTGCATCGGCTTCGCGGGCGAAGAGCTCGATTCCGCGGTCTAGGGTCTTGTTGAAGGATTCCTCTTCCGAGCAAAGGGTTTTTTCGATGAGTTCGGCCCGTTCTCCGAGTTCGGGAAAGGTTTCCTTCATCTGTTCGATCAGAGCGGGTGCGAGTCGATGAAAGAAGGGTTCGGAAAAGCCGAGGGCGCGCCCGTAGCGAATGCCCCGTCGCAAGATCCGACGCAAGACGTAATTGCGGTCGCTGTTGCCGGGAAGAATACCGTCCGCAATGGAGAAGCAAAGGGCTCGCAGGTGATCTCCGATGACGCGGAAAGCAATGTCGATTTCCTCTTGCTCGTTGGCCGGTTTGCCGTCTGCGGGGAGGGTGGAAGCGTAGGTTTTTCCCGAGAGCTCGCCGAGTTTGGAAAAGATGGGGGAAAAGACGTCGGTATCGTAATTGGATACGGGTTTTGAGAAATCGCTGAAGCCGTTGGTCGTTTGCATGACGGCGGCGACCCGCTCGAAGCCCATCCCGGTATCGACGTGCTGGGCGGAGAGGGGGGTGAAATTTCCTTCGCGGTCCGCGTTGAACTGGATGAATACGAGGTTCCAGATCTCGATGCAAAGATGAGAGTCGGCGTTGACGAGCTTGCCTTCGCTTTGGCCGTCGGGGGTGAGGTCGAGGTGGAGCTCGCTGCAGGGGCCGCAGGGGCCCGTTTCGCCCATCATCCAAAAATTGTCCTGCTTGTTTCCCATGACGACGTGGATGGCGGGATCAAGCCCGGCTTTCTCGAAGATTCCCGTCCAAATGGCATGCGCTTCCTCGTCGAATTCGGCAGGGTCGCCTTCTCCGGGTTCGTATACGGTCGCGTAGAGGCGTTCGGGCGGGAATTTCCAAATATCCACAAGCAGTTCCCAACTCCATTCGATGGCTTCTTTTTTGAAGTAGTCTCCGAAAGACCAGTTGCCGAGCATCTCGAAGAAGGTGTGGTGGTAGGTGTCGAAACCGACGTCCTCCAAGTCGTTGTGCTTGCCTCCGGCTCGGATGCATTTCTGGGTGTCTGCGGCCCGGGAGTATGGGGCTTTTTGGTCCCCGAGAAAATAAGGGACGAATTGGTTCATCCCGGCGTTGGTGAAGAGAAGATTGGGCGATTCCGGGAGAAGCGAAGCCGAGGTTACGACTTGGTGTTTTTTCGATTCGAAGAAATCGAGAAAGGATTGACGGATTTCCCGGGCTTTCATGAGAAAATTTTCCTTAGGTCAGACGTTCGAGGATGGCTTGACCCATTTCTTCGGTTCCCACGTATTCTTCTCCCTGAGCAATGTCGCCGGTACGAAAGCCGGCCCGGATGGTTTCCTTGACTGCTCGCTCGATGGAAGCGGCCGCTTCTTCGAGTCCGAAGCTGTAGCGGAGCATGAGAGCGGCGCTGAGAATCTGAGCGCAGGGGTTGGCCAAGCCTTTGCCCGCGATGTCGGGAGCGGTTCCGCCGGCCGGTTCGTAAAGTCCGAACGGAAGATCCATGGAGTTTTTGCCGGTTCCAAGGCTTGCGGAGGCGAGCATGCCGAGCGACCCGCAGATCACGGCGAGTTCGTCGGACAAGATGTCTCCGAACATGTTCTCGGTAACCAAGACGTCGAATTGGTTGGGGTCGCGGACCAATTGCATGGCCGCATTGTCGACGTACATGTGGGAAAGCTCGATCGAATCGTCGAGTTCGCGGACTCGCTCGGTCACGATTTTTCTCCAAAGAACGGAGGTCTCGAGGACGTTGGCCTTGTCCACCGAACAGATTTTACCCTCTCTGAGGCTAGCGGCCCGTACCGCAATTTCGATAATCCGCTCGATTTCGCCGCTCCTGTAAACCATGGTGTCGATGGCTTCGAATTCCCCGTTCTCAAGGGTCTCGGTTCGCTTGGGTTGGCCGAAATAGACTCCGCCGGTAAGTTCGCGTACACATAGAACGTCGATTCCGTTGGCGACGGTTTGTGGGCGCAGAGGGGACAGGTCGGCCAATTCGGGATAGAGGTTGCCCGGACGAAGGTTGGCAAAGAGTTCGAACGCCTTGCGCAAGGGGAGAAGGGCGGCCCGTTCGGGCTGTTGCTTGGGCGGAAGGTTTTCCCACTTGGGTCCGCCGACCGAGCCGAAAAGAATGGCGTCGGCTTGTTCGCAGGCGGACAAGGTGGAGGAAGGCAGGGCTTCCCCGTGGTTGTCGATTCCGATTCCTCCGACGTCATGGGTCGTGCTTTCCGAGCAAAAGCCATGCTTCGAGCCAAGGGCGTCGAGGACTTTGAGGGCGACCTCCATGACCTCCGGGCCAATGCCGTCACCGGGTAAGGTTGTGAAGCGTAAGGTTTTCATAACGAGAGAGCATCCATAAGGGATCGTAGCCCTTCTGCAACGATGAAAAAACAGGGTATTCGTTCATCATACGAATTCATTGACATTTTGCTCGTTTTCAATATAGTTGAAATCCTTCTTATACAGTCTTATCCGAAAAGGAGCGGGCCTTGCTCGCTTTTTTTTTTCCTATTTTCCAAAACCATACAAAAAAGCCACAGCCATGAGTAGCGAAATTCTCGCAGTTCTTGAATACATGGAGAAAGAAAAGGGCATCAGCCGAGAGGATATGATCGCCACGATCGAGGGTGCCGTCAAGGCGGCAGCCGAAAGAGCGATCAATTCCTCGGGAGACGTTCGGGTCGAAATCAGCCCAAAGACCGGTGCCATGGAAGCTTGGACCCTATTGGAAGTGGTGGAGTCGGTTGCCGACACGTCCCGGGAAATTCATTTGGACAAGGCTCGTCTGTATGCTGAAAGCCCGCAAGTCGGAGACGTGGTGGAGCGTCCAATGGACCCTTCTTATCTTGGCAGAATTGCCGCCAAGACGGCTGAGCAGGCAATCAAGCAAAGGTTGCGTCAATTTGAGAAGGAACATATTTACGATGAGTTTCGTGATCAGGTCGGAAACTTGGTTACGGGAATCGTGCGGCGCAAGGAGAGAGGAGACCTCATTGTTGAGGTTGGCAAAGCCGAGGCTTTGCTTCCTTGGCGCGAACGTGTCCCCGGCGAGGACTGGGTTCCCGGTGAGCGTATCCGTTGCTTGTTGAACAAGCTCGAGCAGCATGGTCGCGGTCCCGAGCTGATTTTAAGCCGATCAAGTTTGAATTTCGTCCGCAAGCTATTTGAAATGGAAGTTGCGGAAATTGCGGATGGAACCGTATCTTTGGCGGCCATGGCCCGTGAACCCGGTTACCGTACGAAGGTCTGCGTGAAGAGTTCGGATCCCAAGGTTGATCCCGTTGGCGCTTGTGTCGGGGCCCGTGGAGCCAGAGTGAAGAGCATTGTTCGCGAAATGAACGGTGAGAAAGTAGATATCGTTCGTTGGTTCGAGGATCCCGTGGAGCAACTTGCCGAGGCACTCAAGCCTGCGGTTCCGCAGAACATAAGCCTCGATCGAGACAAGAGAAGGATGTACTTCGAAGTGGTCGAAGACGATCTTTCCGTTGCCATTGGCCGAAAAGGCATCAATGCCCGTTTGACTTCCCGACTGCTTGGTTGGAAGCTCGATATCGGCAAGGTCGTGGTGAAAGAAGTTGGCTTTGACGAGCGCAAAGCCAAGGCTGCCGAGGCCTTGACCGACGTAGGAATCGAATTTGAGGTTGCCGACCGTTTGGTTGCTTTCGGGTTGGTCAGTCCGGAGGCCTTTGAGGGGGTCACGGCGGAAGATTTGGTTGGCTTGGGCTTTGATGAGCCGGTCGCTCAAGATGTTTTGTCCAAGGTTTCCATCGGGGCTGAACAGTCGGGAGTCGATGCGCCTGATACCGTTGAAAAGGAAGCTCCTTCCGAGCCAAAAGACGTTTAATTTAAAGAGGGTCAAGGAATCTACGTTTTATGAGTGTTCGTGTTCACGCAATCGCCAAGCAGGTCAACAAAACCAGCAAGGAAATCGTTGAGATTCTCAAGGAGCGAGGTTACGACATCAAGAGCGCGTCATCCACTTTGGACAACATTACTGCTCAGTCGATCATCGATGAGTTCACTGCAACCGATGAAGAAGCTCAGGAATCCGCGGATCTCCTCGAAGAGCAACCCGACGCGGTCGTAGATGAAAAAGTGGAGGACCCAACGCCTTCTCCCAAGGATCGAAAAATTCCTATAGTCAAGAGCAAGGAAGACTTGGAAAAGGAAAGAATCGAAAGGGAAGAGTCGGAGAAAAAAGAAGAAGGCGTTGTCGAAGAGGAAGAAGACAAGCCTGACTCAGTGTCCCCTGCGCCATCTTCCAATGCTCCACCCGTTCCGCCTCCACCACCGTCCAAGATGGCGTCTGCTCCTCCACCACCTTCTTCGGCGGGCAAATCAACGGTCCCCGCGGCACCTGCGTCCTCTTCAGAGGTTAAATCGAGTGAAAGTGGCGTGGTTGAGGGAAACCTCATCATCGTCAAACCTCCCATCGTGGTTCGCGATTTTGCCGGTTTTATTGGGCTCAAGCCTTTTCAGTTGATTTCCGAGCTTATGGAGATGGGCATTTTTGCCTCTATGAATCAATCGATCGATGAGGAAGTGGCCAGGAGTATTGCCTCTGTCAAAGGGTTTGAACTTGAAATCAAGCACAGGGGGGAAAAGACGGAAGCCGTCGAAAAGAAAGCCAAGGTCGTGATTGATGAAAACGACGAGAAGTTTCTCAAGCCAAGGCCACCGATTGTTTGTATTCTTGGGCATGTTGATCATGGCAAGACCACCTTGCTCGACACGATTCGCAAGGCAAACGTGGTGGCAGGTGAAGCCGGTGGAATTACCCAACACGTCGGAGCGTACCAAATCGCTCATGGGGACCAGAAGATCACCTTTATCGATACGCCGGGTCATGCCGCCTTTTCCAAGATTAGGGAAAGAGGAGCAAACCTTACCGACGTATCCGTTTTGGTCGTAGCTGCGGATGATGGTTTCATGCCGCAAACCGATGAAGCCTTGAAATTCGCCCAGCGGTCCCAAGGTTCTTTGCTTGTCGCCATTAACAAAATGGATGTCAAGGGTGCTGATGCGGATAAGGTCAAAACGCAAATGCAGGAGCGTTCGATCGCATCGGAAGACTGGGGGGGAGAAATCGTTACTGTTCCCATCTCCGCATTGAAGGGCGACAACGTGGACGATTTGCTCGACATGATTTTGCTCCAAGCAGAGCTGATGGAATTGAAGGCCAACCCTGATGCCGTGATCGAGGGAGTCGTGGTTGAGGCCCGCCAAGAAGTCGGTAGGGGAGCCACGGCTGTCGTGATCGTGCAAAAGGGAACTTTGAAAATAGGTGACGCCATTCACTGTGGTTCGGTTTATTGCAAAGTCAAGGCGATGATGGACGACCAGGGCAATCAAGTTAAGTCGGCCCCTCCTTCAACCCCGGTGAATATTCTTGGGTGGTCCGAAGTACCGGA
>JAYOMW010000117.1:0-10551 GCA_038121045.1 Opitutia bacterium
CCTCTCCCCGGTGAAGAACATGAATCATCCGCGGCTTGCCTTCCGTGGGTTTGAAGTTCGAACGGGGCTTAAAATGAGTGGCGGCCGCATAAACCAATTTGCCGGATGGAAGTGCCTTCAGTTCAGCTTCCGTTTTCTCCAATGCTTTCTTTTTTACGGATAACTCACTTCTTTCCTTCTCGCTGCTTAAGGAATCAATGAGATTCTTGCGTTCATCGACCAAGTCGACCCTATCCTTTTGTATCTCGGGATTTTTGCTTTTCGACCACTTTCCGTCCGTCAGGTTGCTTTTGCCCCAGCGGATGGGAGCTTCTATACTGTCCTTGGCGGTAACCTTCTTTCCTGCTGCGAGGTTTATGCTGGCAGCATTAAATAATTCAAGTTCAGCCAAAGCAAAAATGAAGTCGTTTTTTCTTTCCGGCAATTCGACTGCTTCCACCCGGAAATACCGGGCATGCGAATTAACCTTATAAGTAACGGGTACCAGTTTTGGATTGGGAAATTTCTTTTTTGTTTGATCGACCAAGACTTCCGATCTCGAAAAGTCCGCCTGATTGGATGCAATGACCTTGAACCGAACGGGAAAACCAAAACCTGCTCCAATTCCAGCAAAGTCATCATAACAGGCATGCATGGAGACGGAAGTAATCTTCTCTCTTTTCCCCAGATCCACCTGTACCCATTTTTTTGAATTCTCAGTTTTGGCAATCTGACTATGATACCCGTGCTCCGGCACCCTCTCGGCCTTCCCTGCAATCTTCTCAAGCTCGGAAATCTGCTCATCCAGTTCTTTGAGCTTCTCTCCGCCCTTCTTTTTCATCTCCTTGTCGGCAAGGGCGATTTGCCGGGACAATTCACCCTGCCGGATCAACAACTCTTCTTTTTTCCGCGCCACTTTCGGATCCATTCCGTAGACCCGGTCCGCTTTATCGACGGCCGCAAATATGGATTGCAAACTGTAATAGTGATCCTGTCCGATCGGATCCCCTTTGTGTTCATGGCAACGGGCACACTGAATGGTGGTGGCGCAAAAGCTGTTCAATACGTTGGAAACCATATCATCCCGATCCAAATTACGGGCAACTTTTCCATCCATCTTGGATTCAGGCACCTCCACGTGTCCGATAAAATCCCATGGCCCTGCCGCTAAAAACCCAAGTGCCAGTATTCCGTCTTCGGTATCCGGATAAAGGATATCTCCCGCAACCTGTTCCTTGATAAATTGATCGTAAGGCTTGTCGTTATTGAACGAACGAATCACATAATCACGGTAGGGCCAGGCATTGGGCCGCAACTTGTCCTTGTCGTACCCGCAGGTATCGGCGTACTTGGCCACGTCCAACCAATGACGTGCGAAACGCTCCCCATAGCGAGGTGAAGCAAGCAAACGATCGACCAGTTGTTCGTAAGCCCGATTCCCATCTTTGGCATAGTTAGACAAAAACGCGTCGATCTCATCCGGTTTGGGCGGAAGTCCGGACAGATCGTAAGTCAACCTGCGAATCAAGGCCAAGGGGGAAGCTTCTTGGGAAGGATCGAGGTTTCTTTGAGAAAGTTCCTTGAGAACGAAGCGGTCGATTTCGTTCCTCGTCCAAGTATCTCCGGTCGGGACTGCGGGAACTTCCAAGGGCGTCCTTGACCACCATAGCGGTTTCTCCGAACCAGCGCTCAGTGCTTTCGAGAAAAGCAATGCTATCAGCAAAAAGGGAGAGAAAACAAAAATTCCCAATTGATCTTTAATGGACTGATGCACTCCATGAAAGTTATAGGGACGTAAGGCAAAGTCCAACCAGTTTTAAAACCGTTTGGGCTACTTTTTTCTACCAAGTCCGGTGCTAATCAATGAAGGCAGAGAGGTGATCACGATCATACGTCCCTTCGTAGGCACGAGGGATGATCAAGCCCTCCACCGTGACTTCCTGAGCGGACAAACAGAGACAAGAAACCAAGGCGCACAAGATCGGCAAGGATTTCTCCATGAAAAGGGAAATGGACAGCTTTACTTGAGAAAACCCTCGGGCTTGCCGTTTGTCGAAATGACGTGAACCTCATGAGCCCGGACCGCGGGGTTGAAATATTCCCAAACAACCTTCTTGTCCCGGGTGACCTCGAAAAGCTTGGGCATGTCTCCCTTTCTTTGCCCGTAACTGCAAATCAGGGTGTTTCCATTGGCCAGACGCTGTCCACCGCATGGATCGGCGAACCGCCCACCGACGTGCGAATTATCCACCCGCCAGGCAACCTTGCCCGAGGGATCGAATTCCACCGTCTTGTTCCCGTTGGTCAAGTTGACCAAAAGGTTTCCCCCCTTGAGTTTTATGGCGGTGAATGGCCAATTTCTTGCCTTGCGTCCGCCCAACTCCTCGAGATCGGTCCTGATCGTCCGCACGACCGTCCCGTCCGGCTTGTACTCCTTGACCGCAAAAGCGAGCAGGTGAGGGACGATATAATTTCCGTTGGGAAGCTTGCGCGCCATCCGGGTCTGCATGTGGCCGTTCTTGGTCTCTGGCTTGAGCGGAACGGTCACTGCAACCGAACCGTCCTTGCGAACTTCAAGAAGCTGCGGTTTGCCCCCTCTTTCCACGATCAGGGTGTTGCCGTTGTCGAGGCGGACGCACGAACCGAGCTCCTTGTTTTCCTTGCTCAGTTCGTAACTCCAAACGACTTTCCCTTCACGGGTAATTTCCTTGGCCACGTTGCCGATGGAGACCAAAACGTTACCCGACTTCAGGACAAAGCCATCCCGTCCATAGCCCTTCGTTTGCCAGACGATCTCGCTCTTCTCGTTTAACAGGACGGTCGGGTTGCCGCAGATCAAAAAGGAATGCCGGATTCCGCTCTCGCTGACCTGTTTGCCAAAGGTCGAATTGGTCTTTTCGTTCTTTGCAGGCAAGGCAAGAGCAAGAAGAAGGCTGAGGAACAAGGGATACGTTGGGTTCATATTTGATTTGGGTTGGGACTGGGTGGAAACCTATTTGAGCTTGAGCTTGGCCTCGTTGACTTTCCCCTTGAAGCGCGGGCTCGATGAATAACTTGCCACCGTCGACAGGGAATCGTTCCCGACTTCCAGAGGATCCTGCGGATGATTGCCGAAAAGGCCCGGAAGCTTTCCCGCGACCAGGACTTCGTTCTCCATTCTCAAGGATACTTTCCCGTCGGGCAAGAGCGCGGCGTACAAGGAGGCCCGCCCCTCAGGCAAAACACGGGCCGCCCGGAAGGTGTGCAAGGCACCTTCCATTCGGCAGGAAAAAACCGGTTTTCCATCCTCCAGGTAAAGGGAATAACCACATTGGCTTCCACCATGAGAAATCAGGACCCCTCCCTTTTCCTTTCCCCTCGTGACGGACAGTTTGATTTCAATGGACTTGTTCGCAAATTGTGGAGCATACTCACGGGACACCTGATCCCCATGCTTGAGAAGATAAAAGCCTTGACCATCCTTCTTTAGTTTTTTCCGCACCTTGGCCGGGTTGACCTGAACGTGCGAGTAGTAGGGGTTGACTTTCACCCGCTTGGCCCAGGCCAGCCACTCGGCCTCCAATTCATCGGCCTTGTCCGCATGAGATTCAATCAAGTTGGTGGTCTCGCATCGGTCCTCCGCCAGGTTGTACAGTTCCCAAGTGCGGTTCTTGTAACGGTTGTTCCCACGCACCAGTTTCCAGTCCCCCTTGCGAATGGCGCTGGAATCAAAATGGTCGAAACAGAGCACCCGTTCGCTCGCCAGGCCGTCACCCTTGAAAAAGGGAACCAAACTCCTGCCCTCGACCGGGATGAGTTTCTCGTTCTTGAACTTCTTCGGGTAGTCGGCTCCTCCGATCTCAAGCAAGGTAGGCATGACGTCGATCAAATGAATGGGGGAGCGGACCCAGCGATCGGGTTTGCTTATGCCCTTTGGCCAATGAGCGAGGAGGGGACTGCAATTCCCTCCCTCATGATTGAAGTGCTTGTACATGCGCAAAGGGGTGTTGCTCAGGCAGGACCAGGCGCTTCCCACCGAATGATAGGTACCCGGGCCACCCACGCCTTTCAATTCGTCTCCCTCGTGTAATTGGGTAAACCCCTTTCGGCTCGACTGATCGAAACCAAACGGGCCCCACTCGTAGCAAGCCCCGTTGTCACTGGTAAAGAGAATGAGGGTATTCTCGAGGTCCCCACTTTTTTCGAGCTGTGAAACGATCTTCCCGATCCCTTGATCCACATGATCGATCATGGCGGCGAAGGTCGCCATGCGGTAGACCAGATCCTCCTGCCGTTTTTGATCAACGTCTTTCCAATCGGGATTCGTTTTTCCGGCAAAATCGTTCGCAATGTCGTCGCGGTCGACCGGAACCTCGGAGAGTCCGGTGAACTTCCAGGAATCCGTGACCAAACCCGAACTGCGTTGCCGGGCAAAGCGTTCCTTCCTCAATAAGTCCCAGCCCTTGCGGTAGGTATCGAGGTAGACATCGCGAGTTTTGGCCGGGGCGTGAAGGGGAAAGTGCGGAGAAGAGTGAGCCAGGTAAAGGAAGAAAGGTTCGTCCTTATCCTGGGCTTGCTTGAGGAACTCGACCGCATAGTCGTTGAAGGCATCGGTCGCGTAAAAATCATCCGGATCGAACTCCAGTTCGGGCTTCTTGCCCTCGGGCAAGCGCATGTAATTGCCGGCCTTCCACTGGCTCGTGCTGTGACCGTGGATATAACCATAGTATTGGTCGAAACCCCGGTCCGTAGGTGTTTCCTCATGTCCGACGTGCCACTTCCCCACCCCGTAGGTCCCGTAGCCCGAAGACTTGAGGACTTCAGCCAAGGTCATGCATTGCTTGTTCAGTTTGCCCAGGTAGGCCGGCCCCAAACGTTCGGTTGAGTTCCGACCGGTGAAGTTTGCAATGCCGGCTTGGTGGGAATAGAGACCCGTCAGCAAAGACGCCCGGGAAGGGCAGCAGCGGGCGGAATTGTAGTTTTGGGTAAAGCGCAGGCCATTGGCGGCCAAACGGTCTAGGTGAGGCGTCTTGACCTCCCCCCCGAACGAACCAAGATCGGAATAGCCCATGTCGTCGACCAGAACCACGATGACGTTGGGCTTGCTGGCAAAGGCCACAGTGGAAAAAAGAAACAAAAAGGTAAGGAGGCAACTGGGCTTCATACCTGTTTTTCTCCCTGTTTTGAGAGCTGAAGTAAAATAAATTCGGAATCCTTGTCCTGATTTGTTTGAGTTTGGTCAAGCATGCCAACTCAGGAAAACCAAAAGAGAGAGAATCCAACCCAAGCTTCCCAAACTTTTATGCTTTGGGTGGCTCCCCTGCTTTCCGTTCTGATTGGCTGGTCCGTTTGGAAATTCGGATGGCTCGAGGCATCCGCCTCCATCACCCTCGGAATCGCTCTGTGGACGGCCCTCTGGTGGATCTTCGAGGCCGTACCCATCCCCGTCGCCTCCCTTCTTCCTCTTTCTTTGCTCCCGCTCTTGGGGATTCTCGAACCCAAGGTGGTAGGGGAAAAGTACGGACATCCGCTTGTCCTCCTTCTGCTTGGCGGTTTTCTTTTGTCCAAAGCCATGGAAAAGAGCGGAGCCCACCGTCGGATCGCCTTGATGATGGTCAACGCCTGCCCGCCCGGGGAAAAATTTCTCATCCTCGGGTTCATGGTAGCCACTGCCTTCCTGAGTATGTGGATTTCCAACACCGCCACCACCCTGATGATGCTTCCCATGGCCATGGCCGTCATCCAAAACAGCCGAAGCGAAGCTCTTAAGGTTCCTCTTCTTCTTGGGATCGCCTTCGCGGCCAACGTCGGAGGAATCGGCAGCCCCATCGGCACGCCTCCCAACCTGGTCATGATGGGTGCCTACAAGGATCTCGGGCATCCCGAGCTTTCCTTCACCGATTGGATGAAATTTGGGGTTCCGGTGACCGTCGCCATGGTGCTGTTCATCTGGCTTTGGCTCAGCCGGGGAATCACCGGAAAGGAACGCATTGCCCTGCCCGATCCGGGAACCTGGCGAACACCCGAAGTAAGAACTTTGCTTGTCTTCATCCTGACCGCACTGGCTTGGATCACCCGGTCCGAGCCTTTCGGAGGCTGGAAAACCTGGCTCGATCTCCCTCAAGCCAACGATGCGAGCGTGGCCTTCGTCGCGGTCATCTTCTTGTTCTGCCTGCCAAGCGGAGAAAAAAAAGGGGATCGGTTACTCGATTGGAAAACCGCAAACAAGATTCCTTGGGGTATGCTCGTTTTGGTCGGAGCCGGCCTTTGTCTTGGGGAAGGCTTCAAGCAGTCGGGCTTAAGCGCCACCATCGCGGGGGTCTTTTCAGGCATAGAGAATTTGCCTCTCCTGGTAATTCTGCTCGGGATCGCCTTACTCGTGACCTTTCTGACCGAGATGACCAGCAATACGGCGACGACCAACGTCCTGATGCCTATTCTGGGAGCCGCCGCCACCGCTTCGGACATCGATCCCATCCTCTTGATGATTCCGGCAGCCATGAGCGCCAGTTGCGCCTTCATGCTCCCCGTCGCCACCATTCCGAATGCGGTGGTCTTCGGGACGGGTGAAGTGAGCGTGCGGCGCATGGCCCGCGAGGGCCTCGCACTCAACCTGATCGGCGCGATGGTGGTTTCGGGAATTTGCTATCTGCTCCTTTCCTGATTGCGTTGCCAGGCCCAGGATATTGCGTTTTATCGTTAGCGAATCCAAAATTTACGATTATTTCCCTTCCACCTATGAAATTTTTTCTGCCCATCATCCTTTCGGCTTTTTTGGTTCACTTGTCTCAAGCGGACGAGCGACCGGCCAAACCGAACATCGTGCTCATCCTCACTGACGATCTGGGCTGGCAGGACGTCAAATGCTACGACGTGGACGAACCATCCGTTATGGAAACACCCAACCTTGATTCGCTTGCCAAAAGGGGCGTACTGTTCTGGCAGGCCTATTCTCCGGCTCCTACCTGCGCTCCCAGCCGTTGTGCCATCATGAGCGGCAACCACCCTGCTCGGGCTCAAAAGACCCATGTCGTGGGAGGCGCTCCTCCCACACCGAACCACAAATTGGCCTGGACCATGATTGCCCCTTGGTACAGTGGCCGGATGCCGGAAAACGAAAGGACCATCGCACGGGTTCTTCAGGGTTACGGATACACGACCGGCCACTCCGGAAAATGGCATATGGCCATTGATCACAAGGCCTTCCCTCAACCCGAAGACCAGGGTTTCGACTGGACTCGAAGCAGTCGGGGCCAAAGGTCGGCCATGAAAAGCCGTGTCAAAGGGTTTGCCTCCCCGGAAAAAAATGATCCATTCCGGTTGGATGAGAAGGGTTTCCCATATCATCAAACCAGCGAGGATGCCCTCACCTTTCTGCGACAAAACAAAGCCAAGCCTTTCTTCCTCTACTATGCGACTTGGCTGGTACACACGCCAATCCATACGCGCTCCGAAAAGCTTCTGGACAAGTACTGCAAAAAACTAGGAGTGCAAAAACCCAAGGACAACCGGGGCTGGACTCTGAAGGGACAGCGCAATCCTTTTTACTGCGCGATGGTGGAGGAATTGGATTACTACATGGGCAAACTATTTGATTATTTGGCCGAAACGGAAGACCCGCGCTGGCCGGGTCATAAATTGATCGAAAACACCTATGTCATTTTTACCTCCGACAATGGCGGGATGGAAGGGCATGCCGCCGAGGTAATCACGGACAATTTCCCTTTGGACAAGGGGAAGATTTCCCTCATGGAAGGAGGAACGCGAGTTCCTCTTGTCATTACCGGCCCCGGCATACCCAAAGGAGTGGAATCCGACGTGATGGTGAACGGACTTGATTTTTACCCGACCATTCTTTCTCTCACCGGTTGCCCCAAACCAAAAAACAAAAACCTGGACGGTTCCGATTTAAGCGATCTTCTCCTCAAAGACCCCCGTAATCCGAATTTGGTCAAGGACAGGGAAGGAAAGACGAGGGACAGCATGATCTGGCATTTCCCGAACAGCGCCGCATTCGAAAGCTCCATCCGGGTAGGTGGTTACAAACTGGTCCGCAACCACAACCACAAGTTCAACCCGAACACCGATGAACTTGAGCTCTACCAACTCTACGAACAAGAAAACGGAAAACAGGTCCGGGTGGATATCGAGGAAGCGAAAAATCTCGTTGCGGCCAATCCGGAGCTTGCCCGAAAACTTGATCAAAAATTATCGGACGAACTAAGAGCCATGAAAGCGAGCTTCCCCTACTACAACCCTCTGGCTCGAACTGTTGGGCCTGAAAAAAACAAGGTCCCCAAAGTTCTTTCTCATAGGTTCGAAAACAATACTCTTCGCTTTGCCTTCGAGGAGAGAGGCGCTCAGGTCGTAAGAGCGGATTTGATCTACACGCGAAACGGTGGAGATCGATATGAGGAATGGTTTCGAGTAGTCGGCCCGGAGAATCCAAAAAAGGAGATCATTTTTGAAAGACCGGAAGGGTCCACCCACTTTTTTCTCAACCTGATCGACGAAAATAATTTTCTAGTCGGCTACCCCGAGTGTCCGGATTACGCAGCCTTGAACAAAACGAAGGAGAAGTTCGCAAAATATGCACTCTCTCCCAATTAGCACAACTCTTCGAGCATACTACGGGAGGTTCGAAAAGCTTGGACTCAGCAAGACCTCTCGGATGAGAGACTTCATACGGTAATCATGTGATTTGGCTTTCTGAGCGATTCTTTCGATTGCAAGACTATCTCCCGGCTTAAGCTCTCTGGAAGTAAGAAAACGAAGAAGATGACCGACGAAAGCCTTGGCATAACGATCCTTTTCCTTGAGGAGAGAATCCTTGAAGTCGACTGCTCCTCGATAGTCATGCTTTCTCATGAGCTTACCGCTGGAGTCGACCTCGCGGCCATTGGGGTACTTGTCCCGCCAGCGGCCGGTCAGGTCGAAATTTTCCATGGCAAAACCGAGCGGATCGAGCTTGGAGTGACAACCGGCGCAATCGGCATGTTCGCGGTGTTTGGCAAATTGTTCGCGGATGGTCATGTTCTTTGAATTTCCATCGTCCTTGAGAGGCGGAACGTCATTGGGCGGAGGCGGGGGAGGATCGTTGAGGATAACTTCGATGATCCAGGCTCCGCGGGCAATGGGGTGCGTGCGCTTGGGGCCGGAGGTCATGCTGAGCATGGCGGCATTGGTAATGATTCCCCCATACCTCGCATCGGACAGAGGGACCCTTTGGAAGTGATCGGAACGCAGCCTTCTCCTCATCTCGTTGTCGAATTGTTTTTGAGCTTCCCCCTTGAGCATGTTCGGCTCGATCGCCTTGGGGGCTTTTTGTAATGCATTCCTGGAACCCATGAGCTTTTTTTCAAGCTCGATCTTGGACTTTCTTTGCTCGGGCGACAAGGCCGCCAACAGTTCCTTGTTAGAAACGAAAAATTGGTTGTCCCGGGCCGCTTGCTCGATCTCTTTCTCGTTTAGAGTCCGGTCATAGAGCCTAGCCTTGTCCAGGGTCACGGCGAGGTGCTTGTTCCCCCCCTTCGGGAGGTGACGAAGGCCGAAGATAACGGAACTTTTTTCCTTGGGAAAGGTGGCGAGGGGTTTCTTGTAGGGCTTTCCGTAAAGCTCCCCGTTTCGGTAAAGGCTGATCATGCCATCGGGTTGATAAGTCATGATGAGATGAATGATCCGGTTGACCGACTCCTCGGGATTCGATCCGGAAAAGTCATTCGTCCGGCTGAAGCCGTTGCTCCCGGAAATCCAGTGCCTCGGCATTCTTTCTCCGATTACGATGGTGTCGAAAAAATCACCCGGACCCTGAATGCCCATGAGCCCTCCCCCCGGCTGATCGAGGTTTTTGAGCATGAACCACACCTCGAGGCTTTTGGCCCGTAGTTCGAAAGGCAGAATGGAGCTTTGGAGGTAAGAATTAGGCCCAATCTCAACCATCCCCGCCTTGAACTCCGCCTTTCCATGCTTTTTGAGCGGGAAGGAACCGACCGAGCTCTTCAAATCACCATCGAACTCCCATGCGGCTATAGGTCTGAGATCAACCGGTTCGAGAATATCTTCTTCCACCGCACGCTCGGCCAGAATCTTTTTGCGGATCGGACCGATCAAGTCTTCCAAAGCCCGTTCTGATTTTTGAACTTCCTGCTCAAGCTCGACGATCTTTTTCTTTTTGTTCTCGTTGGCTTCGATCGCCTTTTTCAGATCTTCTTCACCGGGCTTGAGTTCTCCCCCGTACCAAGTTTCAAGAAACTCGTTCCGGTAAGCGAACGATGGCTTGATCAATTCGGTGAGCGGCCGGTTCTCGAGGAAAACCGCGTCGAACAACAAAAGGGGTTCGATCACCATGGGCAAACTGGCGGGGTAATCGTTGTCGATGGAGAAATAACGGTTGAGTTTGGGATCCGGAGTGGCCGCCAAGGCATTCTCCAATTGCATCCATTGGGACGGAAAACTGTCTAGAAATCTTTCGATCTTGGGATCCTTGAGCATACCGTCCACAATAGAGGCCAGATCCTTGGGGTCAGACAGTCTGCCCTGTTCGGCGGCCTTCAAAAGGGCATCATCGGGACAACTCCCCCAAAGAGAAAAGGA
>JAYOMW010000118.1:0-3016 GCA_038121045.1 Opitutia bacterium
GCTTGGCCAGTTTGGCCAATTCCTTGGGGTCCATGTTTCCCATGTCGGGCATTCCGCCGCCACCACCCAAGGCGCTTATCATTTGCTTCATTTTTCCGCCCCTCATCTTCTTCATCATTTTTTGCATCTGGCTGAATTGCTTGATCAGTTGGTTGACGTCTCTAATCTGAACACCTGCTCCTTCGGCAATTCGCTTTCTGCGTGACCCTGCGATTATCCGGGGCAGGCGTCTTTCTTCCTTGGTCATCGAAAGGATAATCGCCTCGTGCCGCCCCAAAGCGCTTTCCTCCTTGTCTCCGATTTCGACGTTGTTCATGCCGGGTAGCATCTTTGCAATCGAACCCATGGATCCCATTTTTTTCATCTGCTTCATCTGCGTGAGAAAATCCTCAAAGTCGAATTCGGCCTTGAGCATCTTTTCAGCCATCCGCATTGATTCCTCTTGGTCGAGGTTTTCCTGGGCTTTTTCTACAAGGGATACCACGTCCCCCATCCCGAGGATTCTCGAGGCCAAGCGATCGGGATGAAACACCTCGAACTCATCGATCTTTTCCCCTACGCCAAGGAATTTGATCGGTGCCCCGGTAACCTTCTTCATCGAGAGAGCCGCTCCACCCCGGGCGTCTCCATCGACCTTGGTCAAGACGATCCCTGTGAGAGACAAGCGTTCGTGGAAAGTCTTGGCCACGTTGATGGCTTCCTGTCCGAGGGCCGCATCCGCCACCAATAGGATTTCATGGGGGTTGACCTCTTTTTTCAGAAGTTCCAGCTCATGGACGAGTTCGTCGTCGATTTGGAGCCTGCCGGCAGTGTCGAAAATCACGACGTCGCAGCCATTCTTTTTAGATTCTTCCCAAGCTGAGCGCGCAATAGCCGGTACGTTTTTGTTCCCCCGGTCAAGATAGCAAGGGAATTGTTCTTGCTTTGCGAGAAACTCAAGTTGATCGATCGCGGCCGGACGATAGACGTCGCAGGCAACGAGCATGGGTGAGCGTCCATCCTTGGCCAACCGCTTGGCCAGTTTTGCGCTCGTGGTGGTTTTTCCCGCCCCGTGTAGACCAACCATAAGTACCCTCAATGGACGGTCTTCCCGAAGCTCCGTCGTTCCTTCACCGAGCAACTTGATCAACTCGTCGTGAATGATTTTGACGACCTGTTGGCCGGGAGATACCGATTTGAGCACTTCCTGCCCCAAGCACGTCTCCTTGACTTGATCGACGAATTCACGGGCCGTACGGAAATGCACGTCGGCCGAAAGCAACGCTTTCCGAACTTCTCCCAGTGCTTCGCTCACGTTTTCCTCCGTGAGTTTCCCCACTCCTCGAAGGTTTCGAAGCGTGCGACTTAACTTATCTGTTAATGATTCAAACATGACGGCTTGAGATCATGTCACTGTATGCAGTATTGGTGAAGCCATAAATCATCTTCTTCTTTCCGCGTTGCCTTTTGAAGCGAATTTGGCACAATCAATTCTTTACTCTCAATATACAATGAAGATTCTCGTTGCGGACCGTATCTCTCCCCTTGGGGTAGAGTTTTTGCAAAACCAAGCTGATTTCGAAGTGGTTGAGGCTTATGGTTCTTCACCCGAGAAGGTATTGGAGTTGGCCAAGGAAGCCTCCGCCATTATCGTTCGAAGTGATACGAAAGTTACGAAGGAAGTAATCGCTTGCGCTTCCCAATTGAAGGTGGTCGGACGGGCTGGCGTAGGGGTCGACAACATTGATATCGAGGCTGCCACCGAAGCGGGCGTGATCGTCATGAACACGCCGGGCGGGAATACCATTGCGACTGCCGAACTGACTTTTACTCACATGATGTGCGGCACTCGTCCGATTGTAAGGGGAGCGATCGGCATGCGTGAGGGAAAATGGGAACGCAAGGAGCTGAAGGGGGCCGAACTCAGAGCCAAGACCCTGGCTGTTTTGGGATTTGGTCGCATCGGGGCCGAAGTGGCCAAGCGGGCCCAGGCTTTCGAGATGGAAGTCATTGCGTATGACCCTTACTTGACCGAAGATCGGGCCAAAGAGATGGAAGTTGAAAAAGTGGATCTTGAAACGGCCTTTTCACGAGCAGACTATTTGACAGTCCACATGCCCATGACCGAGGAGACGAAAAACATGGTGGATGAGAACGCGTTCGCCAAGATGAAGGATGGAGTCCGTGTATTCAACTGCGCCCGGGGAGGAATCATCAAGGAATCGGCCCTCTTGGAGGCACTCAAAAGCGGGAAGGTTGCGGCTGCCGGTTTGGATGTTTACGAAGAGGAACCCCTTCCCGAAGACCACGAGTTCCGAAAAATCGAAAACCTTAACCTGACTCCTCATTTGGGAGCTTCCACTGCGGAAGCTCAAGAAAGCGTGGGGGTCGAAATCGCTGAGGCAGTGGCCGAAGTTTTACAGGGTGGTCGTATAAGAAATGCGATTAACATGCCTTCCATCGACCCTAAGGACTTGCAGGCTCTCCGACCCTACTTGGACCTATGCCAAAGGCTTGGAAGCTTTGCCCGTCAAGCATCGGGAGGCTCCGTAAGCTCAATCCACATAACCTATTGGGGAGGCATCGTCGATTTCGACGCCGTTCCCTTGACCCGGGCGGTGCTCAAGGGTTGGCTCGCGGGGATTGCCGGAGACGAAGGAATCAACGACGTAAACGCCCCACACAAAATCAAGGCCTTGGGCATTAAGGTCGAAACGATCAAGTCATCGGACTCGTCCGATTACAGTGAGCTCATCGAGATCAAGACTGTTTCAAGCGAAGGGCAGGAGCGAAACGTAAAGGGTACTCTTCTTGGAAAGGGCAACGATCCGCGCATCGTCGAGGTTGACGGCCAGGCCATTGAGGCGCGTCCCGTGAACGTTCTTCTTGTGGTGAGAAACGTCGATAAGCCCGGGATCGTGGGCAAATTGGGAACGATTCTCGGAGACTGCGGAGTGAACATTGCCAACATGTCCCTTAGCCGCGCCGAAGAAGGCGAATGGGCTTTGACCATATTCGAACTTGACCATGAACCGAC
>JAYOMW010000118.1:3116-10459 GCA_038121045.1 Opitutia bacterium
TCGAGACCGATCCTGTCTTTTTGGGATTGTGGGGTTTGCCTGCCGCCGTTCTTGGGCACACTTATCCTTTGTTTACCGGTTTACGGGGTGGAAAGGGCGTGGCTACGGCAATGGGTGGTTTGCTCGG
Organism: Opitutia bacterium; assembly: GCA_038121045.1. Lineage (GTDB taxonomy): Bacteria > Verrucomicrobiota > Verrucomicrobiia > Opitutales > Seribacteraceae > Seribacter. The sequence goes on from JAYOMW010000118.1 coordinate 3,244, forward strand.
AGTGATGCCTGAATGCCTTCTGCTAGGGTTGGTGACCTGGGCCATAATTTTTTATTCTACCCGTTATGTCGCCCTGGCTTCGATTGGATTTGGCTTAAGTCTGCCCATATGTTCCTTGGTGCTTTATTGGGCGAAAGACGAGCATTGGGGCGTGGTGGCAATGGCTTTTGTCGTCATGGCGTGGATCATCTGGCGCCACCGTTCGAACTTGGCCCGCTTGCGGGCGGGAACGGAGAATCGATTTGATCGCAAAAAAACCGTCAAGCAATCATGAACAGCCAATCACATACCATTAGAGTCGGAATCCTCGGCTTTGGAACGGTCGGGCAGGGGACTTGGAAGCATCTCGTCGAGAACGCCCAATCCTTGAAGAAAATCCTTGGAGTCGAAGTCCTGCCGACTCGTGCTTCCGTGAGGGATTTGACCAAAGACCGAAAGCTTGTGATCGACGTGGATGCATTGACCGACGATTCTTTTTCCATCGTCGACGATCCGTCGATCGACCTGATTTGCGAACTGATTGGTGGGATCGAGGAAGCCAAAGCCCTGACCCTCCGAGCCTTTGCAAACGGAAAGTCTGTGGTTACCGCAAACAAGGCTCTTATTTGCGAGCATGGGGAGGAACTTTTTTCAAAAGCCGAAAAAGCTGGCGTTCGCTATGCGTTCGAAGCGAGTGTGGCAGGAGGCATTCCCATCATCAAGGTTTTGAGGGAAAGTTTGGTGGCGAACGAATTTCCTCTCATCTACGGAATTTTAAACGGTACTTCCAATTACATTCTTACTCGAATGGAGAACGAGGAAGCAAGCTTTGACGATGTTCTTTCCGATGCTCGAGAGCTTGGATATGTCGAGGCCGACGAATCATTGGATTTGGATGGAGTCGATGCCGCTCACAAGGCGGTAATTCTTGCTTATTTGGCGCATGGGATGTGGATCTCCCTCAAAGACATTACCGTCGAAGGAATCAGGAAGATTTCAAACGAAGATCTACTTGCGGCAAGAAAGCTTGGCTGCAAGATTAAGCTGATCGGAGTCATTCGAAGAAATTTCGAGAACAATCACATATCGGTGGGCATTCATCCAGCCTTGGTTCCGGTGGGTGAGATCATCGCCCGTACCGATGGTGTTTACAATGGAGTCAGCCTTACGGGCACGGTCGTCGGCACGGTCGTCCTCACCGGACGCGGAGCAGGACAGGATCCCACGGCAGGCTCCGTAATCAGCGATATCGTCGATGCAGTGAAGGGCATGAAGGGCATGATTTCGCAACCGAAGTTGCTTCATGTGACACCCGATGAGTGTACCGCGGCCACGGCAAGTGAGATTTGCGGTTGCTTTTACCTTCGTTTGAGGGTCGACGACAGGCCCGGTCAACTTGCGAAGATCGCGGAATGTTTGGCCGATCGCGAGGTGAGCCTTGCGACTGTATCTCAAACTCCGAAAGACGAAGATACTTCCGCCCAAATTATTTTGACTACCCACGAAACCAATGAGCATAGCATTCGGATGGCGATCGAGGCTCTAGAGGAATTGCCGGGCGTCAAGGAATCCCCCGTCCTCTTTAGAATGTTCGACACGAATGGATTTGAAAACCAATGAACATAGTTGTTCAAAAATACGGCGGGACTTCCGTTGCCGACATTAGTTGCATCAAGCGGGTTGCAAGACGGGTCAAGAAGACTTGGGCGGCCGGGAATAAAGTCGTGGTCGTCGTATCCGCCCGGGCAGGCGTAACAAACGATTTGATTGAGAGAGCCAAGGCAATCCGCAAGAATCTCTCGGATCGGGAAATGGACATGCTGATGACTTGCGGCGAGCAAGAAACCATAGCCCTTCTCGCGATGGCCTTGAATGCCTTGGACGTGCCGGCTGTTTCGCGCACGGGTTGGCAGGCTGGTATCATTACCGAGGGAATGCACTCGAAAGCCCGGATTCGTGAGGTCGGAGGAGGAGACATTCGCAAGCAGCTCAGGGCCGGCAAGGTAGTGGTGGTCGCTGGATTTCAAGGGATCAATGACAAGGGAGACTTGACCACTTTCGGCCGAGGAGGATCCGATTTGAGCGCCATTGCCTTGGCTGGCGCGTTGAACGCCAAATCGTGCCAGATTTTTACCGACGTGGAGGGCGTGTTCACTGCAGATCCACGCGTTGTACCGAATGCCTGCAAGATTTCAGCCATCAACTATGAGGAACTGCTCGAGTTGGCGAGTAGCGGCTCAAAAGTCATGCAAACTCGGGCCGTTGAATTTGCCCAAAAGCATAACATACCGTTCGAGGTTCGTTCGTCCTTTTCCACAAAACCCGGAACCGAAGTGAAGAAAAAAGTAAAATCCCTGGAGGACACCCTGGTAAGCGGAGTGGCCATCGACAAAAACCAAGTGCGCGTAAGCGTGACTGAATTACCCGATCGACCGGGTGCGGCGGCAGCAGTTTTCAAGGTCATGGCCGACTCGGAAGTCGTGGTGGACATGATCGTTCAAAACGTTGCCCGCAACGGAAAGGCGAACTTGACCTTTACCGTGCCAACCGAAGATGCGTTTCGCGCCGAAAAGGCCCTCAAGGAACACCTTTCGGACGGATCCGGCGGCAAGCTCGGGCGAAGCACGAACATCGTCAAGGTTTCGGTCGTGGGGGTTGGCATGCGTTCGCATTCAGGGGTAGCCTCCACTTTCTTTGAAGCCTTGGCCAACGCTGGTATCAATATGCTGATGATCAGTACCTCGGAAATCAAAATCTCCGTCGCCGTCAGCCCGGAGTTTGGCGATGAGGCAACCCGGGTTGCTCATCAGGCGTTTGGCTTGGGCAAGTAAATTTCCCAAGGATTCAAAGTTTCCCGGCATTGGAGAAATGCGTTTTGTAAGCACACGCGGTCAGTCCGCTTCCGTTGGCTTTTCGGAAGCAGTCGCGCAAGGCCTTGCCCCCGATGGAGGGTTGTATCTTCCGGAAAATTTTCCTGACTTGAAAGAGTCCGCAGATTATTGGGAAGACCTTTCCTACCCGGACTTGTGTTTCGAATTCTTCCGTTTCTTTGCCACGGATTTGGAGGCGGACATTTTAAGGCACGCCATTGATCGTTCGTATTCCACCTTTTCCCACCCTCAAATCGCTCCCATCGTCGAGTTGAGCGAAAATTGCAAGGTCCTCGAACTTTTTCACGGTCCGACTCTGGCCTTCAAGGATTTTGCCTTGCAACTCCTCGGGAACCTTTACGAGCACCAGATCGCGAGAACCGGAAAGAACCTTACGGTACTGGGCGCCACTTCCGGGGATACCGGGGCGGCCGCGATTTCGGGCCTTATCGGTAAACGAGGAGTCTCCGTGTTCATCCTTTACCCCAAAGGCAAAGTCTCTTTATTGCAGGAACGTCAAATGACCTGCACGGGTGCCGGCAATGTATTTCCTTTGGCTATCGAGGGAACTTTCGACGATGCCCAGTTCACGGTGAAGGAACTATTCTCCGATCTTCCCTTTCGGGAAGAAGTCGGCCTCTCCGCAGTCAATTCGATCAACTTGGCTCGAATCCTCGCTCAATCCGTTTATTATCTTTTCGCTTGGTTGCGTTTGGGTTCCCGGGATCGTGAAAATACGACTTTCGTTGTGCCTACCGGAAACTTTGGTAATGTTTTTGCTGGGTGGTTGCTCACCAAGATGGGCATTTCCATACGGGGTTTTCGTGTTGCTACCAATCAAAACGACGTCTTGCACAGGCTTTTTGATTCGGGAGAGTACTCCCTCGGAGAGGTTTCTCCTAGTTTGGCTCCCTCCATGGATATTCAGGTTGCTTCCAATTTCGAGCGCCTGCTTTATTTCATTCTTGATGGAGATTCTGCCCGTGTTCGGGAGGTCATGAACAGTTTTCGCGAAGAAGGAAGGTATTGCTTCGAAAACTTGTCCGTAGATGGGTTTTCGAGCTCCAGCGCATCCGATTCAGAGATTCCGGAAATTATCCGTTCGGTCAATCGGGAATATGGTTATTGGGTCGATCCGCATACGGCTTGCGGATTCAAGGACTTGCCCTCGGATGAAAAACATCTCGTTTTGGCGACCGCCCACCCGGCCAAGTTTCCCGACCTGTACGAAAAGGCCGGGATGGAAAAGCCGACCTCCCCGGTTCTCCAAGAACTCCTTGAAAAAACCCCGGTCAAGTACGACTCATCCGTTTCCCCGTCTGCGATCCGGGCCTTTGTCGAAAAGAATTCTTCGCAAACCGGCAAATAATTTCGTCGCCCGTTTTGATTCACTTACGGCATGAGCAAGAGAGTCGTTTTTATCAGGTCGGGTGGATTGGGAGATTTTTTATTGTGCTTGCCTGCTCTTAGTGGAGCTCTAGCTTTCTACGACGAAACCGTTCTTTTCACTCGTTCCTCATACCATTCTCTCCTGTCTGATTATTCGGATTCCCTTACCTTAAGAGACGTGGATTCTGACTTGGATTCCTTGGGGCAAGTGCTTCCTGGTTCCGACGTGATTAGCTTTTGGCAGGACGAGGAATGGAAACGTGAATTAAGGGCCGGAGGATCCGAAAATCTTTATTTTCCGGAATCCCGTCCAACCGGATACGATCATTTTTCCCGTACGATGTTCTCGAAACTTGAATGGGACTGGCTGGAGGAATATTCCAAACGAGCTTGGCTTGGCGATCATTGGGCCGGAGGAGACAACCTTCTTTGGATTCACCCCGGGAGCGGGAGTGACAAGAAAAACGCCCCGCTTTCTTGTTTTGCCGGATTCGCCAGCAAATGGCTTGGTTCAAAGACCATGAACAGAGTGGCTTTTTCCTTTGGCGAGGCAGATGGCGAAGTTTGGTCGAATTTCGAAAAACTAGAGATTTTCAAAGACACCAGGGTTCAAGTGGTTCGTTCGCCAAGCTTGTGCGAACTAAGGAATATGATGGTTGAGCAAGCCTCGGTTTTTCTTGGGAATGATTCGGGTCCCGGACATTTGGCGGCATCCTTGGGCATTCCCACGCGAATCGTCTTCCGCTCGACCGACCCAAAGATATGGGCTCCCTTGGGTCCGAGGGTCGAAACTTACGAATCGTTTTCGGAAGCCAGCAGGATTTTATAAGAGACCGAATCGATCAATGCTTCCCAACTTGCGGTGATGACGTTGTCACTCACCCCGACCGTGCCCCAGGTTTTGTTTCCATCGGTCGATTCAATATGGACGCGGGTTATGGCATCGGTTCCCAAGTTGCTTTCCAGAATCCTTACTTTGAAGTCCGTCAATCGAACTTCCTGAATGTAAGGGAAATCTTTTTCGAGCGCGTTCCTCAAGGCGTGATCCAACGCGGAGACTGGTCCATTGCCCTCGGCTACGGTATGTCTTTCTTCATCCTTGATCTTGAGTTTTACCGTTGCTTCCGAATTTGATTCACTTCCGCCCGCCTCGCGGCCGACACCCACATGATAGCGCAGCACCTCGAATGCGAAATTTTCACCCCTTAGAAACCGGCGTAAAAGAAGATCGAAGGAAGCGTCGGCAGCCTCGAATTCATACCCTTGGAATTCAAGGCGCTTGAGCTCTTCGAGAAAGGACTTCATCTCCGGTGAACGGCCATCGACGTTCATGCCCATTTCCTTGGCCTTCATCATGACGCTGCTTCGTCCGGACATGTCGGAGACAAGGACGCGGGTGCGGTTTCCGACGATCGACGGATCGATATGCTCGTAACTCCGGTTTGATTTTGATGCCGCATCGGCATGCACTCCTCCCTTGTGGGCGAAGGATGCTGCCCCGACATAGGGTGAGCGAATGTCAGGACGCAAATTGGTGGCGTCATCGATGAAAAGAGACAGGTCGCGAAGTTTCGAGAGATGTTGTCCGCTGTTGGTCTTGATATCCATCTTGATCTCGAGATTGGGGATGATGGTTGTCAGGTTGGCGTTGCCGTTTCTTTCGCCGTATCCGTTCATCGTACCTTGAACCATGGTTGCCCCTGCCTCGACTCCAGCCAAACTGACCGCTACACCGACGCCCGCATCATTGTGGCAATGAACCCCGATGGGGGTGTCGGGAAAGCGTTCCACGACGGTGGTGGTGGCGTCCTTGAAAGGTGTCACTAGCTTTCCACCGTTTGTTTCGCAAAGCACGAGGAAGTCGGCGCCTCCTTTGCGGGCTGCATCAAGAGTGGATATCGCATAATCGGGGTCGCTGGCAAAACCATCGTAAAAATGCTCGGCATCGTAAACGACTTCCTTGCCTTGTTCCTTGAGAAAGCGTACGGAATCTTCGATCATGGAGAGGTTTTCCTCGGGTGTAGTCCGGAGCACGTCGGTTACGTGAAGAAGCCAGGACTTTCCGAAAATGGTTACCACCGGGGTGGCGGCATCGAGCAGAAGTTTGATTTGGGGATCTTCTTCCACCAGGGAGGAAGCGCGTCGCGTCGAACCGAATGCCGCGATTTTCGAATGCTTGAGTTCGAGGTCTCCCGCCTTTTCGAAGAAGGCCATGTCCCGAGGGTTGCTTCCCGGCCAACCACCCTCGATATAGTCGATTCCGAACTGGTCGAGTTTCTGCGCTACGCGGAGTTTTGCGCTGACTGTGAAGGACACTCCTTCGGCCTGGGATCCGTCCCTGAGGGTGGTGTCGTAAATGGTGATGTTTTGATTGGACATGATGAGGATGCAATGGAATGGGGGAAAGAAGAGCTCTTCTGAAAAAAGGTTTGCTGGAAAGTGGTGGTCAGCGGGGTATGCCCGAACCTCGAGCGTTTTTTACACTCAGGATTCGGGCTGAAAAATTCGCTCAATACCGCTTTTCAAAGCAGGGCGTGATTCGATTGCGAATGTCGTTCTCATGTTTCCTTTCAAAATAAACTCTCTTCGGGTCTTGGCAACGGCAAAGCGATCGGTATTCATGAGTGGGACAGTCTTTCCAATGAACTCCTCGAACCATATAGCGAATGCAGTGTTTGCGGCCCTGAGCAAAAAGATCGGCGCGCCTGCTCTTGTTGATTACGGTCTTCCTTCCCCCGTCCGGCTTAATCGCGGGGCTCTCCTGGTCTTGGCCATGCGCCTCGCTCGTGATTTGAAAAGCGAAACAAGCGAAGATCGGGTCGGCGTTGTCTTGCCTCCGGGACTGGCAGGCGTGCTGGCCAACCTCGCCTTGTTCTTTGCCGGCAAAGTTCCGGTCAACCTTAACTTCACGCTGGGATCCGATGTGGTTGGACAGTCGATGGAGGCAGCTCGAATCCGAACCGTTCTGACGGCAAAGC
>JAYOMW010000119.1:0-5290 GCA_038121045.1 Opitutia bacterium
AAGAAGGACAGTTGCATTCCCGCAAGGACTAGGAGCGTGAGGTCCGCCGGCTTTTGGCTATTCGGGACAAATTGAATATCATCGACGAGAACGTTCAGGCCGCCAACCTCAACCCCAGCGTCACGAACCAACCGATCCGCAAGTTGCGTTTCTTCCGCGAGTTTTTTGGCTATCCGAAGGCCCAAAGCGTCTTCAAGGACGATTCGCGTTTTGGAGCGGGACGGCACGATCAAGCGGTCAGTCGACTTATAGAAGTGGCTGACATGATGGTCGAGCACATCCTACGATAAGACGAGCAAGTCTTTGAGACTTTGCTGACATCCGACAAATTCTTCGTCTTTCACAACGGAGACAACGCATCCATGAAAGCCGCCTCCGATTCACTGAAAAGTATTTACGAGATGTTCAAGGATAAAGACTGGCAGGGATGGAAACCGGAAGACGTCGCCCCTCACGAAGCTTTTTTGAGAAACCACTGGGAGTTTCAACGCGAGAAACAAGGCGATCACCCGAAAATCCTCAGGAAACTCCAAAAAATGATGGAGGGACTTGAACTTCACTTCAGCGAAGGCCAGACCGGCGCCTTGCCTTACATGAAAAACGGCATGGGATTCTGGCACGGCGGACCGGTGCTCGGACGGAGCGGACAGCAAATGCGGGGCGAACAAGTCACCACCTACTGGAATTTGAATTGGAAGACTTGGGACTATCCGACCAATCAACCAGCCTCCATTCCCAACCGCAAAGGCATTTTGACCCATCCCGCCTGGTTGATTGCCCACGCTCAGAACCTGGAGACGGACCCCATCCACCGTGGCAAATGGATTCGCGAGAAGTTGTTGGCCGGAACGATCCCCGACGTACCGATCACCGTGGATGCCGTGATACCCCCCGATCCTCACAAGACCCTCCGCCAGAGGATGGAAAACCGCACGGGTGACTCCTACTGCTGGCGTTGCCACCAGAAGATGGATCCACTGGGCTTCCCCTTCGAGATCTACGACGACTTCGGACGGCACCGCACTGCCGAGAACCTGGAACACCCGGAAAACTTAATCAAAGAAGCCAAGCGCGGTGAGGTAAACTCTTTCGGTGCCTCGCTCGCGGTTTACAAGACCTTGCCCGTCGATCCTCGTGGAGTGCTCAAGGGAACCAATGATCCGAAACTCGATGGCAAGGTCGAGGATGCATTCGACTTGATCGACCGGTTGGCCAGATCGGAAAAGGTCCGTCAGTCGATCATTCGCCATGCCTTTCGCTACTTTTTGGGACGCAACGAAACCCTGACCGATTCGAAGACTTTGATTGACGCGGACAAAGCCTACGTCAATAACAACGGCAGCTTCGACGAAGTGATCGTTTCCCTCTTAACCTCGGACTCCTTCATTTACCGCAAGCCAACCACAAAGGAATAAGCCATGTTGATCAACCGAAGAGAACTGCTGAAGAGAACGGCCTTGGGAACGGCCAGCCTCGCGCTCACACCCTCCTTCACCCACCTCAGGGCCGCTTCGGCGAAGCATACGGTTGGTTTCCCTCACCGGTTCGTTTTCATTCGTAAGTCCAACGGAAACCTGCCCACCCAATTCGGCCTTCCCTCCTTTTCCGCCGAGGAGTTGAAAAAGCACGAGGAAAAAGAAGCCTTTGAAGTCGACTTGTCCAAGCACGAACTGCCTGATTGGCTGAAAGGACTCGACGACCACAAGGAGAACATGACCATCCTGCACGGCATCTCGATGTCGGTCAGTGGAGGCGGTCACTACTCCTACTCCGGATGCATGGGGGCCTACAAAGCCGGGCGGGACATTCTAAGCAACATCAAGCGGGCGACCGTTGATTTCGAATTGGCCAAGCTGTTCCCCTCCCCTTTCGGTCACGTCGAAATGTCTTTGGCCGTACCTCACGGGCGTGATCACAGAACCGGTATTGTTTCCGGCTATTCCGCTCCGGCGGCCAAGCAAAGAAACTACTGCTACGCCGACCCTATGACGGCCCATCAGGAATTGTTCAAGTCGGTCACCAATACTTCCGAGGCAGAATCCGACCGCGCCCTTCTCGACTACTTGCACGACAAGGAGCGCCGCCAACTCAAAGGGTTGAATGGTGACGAACGGCTCAAGATCAGCGATCAGGTCAACTCCCTGCAATCCATCCGCGACCGCAACGCAAAAGTCGAGTCCCTCGGCGCAAAGATCAAGCAACACCTGCCGGCCATCGACTCAATCCATGCAAACGGCGGCGCAAACGCCACCCTGCCTCAGAAACAAGCCGCATTCACCCACATAATCATCGGAGCCCTGGCTTCGGGGCTGACCAACGTCGTTACCTACACCATTGACGACTTGGGCACCGACATCACCTCCCTCCCGGAGAACACCCAGAAGACCAGCATCCACCAGATCGGGCATGGCGGCCAAATTTCCGGGGCCGCTCAAATGAGAGACGCCATCAAGACCCACCACATGAAACAGGTCAAAACCTTGGTGACCCGACTCAAATCCATTCCCGAGGGAAAAGGTACGATGTTCGACAACACGACGATCATCTACATGCCCGAAACCGGAGCCGGCCATCATTCTCCGGACACGGAGGCGCCCATGGTTCTCATGACCGGAAGGAACTCAAAACTCGATCTTGCGGGTCGCTACCTCCGCTTGCCCTTTCACGGAACCGAAGGCCACAAGACGCTGAGCAATTGGTATACGACCTTACTCAATGCATACGGCAACCCGATCGAACATTACGGTGACCTGGACCTGACGATGCAACGAAATCGCCTTAAGCAAACAGGTGCGATCGACAGGTTCCTGATCTAAACCCTTGGGTGCGTCTTACTTCTCCTCCCGGCATCTACTTATTGGATCAGTAGGAATCAATTCAAACGAGTACTCCTTTCCTCCAAGCTTGAAAGGACACCCCGAAAACGGTTTGTACTTGCGGGTAGTCAGCGCTCCGATTCGGGGATATGAATGGCCGCGAATGAATTCAGACCGAAACCAATCGGCCTCAGATTCGAGGGCCTAAGGTCATCACGAGGATGTCCGTTGAAATTAACGTACAAGGTCGAACCGTCCTTGCTCAGTTTCACTCCATAGGTTCCGCCGGGAACGTAGCCGATGTGTTCTTCCAATGCCGGTCCGAGGAAGGCGAGTACCTTGCGTTTTTTTCTTTTCAGATCATATTGCATGACGGGCGTTCCGTATTTCCATGCTTGGCCATGTGACCCGGGCAAATAGTAAAGAAAGCGCTCGTCGGGAGACAGGACCATGACCGTGGTGTACGAACCGGTTCCCCAAGTGGGTCCCAACATTTCGATTTTTTTGCCCTCGGGGGAGATTGCAAAGAGTTGGTTCGTCTTCTGAGTACTTCCGTAAAACAATCCACTCGTTGACATCCGGGTGGCCGAGCGTATCCCCGGAGATCCGTCTGGAATCGTGATCCCGCAAGAAGAGGTTTTTCCAGTTTTCGGATCCAATCGGTTGAAGGTGCCTTCCTTCCCATTGAAATAAATCGATCCGTCCTTCCCCAAAGCAATGGCCCGATTGAATTCGACGACTCCGTCCGCAGTTTGGTGAACAACCTTCCCAGATCCAAGATCGAGGCCATAAAGAGCGTTGCCCTCCCCTCCCTCCAAGTTACACCACCAAAAGTTCCGCACAGGGTCGACTAGCGAGGTGGCCGTGCACCTCTTGGCCGGAAGGTTTGCGAATACCTTGGTTTTGTCCGTTTGGGGGTCGTAACGGTAGAGCTGCCCACCGGGGAGCCGGTCGTTCCATTTGTATTTGGGATCACCCGCCCTCTGCCCGGCATTCAAGGTGCACGAGAAATAGATGCCTCCATCCTGGCCCTCGTCAATCCGGGCATGAACCTTTGTCCATGCAGGCTGTTCGGGCTTGGGAGGGACGATCTTTCCCATATTCGCAACCTGAGTTAATTTGCTCTTCTTTGGATCCCAGCGGTAAATCATGCATCGGCCATCACCGCCTGCATCATCTCCATGATCTCCAATCCCGCTGTAAACCGAACCATCCCTTGCCACGCATATGTCCCCCCAGGATGACCACAAGCGCCTTTCCGCCGGATTACTTCCCAGCTTGTCGTGGAAAGCTACTTCCACCCGAGGAGCAACCTTCGCCACTTCAAATTCCGCGTATCCTTCCTCGCCCATCGCTGAGAGCACGGCCGTGGGGATTTCCAAAAATTTGTCGGTTTGGACGGAAGCATAGTGTTCTTTGAGTCCGGGAAGTGCGGGCGGCCATGGACGGTTGGACAAATTTTCATCAAGCAGTTCCTTTTTGGTGGAAATGACGATCCGCTGGTTTGCGGAGAGATTGGCCCGGGTAATAATTCCCTTTCCATGGGGCAGCGTAATTTGCACGTCGCAAGTCTCCTTCTCCCCTAAGCCGAAATGAACGACGGCCTCCTGCCCCGAAGCATACCCGTAACCCGAAGCGACTTCCTTCATGCTTAGCAAATGCTTCGGGTTTCCAGCTCGTCGCGCAGAATAAAGCGATACTCGTGAGCCAATACCCATAGAGTTAACTTCGTCCGTTCCCTCGATTTGGACTTGGATCCAGTTTCCTCCATCGGTTTCGTTACGCAGAAGCAGGGAATCTCGCTCTTTCCACCAGCAGGGCAAAACCATGTCCATTTTCCCATCCTTGTTGAAATCGCAAGTCGGTCCGGGAGCGGAATAAATGATTTTTCCCTCCTCGATCATCTTTGAGAAGAACTTGCCCCCGCTCTTAATGGATCGGTCCTCTTCCGTTGGGAAATCATTTACGGCAAGAGCGCTTGTACGAAAACTTGGAAGATTGCTCTTCTTGTCGTTCCCCATGTTTTTGAAAATCAAGGGAGAAGGGTTTCCGTCCGCATCGAACTTAACAACCGAGGCATAGACATCCATCCTTCCGTCATTGTCAAAATCCTGCACCTCCAAGTGTGGGGACTTCAACGGAAGAGCCAACAGCCCGACTTTTTCAGTCTGATCTTCGAAGGTTGGTTGTCCGTTCTCAATGCCCATATTCAGATAGAGCCTGTTGGCAACGGGTTGGATCCAGGGATTTCTAAAATGCTGCCCAAGAAGTACGTCGGGCAACCCATCGTGGTTCACGTCTCCAATGGTTGCTCCGCATATCATATCATCGCCTTTTGCTTCAGGCCAATGAAATGCTTTGGGACTGCATTCGGCTTCCCTGAACTTTCCTTTCCCGTCGTTGAGGAACAAGTGCGAACCCTTGGTGGAAACGATTAGTAAGTCAGGCCACCCATCGAGATTAACGTCCTGAGC
>JAYOMW010000119.1:5390-10431 GCA_038121045.1 Opitutia bacterium
CAAACCCATGACCGTGTCGCTCGGCTAACTTGCTTCCCGAAAGAGAAGGCATGGAGGCGACGTAAAGGTCGTTGTCCCCATCGTTATCGAAATCGGCGAGCAGCACACCTGTCGCCCGAGACGAAAGCTTGGTCGCCGATTGGTCATCCAACTTGAACTTTCCGTCCCGGTTCAGGAAGAGCAGGTTTGGTTTTGTGTCCTTGTAGTGAAAGGTGGCGACGTAAAGATCCGGCCAACCGTCCCCGTTCACGTCCCCCCAGGCCGCTCCGTGCCCCTGCATTCCGGATCCCTCGGGAAGAAATCCAGTCGCTTGGCCAACGTCGGAAAAACGAAAGTCCGTTTGCTCAACTAAGGCGAAAACAATTGGGGATAAGAAAGGTAAAAAAGTAATTACCAAGATACATAGGCGCAGATAATTTTTATTCATTTTAAATTCATGCTCAGCATAGGCATGAGCTTGTCCGAAAATGAAGTTTAATTATCTGCTGGAAGAAAGAAATTTTTTGCAACCCATGATGCGTTTTTGACATCGCTATTTTGGTTTGAATTCTAAATGTCAATCCATGAGGTCATTTTTCGTCGCCTTCCCCCCTTTACTCTTGTTTTTTTCTCTCTCCTTTGCCCGCAAAGTGGAGGATTGGCCCTACGAGCGCCTCTTTAAAGAAGCCGACTTGGTGATGATCGGCTCCGTGGAAGGCTGGGGATCGGCAAAGGCCCTATGGTCCGAAAAGATTTTCGACAAGGAGCGTTTCGCGGCAGAAAAAACAGCCTTCCACCCCCGTTTGGTTCTCAAGGGAGAACCTGCCTTCCCCTGCACGTGGGTCCTGCACTTCAGCGACAAAAAGAGAGTCGCCTCCTACGGGGACGGCCCGAACTTGGTCCGCTTTTTGAAAAAACCCCTACTCATCGAAGTGAAGTCGAAAGAGGAAGGAAAAGCCAAAGAATTGAAACCGAAAAAAGCGAGTAAGAGCCAAGCTAGCCCCCCCGAATACCTTCTCTTTCTCAAACAACGCAAAGACGGCACCTACGAACCTGTATCAGGGCATTTGGATGCCGCCTTGTCGGTACGGGAAATATTTCCTTCCGGCGTTATCAAAATCCCATGAAAAAAGGCAGTGTCCTTTTTACCTTGGGGCTTCTTTCAATCCTTTGTTACGTCCGCTGCGATCGTTTCCTTGAAAACAGGGATCACGACAAAGTTGAAATTATCCAAGAGGAGAAATCCCCTAACGGTCAATACGTCGCAACCAGCTTTTCCTGTTCCGGTGGAGGAGCCGCAGGTTACTTCTATTTCAATGCCAACCTGCGCAAGGCGGGCGAGGAACTGGATCAATTGGACGGCCTAATGGGCAAACACAAGGATTGGAAAGCCTTCTTTGACGTCGAAGTACGCTGGATCGACGACGAAAACCTTGAGCTCTCTTACGAAGAGATCGATTTGCCCGCATACGTGGAGAACAATGCAGTCAAGGTGAAATCGAAATACGGCATCAAGATCCATCACGTTATCAAGAAACCAAAGCAATGAGGACTCCAATCCTGTTGCACCTCTTTCAAAAAACCGTTCCAATTCCAACATGAAGAAATCAAAGACGGGCTCCGCTGTAATTTTGCTCTGCCTAGTGACCTTCTCCTTTGGCTGGGCAGCCAAGGCTCCCTCATCACAGGAACAATTGGAGAAGACCGCCACCCATATCGTGGTGGGCAAGGTTCAGGCCGTTTACTCCTACAAGGAACGCGAAGGCATTCCCGTATTAAGCGGATACGAGTATGACCGCAAAGTGGCCGAAGTGAAGATCGAGAAAGTCGAGAAAGGCAAGATTACCGAAAGCTTGGTCTACGTCCGCTACTGGAGTCGCAACTGGAAGGGATTGGGGCTCCCGCCCCCGGGCGGGCAGTCGTATGAAAACCAGCCGAAAAAGGGGGAAATTTGCCGCTTTTACCTCGCTAAAAATGCTTACGACGGCTGGTCGAAGGGATCGCAGGATGGCGGATACAACGTCGTTTACGTCAACGGAATCCAACCGATCAAAAAGTAAGATCCGATCATGAAGAAAAACCTTTGGAACCTCATTATCCTTCTTTGTTCGGGCATCCTTTCGTCGGCCGCCGAAAGGCCGAACGTCGTCTTCATCCTCGCCGACGACTTGGGCTATGGGGACGTCAAGGCCTTTGGCGGCAAGAAGTCCAAAGTGCCGACTCCCCACTTCGACCGCCTCTGCAAGGATGGAATCAAGTTCACCAACGCCCACGTAACCGACTCGGTCTGCGTGCCCAGTCGGACCTCCATCATGACGGGGCGCTACGCCTTCCGGTTTGGCACAGGGGAACAAGGGGGGCCATGGGGCTTCATCGGCCTGCGCTTCCCGACGAGCCAGCATACCGTGGGAAAGATGTTCCAGGGGGGTGGATACTCGACGGGCTACGTTGGCAAATGGCATTTGGGCACCCGCATGACCACCAAGGACGGCAAGGTCCAAGGTCCCGAGAACACCGATTTTACCAAGCCCATCCAAATCGGACCTACGGATTATGGATTCGACCACTGCTTTTTTCTGCCCGGCTCCCTCGACATGTTCCCCTATGCCTATGTCCGGGGAAAGAAATGGCAGGGCCAAGTAACCGCTCAAAAAGGATGGAGCGCGTTCAACCGGGTCGGGCCCGCTGCCGAGGATTTCCTCGACACCGAGGTTTTGTCCACCTTCTGCGACGAAGCGGGCAAATTCATCAGGAGCGAGGCAAAAAAGGAAAAGCCTTTTTTCCTCTTCGTCGGGCTCACGGCCCCCCACACGCCCAGTTCGCCCGAACCCGGCTTCGAAGGCAAGAGCCCCGTCGGGGTTTATGGAGATTTTGTCATGAACACGGATGCCTGCATTGGCCGGATCCGGGAACACCTCCGCAAGGCCGGCCTCGAGAAGAACACCTTGCTCATGGTTTCCTCGGACCACGGACCGGGCCATTACTCGGGCCCCGAGCGCAAGGCCATCGCCAACCAAATGAGGATAATGGAGAAGCAGGGACACTTCAGCCGGGGTCCTTGGAGGGGATACAAGTTCTCCGGATACGAGGGCGGATTGCGCGTTCCCCTTGCCGCCGCTTGGCCGGGCGTCATAAGTCCGGGCACGGAAAACGACTCTCTGGTCGGCTTGGTTGACCTAATGGCAACCTGGGCCGAAGTGGCGGGCGTCAAGCTCCCCCTTTCCCTCGCTCCCGACTCCCTCAGTTTTCTTCCCTATCTCGAAAACAAGGAACCCCTCGTACGCGATCACCTGCTGGCCCGGGGCACGCGGGCGGACGTCTACTATGAAGGCAATTGGAAACTGATCCTCGGACCGGGAAGCGGAAGTTCCGGCCCCTTCTTCACGGAACCAAAATCCGAGGACGCCTGGAAGGAGGCCCTGATCGAATTTGGCAGAACCCCCAAAAACCACAAGGAACTGGAAAATCCAATCTTCGTTCAGCTCTATGATTTGAAGGCCGATCCCGGTGAAACCAAAAACCTGGCCAAGACCCGTTTCGATCAGGTAAAAAAAATGATCCGAGCCTACGCGAAGATCGTTCAAGACGGGCGCAGCACGCCCGGCCCCAAGCTCAGCAACGACCGTCCTTTGAAGATCTTCCGCCCACCCGGCTTTGTTTGGAAGAAATAAATCATTTCCTTCCCTTTCCCATTCAACCCGATTCCTCAAATCATGAAATCCTTCCTTACTTTTCTTTTCACGCCCTTTCTCTTTCATTCATTCAGCCTGGCCGACAAACCGAACGTCGTCTTCTTCATTGCGGACGACGTCTCCCAAGAGGATTTCGGATGCTACGGGCATCCCGTCATCCAAACGCCCAACGTCGACGCCTTGGCCAAGCAAGGGATTCGTTTCGACAACGCCTACCTGACCACGAGCAGCTGCAGCCCCACCCGCTGCAGCATCATCACCGGGCGCTATCCTCACAACACGGGGGCCCCCGAGCTGCACGTCCGCCTGCCCAAGGAACAAATACGCTTTCCCGAGCTCCTGCGGGAAGCAGGTTACTACACCGTGCTTTCCGGAAAGAACCACATGTTCGGAAACAAGGACCGGGCCTTTGACCGCATCACCGGCGGAGGAGGCCCCGGCAAGGAGAAGGATTGGGTCGATCACGTCAAGGACCGCCCCAAGGACAAGCCCTTCTTCTTCTGGTTCGCCTCCACCGACGCCCACCGCAGTTGGGCCATTTCCGACGAAGCCCCCAAGTACGACCCCAAGGACGTGATCGTCCCGCCCTACATGGTCGACACCGAAATCACCCGGCAGGACATCGCGGGATACTACCACGAGGTTAGCCGCTTCGACCATTACGTCGGATTGATCACCGCCGAACTCAAGAAGCAAGGGGTCCTCGAAAACACCATGATCGTGGTCGCGGCGGATAACGGACGCCCCTTTCCGCGATGCAAGTCACGAATGTACGACAGCGGGATCAAGACCCCTTGGGTGGTCCACTACCCCAAGCTCGTCCCAAAAAACACCGTCACCCCAAGTTTCGTCAGCGTGATCGATCTGAGTGCCACCTGCCTCGAACTCGCCGGCATCAAGCGGCCTCCCTGCATTCAAGGGAGAAGCTTTCTGCCCATGCTCAAGGATCCGAAGGCCCAAGTGCGTGAAGTCGTTTTTGCCGAGCATAACTGGCACGTTTACAAGAACCACGAGCGGATGGTCCGCTTTGGCGATTATCTTTATATCCGCAACAACTTCCCCAACCAACCGAACCTTTGTTACGAATCGGATGATCACTACCCGGCAGGGGACGAACTGTGGAAGGCTCATGCCGCCGGCAAGACCAACCCGAACCAGCAACAGATCTTCGCCAACCCCTGCCCTCCCGAGGAACTCTTTCAAGTCAACCACGACCCTCATCAACTGACCAACTTGACCGATGACAAGAAGCACGGCAAGGCTCTCAAACAAGCCCGAATCCTGCTCGCCTCATGGACCAAGCAGACGGGGGATTCCATCCCTGCCAACCCAACCCCCAACCGGCACGCCCCTCCCCGGATCGAGAACGG
>JAYOMW010000120.1:0-10175 GCA_038121045.1 Opitutia bacterium
CCCTCCCGTTTTTTGGATCTGCGTGAAAAGCTCAGCAACGCCCTCAACGAGGGCAAATATTACCACGAGGTCTAAGAGCTCAAGGGAAGAGTCAACCGGAAGACAGTTCCACCTGTAGTCGATTCCACTAGTTCAAGATCCCCATCGTGACCACGAAGAATTCTTTTTGAGATAGCCAAACCAAGTCCGCTTCCTCCCACGCTTCCAGACAAAAAGGAATCAAAGATTTTTTCACGAAACTCATCGGGAATCCCCGTGCCGGTATCCTTGACCAAAATCTCAGCTTTGCCATCGACCGATCGGACCGTTTCAATTGTCAACCTCCCGCCTTGCGGCATCGCGACCAAAGCATTCAGAATCAGGTTAAGCAAAGCCTGCTGAAGCTGCCCCTTGTCGACAAAGACAAGGATTTGCTCCATAGCCCCCTCAATTTTCAAAAAGACTTGAGATTGCTCGAGTTTCAACCTGACCAACAAAGCAACCTCTTCGACAATTTCTCCCAAGGAGAAAGTCTTTCTGAACGACTCCCTGCTCTTTCCGAAATCCAAGATGCGACCGGCAATTTGATTCAAATCATCGAGCTTTTCACGAATTATCGCCAAATCTTTGTTCTTGTTTTCGTCGCCCGCGTCCTCCAATTCGAGGGAATCGAAAAGCAACCGGATGACCATCAGGGGATTGCGAATTTCATGGGCAATTTCCGCCGCCAAAGTGCCCAAGGTGGTAAGGCGTTCGCTCTTCCTCATGCTTTCTTCCGAGTCGAAGACACGGGCATAGAGACGGGCATTCTGAACCGCAATGGCTCCAAGATCGGCAAGAGCCCGGGCAATCGTGCGCTCGTCGTCATTGAACCGGTGCTTCCGATCGACGTAAAGAGTAAGCAAGCCAATGGGCTCGGCTTGGTAAACAACCGGGGTAACCAACATCGAATGGAGGTTTTCCTCGCGAATCAGATTTACAAAATGATGTTCTTCGATTCGAAAAAGATCACGAGTTTGGACCTGCCTGTGACCCCGCAAGGAAGTCCCCAAGAGACTTTCGGCAGGATTGAGGGACTCTTTGTAGGAACGAAGACCATTTCCATCCTGCAAGGAATGGAGATCGAGCAAATCCTTTTCGCGATCATAAAGAAAAAAAGCGGACAAACGACAATCCATTAAAAGCAAGGCATCCCGCGTTATCGTTTGAAGGATCTCATCGACCTTTCGCTTTCCGGCCATATCTTGACCTACTTGAACCAAGGTTTGAAATTGATCGGCTTTTCTGCGCAACTGTTGAACCATCCACATGTTTTCCAGAACGCGACTCGCTTCATTGGCCATAAGCGTCAACAGCCTCAGGTCCGCTTCCTGAAAAGCTCCCTTCTCAAGAGAGTCGACGTTCAACGCCCCGACCGTCCGGTCACCCTCGGTCAGAGGAGCGGCCATTTCACAGCGAACTCGATCGTCGAGCTCAAAGTACTTTTCCTCTTTCTCCACGTCGGCACAAAGGAATGGTTCGCCGCGCAAAGCTACCCACCCGGTAATCCCAACCCCCATTGGAAGTTCGAACCCTTTTACCGACTCGGAAAGGCCGCGCTCCACCTCGATCAACAATTTGTCGGAATTGGCATCCAGCAGACATAAGGAGGCGGAACTGGCATCGAAGACGTTCATGACTTCGTCGAGGATTCCCTCCAAGGCTAATTTCGGGTCAGGTTGGCTGCTGGCGAAAGCGCTTATCCTGTAAAGCGCGTCTACGGCTCTGTGGTCCGATTTTTCCTTTTCGGGTCTCATGCTGAATATATGTATAGGCATATCCGAGTTCATGCCCAAGGCGAGAACCGAAATCTCAAAGCCTATTTCCCGTGCAGAAAATGAGCCCAGGTTTTTTCCATCGGTTTTCCATAAAGGGAGGTCATGAAAGGACGGCAAGGAGGCTTCTTGGGTTCTTTGAGCAACCGCATGCCCGCTTCCTTCGGCAAGCGATTGCTTTTCTTGCTATTGCAACGAATGCATGAAATCACAACGTTCTCCCAAGATGTCCTGCCGCCGCGGTCACGCGGAATCACGTGATCCATGTTCAATTCTTTGGAAGGAAGGTTCTTTCCGCAATATTGGCACTTGAATTCATCACGCTCCAAAAGATTTTGGCGATTGAACTTCATTTCTTGCATGAGCATCCGGTCATAGGAACGCAAAATCAAAACACTGGGAACAAATACTCTTTGGCTAACCGTGTGAATCACGCGGGCTCCGCAAACAGGCTCAAACTCCTTGCAATGAGCAAACCACGATGCTCCGTCGAACATTCGGAAACTCCCGTCTTCGGCAAATATAACTTGAGCGTGATCAAGGGAAAGCAAACTGAAGGCTCGCTCGACACCCACTACGTTCACCGCTTGCCAGAGGCGGTTTAGAACGAGTGTTTGAAAACCAGTGTCCATCCGCTCTAAGATATAACCGACTTAACACCCGCTTTGTCAAAGAATTTTTGGTACTTTTTCCGTACCAAAGGAATAACGATGCGACAGGCTTGGTTTTTTGAGGAGAGATTCTCAAGCAATCCAATTTTCTTTTCACTTCATCCCTCGCTCATCCAACGGAAAATGAATTTACCTGATTCCTAACGCACCTCTTTGGCTAACAAGTTAAACGGGTAAAAAAGGTAATTTGATGCAAATCTCCGCTCAATAACTACGGCCTTCTTTTTTCTCGTAGAAGTTCAGAAAGGCCTTGTGAACCACCCGGTACCCGCCCGGGGTGGGATAGTCGCCCGTAAAATACCAGTCGCCCGGATGATCAGGGAGCGCATCATGGAGATTCTCGATACTTTGGTAGACGATTTCAACCGGTACTTTGCCGTTGCCATTGTCGGGACAAACCAATTCCGCAACCTTGGCCGAAAGTTCGGCCGCGGTAAAATTCTCGTAGACCTTCTTGACGTGATTCACGAATACCGGCTTGGTTTCCTTCAAGGCTTCCTTGCATTTAGCCGCGACTTCATCGAGCAAACCTTTGTAACCACCATCCGCAATCAGGGAAACGGCTGCCTGGAAGGCAATGAACTTACCTAATTCGGACATATCGATCCCATAGCAATCGGGATAACGAATTTGCGGGGCAGTCGAGGCAATGACCAACTTGCGCGGCCGGGCCCGACCGAGAATTTTGAGAATGCTGCGCTTCAGTGTGGTTCCACGCACAATGGAATCGTCGATGCAAACCAAGGCATCCTCCTTTTCGCGGACTACGCCATAGGTTATGTCATACACATGGGACACCAATTGGGCCCGACCGGATTCCTGGCTTATGAAGGTCCGAAGCTTGATGTCCTTGTTGGCAATCTTTTCCCCCTTGGGCCAATTGTCCATGACCAAATCGTCGATCAACTCGTCCGTCAATTCACCGGCCTTTCGGGCATCGATCAATTTTTGTTTTACTTCCGCCCTGCGTACCAAGCGGAGTTGTTCCATAAAACCGTAATAGGCGCTCTCCGCAGTATTGGGAACGTAACTGAATACGCTCTTTGAAAAATCCGATCCGACGGCCTCGATCACGCCGGGGACCAGAAGAGCCCCCAAAGTCTTGCGCTCCGCATAAATGTCGGGATCGTTTCCACGGGAAAAGTATATCCTCTCGAACGAGCATCCCGTTTCGCGGGCCGGATCGTCTGCGAAACGCTCGACCTCAAGCTCGCCATTCGCCTTGGCCACGATAATCGTCCCCGGCTTGATCTCCTTCACCTCGTCTATCTTCTTCTCGAAGACGGTCATGAGCGGAGCCCGCTCGGATGCCACGGCAACAACCTCGTCATCGGCAAAGTAAAAACCGGGCCGAATACCCAAGGGATCGCGCATGGCAAAGGCATCTCCGTTCCCAATGATTCCAGCCAAGGCATAACCGCCATCCCAATCCTTGGATGCATCCCTGAAGACAGCCGGCAGATCGATGCGCTGGCCAATCCAGGAACCGTGGTCCTCACCCGTGATTCCCTCCCGGAAAGCATCCAAGGACAACTGGTCGTACATTGCATCCAAATGGTAGCCGGTTTCCTCTAGAATGGCCTGCGTATCGGTATCGAAGACCGGGTGTTGTCCACGCTCGACCAATTTTCGATTCAGTTGATCGACGTTGGTGAGGTTGAAATTTCCGGCCACCATGAGGTTTTTGCCCGGCCAGTTGCTTTTTCTGAAATAAGGGTGACAAGTGGCGGCTCCATATTCCCCGGAAGTGCCGTAGCGCAAATGCCCGAGAAGAATTTCACCACCATAATCGAAATGTGACTTTATGGTATCGGGAAACTCAGGAAAAGCCGTACCGGAATCGATCATCTTGCCCAATTGCTTGTGCTGGCCACCGAATATTTTGGACAACGCCTTGGAGCTCGTGCTCCTTTCCCGAAACATGAAAGCCTCGCCGGGAGGCATATTGAGCTTCATGGATCCTATGCCGGCCCCGTCCTGCCCTCGATTGTGTTGCTTTTCCATGAGCAGAAAAAGTTGGTTGAAGCCCCAGAGGGGCGTCCCGTATTTCTCCGCGTAATAGGCAAGTGGTTTTCGCAAGCGAACGAGCGCTATTCCACAATAATGGCCTATCTCTTCACTCATGGTCCGCTTCCATGTTCTATTTCATGTAATTCGGAATGGCCTGACTCCAAGATTCACGCAGGGAAGAAACCGAGGCATCGAGAATTTCCTCCCCGGTCATCGAGATTTTCAAAAGGCCCGATTCATCCGTGCTTCCGAGAACCTGGGCAGCCAAACCGGATTCTTCGGCGGCAAGCAGAACGCTTTCCTGCCTTTCGGCTGACACCGCAACCAAGACACGGCCTTGACTTTCTCCGAAGAGCAAAGAATCCAATCGGCCCGAAGGCCCATGAGAATCAAACGAAAGAGAAAACCCAAGATCGGTTTCCCCAAAAAGCATCTCCGCCAAGGCAACCAAAAGGCCACCCTCCGAAACGTCGTGAGCGGCGAGTACGGATTCGTTCGAAATGTGAGCAAGAAGAAAGTCCTGAACTTTTTTCTCGGCGGACAAGTCGATCTCGGGAACGCGACCTTCTTTTTTTCCGAATTGTGTCTGCAGATAATAACTGCCCCCGAGTTCGTGAGGCAGGCCTCCGAGAAGAAGAACGGATTGCCCCGCTTGGGTGACGAAACTTCGGGTAACTTGTTTCGCATCATCGATCAAGCCGACCATCGAAACGACCGGGGTCGGGTCAATGGCGCCCTGCCCATGCTCATTGTAGAGACTGACGTTTCCTCCCACCACCGGAACGTCGAAGAACGAACAGGCGTCGGCCAAACCCTTCACGCACTCCTTGAGCATATGATAGGCCTCGGGCTTGTTCGGGTTGGCGAAGTTCAGGTTGTCGGTTACCGCCAAGGCCCGCGCTCCCGAGCAAGCCAAGTTGCGCATACACTCCGCAAAGGCGATTTGGGCGCCCTTGTAAGGATCGAGGAAACAGAAGCGGTTGTTGCAATCGTTCGCGATGGCCAAGTACTTGTCGATCCCCGCAATGCTCAACCTCACCACACCCGCATCGCTTCCCGGTTCAACCGTACAACCGGACATGACCATGTGGTCATACTGTTGCCAGACCCATCTTTTCGAGGCAATGGTGGGATGGACCAAAAGTTTGTCCAAAGCCTCCCCCACTCCATCGCTCTTCAAATCCGGAATCGATTCGACCGACCATTCGCGAGCCTCCGCAATATGCACGGGTTCCTCAGCCGGTTGGTCGTAAACCGGGGCCTCGTCGGTCAATGATTTCGCAGGCAAATCCGCTACCACCACACCCTTGTGACGGACTACCATGCGATCCCCTTCCTTGACCTCACCTATTCTGGCGGCATGCAAATCCCATTTTTCGAATACCTCCTCGAGCTCACGCTCGCGTCCCCGGTTTACAATAACCAACATGCGCTCCTGACTCTCGGAGAGCATGATCTCGTACGAATTCATCCCCGTCTCGCGCTGAGGAACCAAGTCCAGGTCAATCTCGATACCGGAATTTCCTCGCGAAGCGGTTTCGCAAGTCGAACAAGTCAACCCCGCCGCACCCATGTCCTGAATGCCCACGACCAGTCCGGGAATGGCCATCATCTCCAAGCAAGCCTCGAGCAGAAGCTTCTCCATGAATGGATCCCCTTTTTGAACGGCCGGGCGATCCTCGGCGCTCTCCTCGGTCAGTTCGCGAGAGGCAAAACTCGCACCGCCCAACCCATCGCGCCCGGTCCCCGGACCCACGTAATAAACGGGGTTTCCAACGCCCGTCGCAGCTCCTTTCTGAATTTCTTCGTGTCGGAGTATGCCGGCGCAAAGAGCGTTGACCAGAGGATTGCCCTCGTAACAATCATCGAAGTAAACGTCCCCCCCCATATTGGGGATCCCCAGGCAGTTGCCGTAGTGGGAAATCCCACTCACGACACCACGGAAAAGTCTTTTGACTTGAGGTGAATCCAGCGAACCGAAACGCAGAGAGTTGGTCAGCAGAACGGGACGGGCCCCCATGGTGAAGATGTCCCGCACGATGCCCCCCACCCCGGTGGCCGCTCCCTCGAAAGGCTCGATTGCGCTCGGGTGGTTGTGTGACTCGATCTTGAAAGCCACGCCCCAACCTTCTCCAATGTCGATTACACCGGCGTTCTCTTCCCCTGCCTTGACCAAAACCTGCCCCACCGCATCCTTGTCCGCCTTTTCCGTGGGAAAGAGACGCAGGAGCTTCCTCGTATTCTTGTAGGCGCAATGCTCGGACCACATCACCGAGAAAATCCCCAATTCCGTGAGGTTGGGTTCTCTGCCGAGAATCTGCAGCACGTTTTCATACTCCTCGGGGAGCAAACCGTGCTGAGCAACGAGTTCAGGCGTAATCTCTACGTTCAGGCAGGGTTCGGGGTTCGGAGGAAGACTGGATGGAGCTTGGGGCGTCATGATGGTGAAAGTTCGATCGCCTGGGTCTTTTGGATGGGTTCGACAAAGGCCGCGAGGACAGGCAAGCCATCCTGCCCCGGATGGTGCGCTTCAACCGCTCTTTCCGGGTGCGGCATCATGCCGTATACGTTCCCGTCCGGATTTCGAATGCCGGCGATATCGTTGACCGACCCATTCGGGTTTCCCTCGTACCGCAGAAGGACTTGGTCGTTTGCCTCCAACTCGGACAAGACCGCATCATCCGCCCGGTAATTGCCTTCTCCGTGAGCAATCGGCAAAACAAGGCGTGAACCCAATTTTTCCCGGTTAAAACGATCGTTTGAATTTTCGACGAGCAAAGGTTGATTGACGCAGCGAAATTGCATGCAATCGTTACGGACCAAGGCTCCCGGGAGCAAGCCAGCCTCGCAAAGAATCTGAAACCCGTTGCAGATTCCGAGAACCTGCCCTCCCTTGCCGGCGAATTCCTTCAGGTCGGACATAATCGGAGAGAACCTTGCAATGGCCCCACAGCGCAGGTAATCGCCAAATGAAAAACCACCCGGTACGATTACTGCCTCGGTCTCCGCCGGGAGGCGGGACTTATGCCAAATGCGCTTGGCCGGAACCCCCAGGACGTCATGCACCGCATGTTCCGCATCCCAATCGCAATTGGAACCGGGAAATTGTAAGATCGCTACTTTCATGAATTCGTATTGAGGCTATTCTTGAGACTCTTTTTCATCGGGTTCGTCCCCGAAAACTTCCTCGACCACAGGATTGGTCAACAGTCCGACCCCATCGATTTCCACCGTCACCTCGTCACCCGGCACAAGAAAACGCTTGGGATCTCTAGCCTCTCCGACACCCGAAGGCGTTCCGGTCAGGATCAGGGTTCCGGGCAGCAGAGTCGTGCTCCCGCTAAGGAAAGAAATGAGAGTGGGCACGTCGAAAATCAAATCGTCGGTCGAGGATTCCTGCATTTTCTCATCGTTCACAAACGTACGTACGGTCAACTTGGATGGATCCGGTATTTCGTCGGCAGTGGTCAGACAAGGCCCCGAAGGACAAAAGGTATCGAAACTCTTCCCCCGGCAAAATTGCCCCTCTCCTTTTTCCTTCTGCCAATCCCTGGCGCTTACGTCGTTCACGCAGGTATAGCCCAAAACATAGGACAAGGCTTCCTCGGGTTTGGCATTTTTGCAAGGCCTTCCGATAATCACCCCAAGTTCTCCTTCGTAATCAACCTTGTCACTCCTGAGAAAACGAGGAAGCACTATGGGGTCACCCGGATTTTGAATGGAAGTGGCGGCCTTCATGAAAATCATCGGGTGCTTGGGCATGTCGCGCCCAATTTCCTTCGCATGAGCCTTGTAGTTCAAACCCACCCCGTAAATGCACCTGAAATCGATCGGAGTAAGCAACTGAAACGGTGTGATCTTCTCATCGGTCACCTCAAAATCGCCGTCATCCTTTTTCAGAATTCGAAAGGTTTGGCCCTGCTCGTCAAAGCGACCGAACCCCATGGTTCCAGCCTGATCCAGGTAACGAAAGATCCTCACCTTTATCCTTGTTCAATCTCGAAGCGATAATCCTCGATGACCGGATTGCTCAACAACCCGTCGCACAATTGATCCAACTTGCTCCGGGTCTCGGGAGTGTCTTCCCCCGGCATTTCGAAGGTCACGGTTTTGCCCACCCGCACACCTTCGACCGATTCATGGCCCAAGCTTTTCATCGCTTGCTCGACCGCGGCGCCTTGAGGATCCAAGACCGTTGTCTTGGGCGAAACAAAAACCGTTACCTTCACGAGGACATCTTAAAGAAGGGTCATCCTCAATCCTTTCAACCTTATTTTGCGCACGTTTGAAAAAAGTTTGCTTTCTCAGCCCGCAGAGCGGGACAAAGGATGGAAGTTCGCATGCTCGTCAAGAAGACGCTCCGCCTCCACTTGGGTATAGATTTGGGTCGTCCCGACGTCCGCATGGCCCAACATTTCCTGGACCGCCCGAACGTCCGCACCCCCCATCAACAAATGGGTGGCAAAGGAATGTCGCAAGCCGTGAGGAGTCACGTTCTTCTCGATCCCCGCCTTCTTGGCGTACCCCTTGACCAAAACCCAAATCATTTTCCTCGAAATACCCTGACCCCGCATGCTCAGAAACAACTCGCCTCCCGTACCGTCTTTGACCAAATGAGGACGACCTCCGTGCAGATAATTCCTTATGGCCTCGCCGGCATGGCTGCCGACGGGGACGACACGCTCCTTGGAACCTTTCCCGAAAATCCGGGCAAACCCTTCCTCCGGATCAATTGCGTTCATCTCAAGGGCGCAAATCTCGGACACCCTCAGTCCGCTCCCATACATCAACTCGAACAAGGCCCGGTCTCTTTTTCCAAGCGGAGTGTTCAAGTCGGGTGCGCGAAGAAAGGCTTCGATTTCTTCGATCGCAAGACAACCAGGCAAAGGTCGACGCTTCTTGGGGTTGGTCATAAGTTCGGTGAAATCCTCTTGAAGAATCCCCTCTCCGACCATGTACTTTGCCAACATCCGTACGGCCGAGAGTTTCCGTGACAAACTGGCGACCGCGTAGGCGTCCTCGGTCAAGGAGGCCAACCACTCGGAAAGGTGTTCGATGCGAACCTCCCGCCAATTCGCCACCCCCTGCGAAAAAAGACAATCCGCGCACTGGATCAGATCGGCTTCATAGGAAGCCACCGTATTGCGGGCCAACCCTTTCTCCAATTGCACCCAAGAGAGGAAACCGCTCAAGTCAGCCTCAAAAGAGGAAGGCAAAACAAGGGAAGGTTCACCCCGTTCCCTTCGCTTGACACGGCTTTTGGCTCCCATCCGTCGACTCAGGAAGGAGGAGGAACCGGGGCCATGTCACCGGCGAATAATTTCCGGTAAATTCGGTTCACCGGGGTTTGAAGACGGCTGACCATGAACTTTTCCTTCCTGAGAGCTCCATATCCGAACCTATAGCTTGCCGCCAAACGGGGATAGGAAAACACTTCCTGACTTTCGAGCATTCCCTTCAGCCGCTTCAGGTAAAGCATGCCCACCTCGACGTTCGTCTCCCAGTCGAAGGCCTGCCTGTAATGCAACTCCGTGACGTCGACCCAGGCGGCTTCCGTCAATTGCATCATGCCCCTGGCCACGGAAGTTTCCGCATTCGCGTCCAAACTGCTCTCGGCATGACAAATGGCGTAGACGAACTTGGGATCCAATCCCATGGCCGGGGCCTCGGCGCTGATCTTGCCCCAAACCTTTTCCTTGGG
>JAYOMW010000121.1:0-1406 GCA_038121045.1 Opitutia bacterium
AAAGAAGAAGATTCCCGAAAAGAAGGGCATTAGTGGTTTTCTCTCCAAACTTTTCGGCAAATAGGCTTCCACTGGTAATGCCAAAACAAAGAGTCCACGCCCAAAGTGGAAGTCTTTAGGATACGAGGAGGGGAAACCCTTGAAGGTACGGTCAAAACAAGTGGCTCGAAGAACGCCGCTTTACCTCTTTTTGCCGCCGCCTTGCTTTCTCCGGAAGAAAGCGTACTCGAAAACGTCCCCGACCTCAGTGACATCCGCTTTATGGCGGGGATTTTTACCGAGTTGGGTGCGGAAATCGAAAGACTGGATCAAACCACTTGGAAGATAAAGCCCAGATCAATCGTTCACTACGCACCCTACGAGTTGGTCCGCAAGATGCGTGCCTCCGTTTGCCTACTTGGCCCGCTGACGGCAAGATTGCGGCGTGCTGAAATCCCAATGCCCGGAGGGTGTGTCATTGGTAATCGTCCCATCGATTTACACCTGAGGGCAATGGAAAGATTGGGGGCCAATGTTGAATTGAAAGCCGGGGTCATCCAGGTCGAAGCCGACGGATTGAAAGGAAACTCGATTTTCATGGGAGGACGGCACGGAAGCACCGTCACGGGGACCGCAAACGCCATCATGGCGGCAACCCTTGCCCCCGGAAGGACGACCATAGACAGCGCGGCTTGTGAACCCGAGATAACGGATCTCTGCCGCATGCTTACCAGCATGGGGGCAAAGATTGCCGGAATAGGTTCCCACATGATTGAAATCGAGGGAGTGGAAAGCCTGAAGGGATGCCGGCATAGCGTAATCCCCGATAGGATCGAGGCGGCAACCTACATCCTTGCGGCGGCTATTACGAATGGAAAGATTTTGGTTCGTCAGGCAAGGAGCGATCACCTTGGCGCTTTTCTCAACGTAATGTCCGACTCCGGGATCAATGTCGAAAACGTCGGTAAGGACGATCTCTCGGTGGAGGTTTACAACGGGGGGTTGAAATCCTTTGAAGCCATTACCCTACCCTACCCTGGCTTTCCGACCGATCTGCAAGCGCAAACCTGTGCCTTGGCGTGCCGGGCAAACGGCTTGAGTATCTTGACGGAAAGGGTCTATCCCAGCCGGTTCATGCATGTGCCCGAACTCCTGAGAATGGGTGCGGAAATTTCTCTTGAGGGAACAAGCGCCATTGTGCGAGGAGGGAAACCGCTCACGGGAGCGCCCGTAATGGCTTCTGACCTAAGGGCCAGCGCTGCTTTAATCCTTGCAGGACTCGCGGCCGAAGGAGAGACTTGGGTTCAAAGAATTTATCACCTTGATCGCGGATATGATTCATTCGAAAGGAAACTACAATCGCTGGGAGCCCGTGTCGAAAGGTTGCCCGAGAGCGAAATGCCAAAGGCTTTTCACTCTCCTTCCGC
>JAYOMW010000121.1:1506-10165 GCA_038121045.1 Opitutia bacterium
GAAGAATATCTTTACTCGGCAATGGAAGATTATCGCATCGACATTATGATCGACCAAGGTCCCAATGCCCGAAGCGTAAGGCTGGAAGTCCCCAGATTCACTTTGGTCGGGGCCACGACCCGAGTCGGTTTGCTCACCTCCCCCATGCGAAGTCGTTTCACCCTTCAAACCAGACTAGATTACTACAAGAGAGAAGAGCTTGCCAGGATTGTTCTCAGAAGCTGTAAACTTCTCGATTGCCCCATCGATCAAGAAGGAGCAAAAGAGCTTGCCGGGAGAGCGAGAGGCACACCCCGCATTGCGAACAATCTCATCCACTTCACAAGAGATTACGCTCAGGAAAGGGCCGATGGCAAAATCACCCGTGAAATCGCCTGTAACGCCTTGGATCTTCTGGCCATAGATAGCCATGGCTTGGACGAAATGGACAAACGAATTCTCTCAACCATGGCCAAAAACTACCAGGGCGGACCAGTCGGACTTGGTACGATCGCTGTTGGCGTCGGAGAAGAGGAGCATACTCTGGAAGAAGTCCATGAGCCTTTTCTCATTCAGGAGGGATACGTCAAGAGAACGGCCCAAGGTCGTGTTCTTACCTCCAAAGGTTGGGAAGTTTCTGGTTTCAGGGATGGTCAATCATCCCTTTCCGATCAGATGGAACTCATGTAGGGCTTAGCTTCTTTTTCAAGAAGGGAAAAAGGTGCCTGAATGACGACGCGTAAGAGTGAGGGGTTCGAGTCAAGGCAACTTCCAACTCATCCAGTCTCAGTTCAACGGTTTCAATAATCTCATCCGGGCACGGGATGATCCTCCCGGACGCCCTCGCCTGGTATACCCTGACAAACTCGTTTCCAGTTTCCGGACATTGGCTGCACCGAAAAATTTCCTTTATTTCGGACCGACCCAGATCAAGCCCGAGTTCCTCCTTGCATTCCCGAATGGCAGATTCGACGTATTGCTCCCCTTTGTCGACGTGCCCCGAACAACTTGAGGTCCAAAGCATGGGCTCCAAGTCTTTTTGAGCCGATCTTTTTTGCAATAGCCAGTATCCCGGCCGGGTTTGAATGAACACGTGTACCGCGCGATGTAACAAATTACGATCGTGAACCTTGGAACGGCTCGCCTCGCCGATCACCCTGTCCATAGCATCCACTATGTCCAAAACTTCATTTTGAATTGGCATTGGAAAAGATTTTCAAGTTTTGGGTTGGCTAACTCCAATTCATATCCTTTAACCTAGGATTGGTGGATGTATTCTTCAAAATATTGGGATCGAGCAGCTCGGGTAACGCAGCGGTTTTGCGGGTTCACGACAAAACCATCCTTATCGATGCAGGGCTCTCTGGCAAGAAGCTTCAATTTCTGCTTGGCGAGGAAGGCATTGCGATCGAGGAGCTGAGCGCTGTTTTTCTCACACACGAACATAATGATCATTCCGCAGGGATCAGAGGCCTTTCAAAGTTCGGAAGGTTGCCGATTTTTGCAAACAGGGATACCGTCCAAGCGATCCAAGCCAAGTTGCCAAGGCGTCCGAATTGGAAAATTTTCGAGACCGGAAAGCCTTTTTCTTTCGAATCTTTCGAAATCCACCCATTCAGCGTACCGCATGATGCATACGACCCGGTCGGATTCTATTTTAAATGGGGAAAGGATGACCTCTTCGACCCCTTTTCCAGCCTGGCTTGGGTAACGGATCTCGGATATGTTCCTGCCCTTGTGCGGGAAAGAATACGGCAAGCACGCATTTTGGTCCTCGAAGCCAATCATTGCTCCAAAATGCTTGAAGAAGACCAACGAAGGCCATGGAGCTTGAAGCAAAGAATAAGGGGAAGGCACGGACACTTGTCCAATCAATCTACTTTCGATTTGCTCAATTCCATGGAAGGAAGCCGTTGGGAGAAAATCTTTCTCATGCACTTGAGCAAAG
Organism: Opitutia bacterium; assembly: GCA_038121045.1. Taxonomy (GTDB): domain Bacteria; phylum Verrucomicrobiota; class Verrucomicrobiia; order Opitutales; family Seribacteraceae; genus Seribacter. The sequence continues at coordinate 3,434 of JAYOMW010000121.1, forward strand.
ACTGCAACGACGTCGAATTAGTCAAAGACCGCTTTGGCTCATTGAACGGACAAGGCGATCGATTCTCAACTTACGTCGTCGATCCGACTACCGCAGAGTCAATCCCTTTATGAAAAGCTTGCTTCGACAAACCAAAGTGATAGCAACAATCGGGCCTGCGACCGAAAAAGAGGACACTCTCGAGCAATTGATCAAGGAAGGGGTCGATGTTTGCAGGCTGAACATGGCTCATGCTGACCATGACTGGGTAAGAGAAATTTCATCAAAAATAAGATCGATTGGGGCAAGGCTTAAGCGCGAACCGGCCATTATGATGGACGTTAAGGGCCCTGAAATCAGAACAGGGTTTCTGGACAAGCCAATTAAACTGAAGAAAGACCAAACGGTGGAATTAAGCTATGGCAACCCCTCCACGCAAAAAGACGGGAAAGATGAACCAATCCGCATTAAAGTTAGTTATGAAAGATTGACCGATCACCTGCAACCGGGAGGAACAGTCCTTTTGGACAATGGATTGATCTCACTCGAGGTGGTGGAAAAATCCGAAGGCGTAATTCGCTGCACCGTATTGCAAGATTGCACGCTTGGCAGCAGGCGGCACGTCAACTTGCCTGGAATCGAAACGGGTTTGCCTTCGATCACCCAAAAAGACAAGCAAGACACTTTGGTCGGGATCGAGTGCAAACACGACTACTTTGCTCTTTCCTTTACCCGGGACGGTGATGCCATTGATCTCTTCAGGAGCTTTCTTCGGGAAAACAATTCAGACGCACAAATCATTGCCAAAATCGAAGACCAGCAAGGAGTAAGCAACTTGGACGAAATCATTTCTGCATCCGATGCCTTGATGGTAGCCCGGGGTGATTTGGGAATCGAATGCGCCTTCGAAGAGCTCCCCATCATTCAAAGACGGGCCGTTGGAGCCTGCCAATCGCGAGGCAAGCCCGTCATCGTCGCTACTCACTTGCTTGAGTCGATGATTGACTCCCCTGTACCCACGCGGGCTGAAATCAGCGACGTGGCCAATGCAGTTAACGAAGGAGCTGACTGCCTAATGCTCAGCGGTGAAACAACGACTGGCAAACATCCCGTCGAATGCGTTCGACTCCTCAATCGAATTTCCGCCCGGATCGAAGCCGAGATTCAGCCTGGACTGACTGAGGAACTCAAACTTTTCCGGCCAAAGGCAAAGATGCTCCGTTCTGCGGCGATGTTGGCGATGCGGATTGAAAATTCGGCCGTTTTGGTCTTCACTCGAAGCGGTGACTTGGCCGCCAAACTCGGAGCCTTAAGGCCTAACGGAGCCCCCCTCTTCGCCTTTACCGACGTCGAAGGACTTCATCGCAGGCTTCGCTTGATTTGGGGAATCGAGCCGTTCCTCATGCCGTTTTCGGCGGATCCCGAACTGACCGTTCAAGAAGCAATCAAAAAATTGAAAGAGGAATGTTGGGTTCATGAAAAAGACCAAATCGTCACGGTAACCAATATTTTGGCGGACGGGAAAGTCATTGAAGGCATCCAACTCAGGGAGGTTTCCTGAGAAAGAGGATCGGTTCAGCGATTCCGCAACAGAAGATAAAAAGAGCCTGCGACAACAAAAAAGTAAGGGATTCCAACGGCCTCCCACTCGGAAACGATCCCCTTTTCTCCCAAGGCATCGCAAAAGGTTTTCAGAAGATAGAACAAAAAAGCTCCCAGCAGAGCAATCCCCGCCATTGAACCGGCGGACGAGGTTTTCTTTCTCAAACCCACCGCGAGACCGCAAAGAACCGCCAAAAGGCAACTGGGCGCGCTCCCGGCAAGTTGAGCCTTCCTCAGTCGATACGGATAAAGCGTTGCCGAGCTTTGATGAGGATAGTTTTCTATTACGCTTGTCAATTCGTCATAGCTCAGACTGGCTGGCTTTTTGCGAAGGGCTACGTGAATTCGGGGATCATCGGACGGCAAAGAAAGACGGAGGCTTGAAAACCGTTTGTTTATGCGCGGACTCGATCGCCCCTGAATTAAGCTTCCCAAAGGTACTGGAGACTTCTCCCAATTCAATCCGTTTCCGCTTTCATTAGGGAGAGGAAGGCCTTTCCCCGAAGGAAAACCCAAAAACCTGCCGTTTTCGAAAATCCAATCGCTTCCATCCCGCGAAGCGGATTTGGCTCGGATACGATATGAATCGGATCCATTTTCGTCATAGGAATAGACGTGTACCCCGGTCCCCTCCCCTGACACCTCGTCGAACTCCCCAAAATACCAAATTCTCTCTTTTCCAATTTTCATTCTGAAGGAATCCAAAGGCATGACCTTTTCCAACTGATTGTTCGAAGCCGTACTCTGGATCCTGTAATTGACGGCTTGCCAGCATACCAAAGACAAGATCGCCCCAAACAAAACAAAGGGTCTGCTCAGTCCGAACGAAGAGAAACCCGAAGCCCGCAAGGCTAACAATTCCCGATTCTTTGAAAGAAAAGATAGGCTGATCACGGTCGCAACAAAACAAGAAACGGGCAAAACCCATGGCACGTATCCCAAAATCCAAGCCAACCCTTTCCTTCGACCTTCTTGTTCAAGCAAACCCCGGGCAAAATCCGGGTCGTCGGAAAGAGCCTGAAGGAAAAGGATCGCAAAAAGAAAGAATAAGCTCAGGGCAAACCATTTTGCCCACTCCAATCCGAGGTAACGGTCAATCAATTTCATCCAATTCAAAAAAACCTATTGATGATCTTAACCCTTGCCCTCGTCAAAGCGAATTCACAGTCTTTGTCTTCATCAACCCCAAAAGCATATGATCAACTTAGAAAACAAAAAAAGATTTTTTGCCGTTTGCCTTTGTTTTTTTTGTCTTTCGCTTGATTGTTTCGGGAATGACGAAAACACGCCGCCCGATTGGCAAGCCAAGATAGACCAATTCTTCGGCGAGCACATAGTCAGTCCGATCGCGGATTTGCTGTTCTGGAAGATTCCCGGAACTCACTATTACGAAGACGGATCCCCTGTATACTTCTTTTCTTCAAACCAAGTCAGCCAACTTACGGAGCAGAATGCAACTGGCGGCAACTACACCTTTGACCAAGGCAAACTGAAGGCGGCCCGACTGAAAGACGGCCGGTGGGAATACCCTGAAAACCCCGCCCCCACGACTTTCGAAACCAAATACGCAAATTTTTCGGCTTCCCCCAACGACTACCTCAAGAAAGAAAACGTCAAGCCCATCGGCTTCATTGCAATCCAACGGGGCTTTCCTCTCATCGTAGGATGGCTGCTTGGGGGTGCGTTGTTTTTCACCCTGCGCATGCGCTTCGTGAACCTAAGACTCTTCAAACACGCAATTGACCTTGTACGGGGCAAATACGACTCGAAGGATCAAAAGGGGGAAGTCACTCACTTTCAAGCCTTGACCACGGCTCTCTCGGCCACGGTCGGACTTGGAAACATTGCGGGGGTTGCGATTGCCATCGGAACAGGTGGACCGGGTGCGATGTTTTGGATAATCTTGGTCGGGTTCCTTGGCATGTCTTCAAAATTCACGGAGTGCGTTCTCGGGCAAAAATACCGAAAGGTCCGAAAAGACGGCAAAATCATGGGAGGGGCAATGCACTATCTTTCGGATGGCCTCAAAGACCTCAACTTGAAGCATCTGGGAGGCTTTCTCGCCGGTTTGTTCTGCATCCTTTGCATAGGTGGATCCTTTGGCGGGGGAAATGCCTTTCAGGTCGTTCAATCTCTCGACTTGATTAAATCCGTATTCCGTCCGGAAGATGGGAGTGATGGTTTCCTCGACAAGTTCCCATGGGTCTACGGCTTGGCCATCACGACTCTGGTCGGACTAGTCATTCTCGGCGGCATCAAGGGAATCGCCAGCGTGGCTTCCCGCATTGTCCCCGCCATGTGCGCTATCTACTTGCTGGCCTGCCTTGTGATTCTTGCCTTGCACGTTGATGCAATCCCTGCCGCCATTGCCTTGATTTTAAAGAGTGCTTTCAACGTCGAAGCAGGATTCGGAGGATTTTTGGGAATACTCGTTATTGGCGTCAAGCGGGCTGTTTTTTCCAACGAGGCAGGCATTGGCTCGGCAGCCATTGCTCATTCCGCCGCCAAGGTATCGCACCCAACCGAAGAGGGCGTGGTCGCCCTGTTGGAACCGTTCATAGATACCATCGTGGTCTGCACTATGACTGCGCTGGTCATCATCATTACCGGTGTCTACGAACCCTTGAACTTTACGTCCGACCTCGGGGAACAATCCAAGATTCAAGGCTATATTGAGGGAAACAAGGGAGGAGCGCTCACCTCGACAGCCATGGCAAGCGTTATTCCATGGTTTCCCTACGTATTGTCAGTCGCCGTCTTCCTTTTCGCCTTTTCCACAATGATCTCTTGGTCCTATTACGGGGAAAGATGCTGGGTTTGGCTTTTCGGTGACCGATCATCCATAGTATACAAACTACTGTTCTTGATTTCATGCTTTCTCGGCTCAATCATAACGGCAACCAACATATTGGACTTTAGCGACTTAATGATTCTTGGAATGGCATTCCCCAATATCTTGGGAATGCTCCTTCTGAGTCGCGTGGCAAGGAATGAACTGAGGGATTACGAGCAAAAACTTTCAAAATAAAGCCACTTTCGGAACATAACTTTCAAAAACACTCATAAATAATTTGACAACTAGTTGTTTTGCTAATCTTTTTATCACATCATACAACTTTTTTAATCTCTAAAGAATGGACGAAGATACAGTACATTTGTCGGACTCGGACGAAGCCAAAGCCTCCGTTTCACGCTTGCTCAAAGCAATCGAAGGTTGGGCGACCAAAGAGAGTCAAAAGGGAGAAGCAGAGCTAACTGCTTTTGCCGCCGCATTGGCTTCCGGACTTATATCTTTTCATGACTTCACTTCCAAAGACTGTCGGAACAGCAGGAATCTGATTGGCGCAGTTGCCCGAGTAAAACAACACATCGAAAAAGAACACAAGAAATTCGACTCGGAAATTGACAAGATGCATATCAAGTTTGCTCAGGAAATGGAGGAATTGGACCTGAAAATCATCCGGGACAGAAAAGAATTCAAACACTACTTGATCTCCCTCATTTATGCCGAGGAATACAACAAGCTCAAAAGTTCCGTAACGAATATTTTCGAAACCCTTGAAGCCAAAGCCAATTACGAAGAAGGCGTGGCGGCAAAAGACACCTCCTAGGCAAACATTAAACACCTCCCCACACGCCTTATTTCTAAGGTAATAACCTTAGTCCGAGGAAAAGCCACATTGGCAGGGAAAGAAGGCTACCCAACATAGTTGCCATAATTGCTCGCATTGCAGTCGTTCGGTCCCCTTCGTATATTCTTACGACCACTATCGCAAAAATCCCTGCGGGCATAGCGGCTTGAACGACAAGGACTTTTCGTATCCAGTCCATACCCTCTGGCATTGGCCCTTTCCAGGCGTACAAAAGCAAAAGAGCGGGAACGAGGACCAATCGGACTGCAACCGATGAAAGTTCCACCTTGTATGCTTTCGAAAACTTAAATCCCTTCATCAAATCGGAAATATTTCCACCGATTAACAGAAGACCAACCGGTATCGAACAAGCCCCCAGCATCTTGATCACCTCCCAAGCAAAAGAAGGCACAATTGCATCTCCTCCCCAATTTTTGACCAGCAAGGCCAGAACAATGGAAATGGCCGGAGGATTGATCAAACGGGAAAACTTGAAACCCGAAGAAGCAAGGAAAAGAATGCCCACCGTCCAAATGGCAATTTCAACCCCCAAGTTGAAGACGATGAACTTAGGTAAAATTTCCTCCCCGAACAAAGAGATGGCAACCGGGAAGGCAAAGTAACCATAATTGAAAATTCCCGAGGCAAAAGTAAAAGCCGGAGCATTGGCAACGTCTATTCGAGCAAGGCGGGCAACAAACCAAGCCACGAAAAAACCCAACGTTATGGATAAAAATCCGACACCCACCACGAAAGCCAAGTTACCTGGAGCCATGCGTTCCTCGCTCCCTACAATATGGTAAAAGAAAAAACACGGGTAAAGAACTCGCACGGTCAATACGCTTAGCGAGGCATCTGCTTCCGCCTTGAACCAGCCTGCTCTTCTCAACGCTGCGCCCAAGAGCAAAAGAAGCACCGGCGGCGCCACGTAAGTCAAAATATCAAGTAAGTTCCCCATCGATTGAATTTGGAAAAATTAGAGCAGGCAACCAATTCAAGCAAGTTTGATCCCCAACCCAGAAGAACGAAACCGGCAAATGAGAATGGCGCCCCCACGAGGAATCGAACCTCGATCTACGGTTTAGGAAACCACTTTCTTTTACTGAATACCAACGACTTAGTATTATTTGTTGTCATTTTGTTGTCAGTTTTCATTGTATTTCACCCTCCTTTCATGCATATTCATCACTATGCCCAAGAAGGACAGAAACACCCCGAAAACCATCAAAATCCCGGGCGTCGGAACGATCCGATACAAGAAGGATCGGGACAACTGGGAATTGGACGTCGGGCTTAAGCTCGGAGGTACGAAAAAGTACAGGCCCAGGTTTCCCACTTTGGATGAGGCAAAACTTGAGGCCGAGCGAATCAAGCGCAAGTTACAGAACCAAGGCACGAGTGGATTCAAGTTAACGAGAGAGCAACAAGTCGATGCCGAATCCGCCCTTTCGATTTTGGAGAACACCAAGTTCTCGTCGCTGGTCGAGGCATTGAAATTTGCTCAGAAGTATGCCGGAGA
>JAYOMW010000122.1:0-10132 GCA_038121045.1 Opitutia bacterium
TGTCAAAAACCATTCCGGCCCGGCGGTCTTCTCCAAGGGGTACCAGATGAGCCCGGGAAACAACGTAGCGAACCTTTTGTGTTACTTCCGCGATTTGCTCGTTCAGCTTGGTGGCTTCCTTAATCAGGTCATCGACGGGACTCCCCTCAAGCTTTGGCAAAAGCTCAAGCTCGGCAATTTGCATGGGTATCTTTCCCTCCCCCACCAACTCCGGAAAAAGAACTCTGTAATGGGAAAAGCTTTTCCCGTTTGGAAACCTCATCGTTTTTAACTTCCCCCTCCCCCGGGAAACCGGGATCGAACCGCTGGCGATCTCGACAAAGCTCTCTCCATCATTCGACCCACTCAGGACAAAACTTTTGGGATCCCGCTCAGGGGCATCATTGGCAGAGGTGATGGATATTCCATTTACTACCGAATTTTTAATCTTCAGCTCGAGCCCGCTTCCGGCCCCGTCAAAATTAAGGTATTTTGTGGCGGGTTGGTCATCAATAGCTAGGTAAGGGTTTTCATTTTTGGGAGAGTTAGTAGAAGTTCCCTGTACCTGATCAGAGGGACTGCTTAGGTCTTTTGATTTTAATTGGGATAAATCTTCCAATCCCATTCCTTCATACTCTTTGCCTCCCACTTCTTGAAGCTGTGCCAATAATTTCTTTTCTCTTTGGTAAAGTCTCTTCGCTCGTTCGGACGCACTCTCTGCGGGTGGCCATGAAACGACTGGCGCAGTCTCAATCGCCGTGGAAACAACGGGGCCAAACCGTTCCTTGAAATATCCCTCTCGCGATGCTGTAGGGGGGGCTTTCTTTTCGACGTAATTTTGGGCTAAATCGATTACTTGCCGGGCAATCTTACGAATCTCTTCATCCCCCAGATCCAAGTGACCGCCCTTGGCAGGCATCTTCACCAAGGACTGGGAATCGGACGGGCTTCCCTTGACAATAAAATTGATTACGGGATCCAATTCTCCCTTCTTGACCAACTCCGAAGTCATGAGGCTCGGGAAGACCCCACCCACCCCGTTCAGGTCGGGCCCATGACAAGGAGCGCAACGTTGGAGCAAGAGAGGTGAAACCTCGGAAGCTTGAACAGAAGAGAACAAAAAGATTGGCCCAAGCAAACAGAAAAGACATGGCTTGGCTAAGACAGAGAGGCGGACTTGGATCATGGGAAGGTTTGAGTGTTAATTGGTACACTTCATATAGTATGGTGTAGGATCCATCCGCAATCAATTAGCTCACTCCCAAAAGGAAAAATTTGCCGGTAACCCCAGGCCCTACCGTTGTAAGTAGCGATCAAATATCTACTTGTCCCGATCGAAGCCTTGAGAGAGCATACCGCCAACATTCAACCCTATGAAATTCATCTTTTCCTTACTCCTCTCCGGACTCTTGGTCTCGGTATCAACAGGCAAACAAACGAAGATCCTCTTCCTTGGCAACAGCTACACCGCCCAAAGCGCCCACTTCATCAAGGAGGTATTCAACCGCGATGGAGGGTCGTACGAATTGCAGTTCGGAACCCCCGGGGGCAAAGATCTGAATTTCCACCTCACCAACCCAACAAGCCAAAAAGCACTCTACTCAACAAATTGGGATTTTGTCGTAATCCAAGACCAAAGCCAAAAACCCGGTCTTGGGGGTCCATATACCGAAGGCTTTCATGCGGCGGCGAATGGACTATGCGAGGCCATCGAAAAACAAGGAGCCAAACCTTGCCTCTTTATGACTTGGGGAAGGCGGGACGGGGACAAACGCAATAAGCAAATCTATCCTGACTTCATCACCATGCATGGAAAAATCAGCTCTTCCTATCAAAAGGCAGCCGAGGAGAACCGCGTCCTGCTGTCTCCGGTCGGACATGCCTTTGCCATTGTTCACGGGAAGGACAAAGCCTTGTTCAGGAAACTTTACAAGAATGACGGAAGCCACCCTTCGGTTGAGGGAGGCTATTTGGCCGCCTGCGTCATGTGGGGAACCCTCACGGATAAGGATCCCCGCTTAATCCGCTGGAACGGATCCTTGAATTCGCACCAAGCCAAGGTTCTGCGCGAAGCGGCCGCCAAAGCGGTTCGATTGGTTCAATTCGCTTCTTCTTCCAACAGGGCCTTGAAGTGAGCAAGAGATGCCTTGGTTAGTCAGAAAAACAAAGGCTAAGGCCGCCTATCAAAAAAAACCGACTCCGAAGTTTTCCGGAATCGGTTCTTATAAATTTATACGGTAAAGTTATTTCTTAAGCGGGCGACCTTGAGCGTCCGTAAAGGATCCGGTGATGATCATGACAAGATCTATGAGCGCCCATATGAAAAAACCTCCACAGGTTAGCAATTGAGCAACGCCACTTCCACTTTTGCCGGTGTAGAATCTGTGCACTCCCAAGTTGCCCAAAAATAAGCATAGCAGTAAGGTTGTTAGCCATTCTTTGTCACTTTGTTCGGTATTTGCAGTTTGGTCCATATTGATTTCTTTGGTTATGATTTTACTGAAAAAAAAGAAATTCTCGCATTAAGTTAGTAGACGAAAATATAGAACTAAATTGAACTCCAATTTATTGCTCAATACAAGAAAATAATTATTTTTTCCGTAACGCCCACATTACTTGGCAACCCTATTGTTTTTCCTAACGAAACGGAGGCGCTTGGCGAGGACGTAGCATGCCTCTCAGTCTTAAGGGTTCTGCCTTGAAGTATCTTGGAATGACGGGCCAATTAGCAGTAAGAAAATAAGCATAGGTTCCTTTCGGATATTCTTTCGTAATAGTGAACCGCCCGTTGCACTCATCCAAATCTCCCGAACCCTTTACATATTCATAATCCTTGCTGAAGGTCCCGTCGTATTTGCCTCCAGGCGGATTCGGGCGGCTCCCTTTCTTCACTTGAAAGCTACTCGTTAGTTTCTTAATGCCCGACTCCGGGTTCGTAGGATCCATGTATCCATAAAGAGCGTAAATGGGATATCCATCCATGGCATATCCGATCATCGGCGAATGCTTTCGGGGGCTTACTCCTAGCTTTTTTAGAAAAGCGGTGGGCAAACCATGGTAATGATAGGATCCGTTGGGCTGAACATGTCCATGATTCTCATCCAACCCTAACGATACTGCTCCACCGAGTGCCTCATAATTCCAGTCAGCGCGACGGTCCCCCATGTAGAACTCGGCCGTCCCGGGATCAAAGAGCACGCCATTGAGTGCTATACCAAAAGGCGTATTAGGTGGCCCGCGCCCGGATTCGTTGTGCAAAGGAATTGGTTCTTTGGCCGGCTTCGGGTTAAGGGGCAAAGTAAACTTAAGGGCCTGTTCCCGGATCTTGTTGGGATTTCCACGGGATGGAAAAGCACCCACCTTGTGCTCGGGTATGGCATTGGATTCAACCGTCAATTCGGACTTTGATTTCTTGAATTTGGTTAAGGGCTTGAAAGGTAATTTGTCATCCGATGGAAGCAGATTAAGTTCTTCACTTTTTGTGACGGTGTGCTCGCGCACGGGAGGTCTTCTCCTTTGACTCCCATTTTGAGAAAAAAGTTCAAAAACGAAGATGCAGATGAACAGACAGAGTGTAGTAAAGAGTTTGGATCGAGAGGTTTCGCGCATGGTTGTTACCTTTAACTTTGCGTCTTAATAAAAAGTTTCAATCAACAAGTCCTAATTTTTAAACTTTTTGATATTTGGTTTATAGTTTATATTTCAAAACGCCATGTCTTCCGCTGAACAAAAATACAATGTGCCGGGCTTGGATCGGGCGCTTACGATCATTGAATTACTGAATGAAAAACCGGCAGGGCTTTCGGTCAATGAGATCTCCGCCGAGCTGAAATTCCCCATAAACAGCGTCTACCGCATAATGAGCACTCTTGTGAGAAGAAACTACGTGGTGAAGCAAACCGGGGAGAAGGGGTACGTTCTTTCCGAAAAACTTCTGGGACTCGCAACCCCCGTGGTCGGTGACGCTTCCTTTATCGAGAGCGCCATCCCACATATGCGTACTTTGCGCGACCTCACCAAAGAAAGCATGCTTGCAGGAGTCATGCTAGGAAACGAAGGAGTAGTCCTTGAACAAGTCGAAGGGTTGCACAATTTTAGTTTCAAGGTGAATCCAGGGCTTAGGTTCCCACTGCATACGGCCGCTCCTGGCAAAGCATTTTTGGCTCATTTGGGAAAAGAAAAACGCGAGAATATTGTGAAGCACCTGCCCCTCAAAAAATACACCTCCAAAACGATAACTTCTCAAAAGCAGCTTCTGGCGGAGGTCGAGGAAGCCGCGAGGCTTGGTTATGCCGTGGACCGCGAGGAAGAGATGGAAGGCCAAGTATGCGTTGGCTCCGCCGTACTCAACCGAAGGGCAGAGTTAGCCGGTGCAATTTGGTTGGTGGCCCCCGCGAGTCGACTGCCTGAAAGTGAAATTTCCCGAATTGGTGACTTGATCAAGGAAACCGCCGACAAAATCTCCGCTAGCCTCGGTTGCGTTTTTCTTCGAGTTGCATGAATTACTTTGATTACCTCCGTCATACCGATAGCCTGAAAGACAAATGAAAACTAATTTTGCCCTGATCATCTTCTGCTTTTTTCTTTTTTCTTTTATCTCTCATGGGCAAAAAAATCTTGGCAAGGAAGACCTCGCCTTTTGGAAGGAGAAAGCCAAACCCCTCTTGCAGGAAAACTGTTGGAAATGCCACGGTGCGGAAAAGAAAATTCGCGGTGACCTCGTTCTAACCTCGCGGCAGGGTATTTTGGACGGAGGAGAAATCGGTCCCGCAGTCGATTTGGAAAAACCCGAAGCCAGCCTGCTTCTTCAAATGATTTCGTATGCGGACGAAGACCATCAGATGCCCCCGAAGGGCAAACTTTCCGATGAACAAATCGCCATCTTTGAAAATTGGATAAAACGCGGTTTGCCCTTCCATCTCGAAGACGAGATTCAATTTCATCACGAAAAGGAGGAAAACTGGAGCAATACGATAGTCAACGAGCGGACCAAGGCTCACTGGGCCTACGTCAAACCAATCGACCACAACCCTCCGTCCGGCACCGGAGCCAAACACCCCATCGATGCCTTTATCCTCGATAAGCTAAAAAAAACGGGTTTGCCCGCCAATGAACCAGCCCGACCCTCGGCGCTTCTTCGGAGAGCTCACTTCGATTTGATCGGTTTGCCACCCGAACTTGATCAGATCGACGCCTTTTTGGAAGATCATTCGGAAAAAGCATTCGAAGAGACAATCGACCGCCTGCTCGCCTCTCCCCACTACGGTGAAAAATGGGGACGGCATTGGCTTGATTTGGTCCGCTATGCGGAAACCAACGGCTACGAACGGGATGGAGACAAGCCCTTGGCTTGGAGATACCGCGACTACGTAATTCGAGCTTTCAATGAGAACAAGCCCTACGATCGCTTCGTGCAAGAACAGTTGGCGGGGGACGAATTACCCGAAGCGGATGCGGATGCGATCACCGCAACCGGGTTTCATCGTCTGGGAGTCTGGGACGACGAACCGGCTGACCGTGAACTTGCCCGCTATGATTACTTGGACGACATTCTTCGAACCTCGGGAGACATATTTTTGGCCATGTCCATTGGCTGCGCCCGGTGCCATGATCACAAAATCGATCCGATACCCACGAAAGATTACTATTCCATGCTTTCTTTCTTCGCCAACGTTTCTCCACATGGAAAAGGAAATACCAATTTGGTCAAGGTACAAGCCACGAAAGGAAACTTACAATTTTCCAAACAATTCGAAAAATGGTCCCTTCGCGAAAAGGACCTGCATCGTCAAATTGATGACTTTGAGAGTAAATTTCTGGTGAAATTCAATGAAGACCTCCTGCTCGAAAAATCATCCAAAATCAGAAGCAAGCCCGTTGTCTTGATTTCCGATGCAAGGGCAAATGGCTCGACTTGGAACTATTCCCTTGAAAAACCTGCGGACGATTGGTTCGAGGTGGGCTTTGATCATTCCAAATGGGATTCGGCAAAGGGCGGATTCGGAAGAGAGGGAACCCCCGGATCCAAGGTGAACACCAAATGGCATACCTCGGACATATGGCTTAGGAAAAACTTCCGTTTGGCCGCCATTCCCAAAACCTTGAGAATCTCTCTTCACCACGACGAGGACGTCCAAGTCTACCTGAACGGCAAACTGATCCTGGATCGAAAAAGTTACGTATCCAAGTACGGAATTCACGATGTTTCCAAAGAAGCGAGCGACGTTTTGCAAACGGGCAAAAACGTGATCGCAGTTCATTGCAAGCAAACCTCCGGCGGACAGTACGTTGACTTGGGTCTCGAAAGTTTCGACGAAGCGGTCGATCTCGCTGCTCTCATTAGAAAACACGCCAAAAGCCTGATGGGAGACGATGCTTTTAACCAATACAAAGCACGAGCCCGTGATTTGCAAAGGCATCTCCCGACCAAGCCCAAGGAAAACGAATACGATGTTTTGGCCGTCGCCGAGCGGGGTAACAACGTCACGCGCGTACTGCGCCGGGGAAATCCATCCCTCAAGGGAGATGAAGTCAGCCCGGCCTTTCCTTCTGTTTTGACTTCGCAAGCCGCCGTCATTCCGGAAGAGTACAAGACAGACAAATCTTCCGGTCGAAGACGGGCTTTGGCGGAATGGATTACCTCCAAGGACAACCCGGTAACCGCCCGGGTTATGGTCAACCGCATTTGGCAACATCATTTCGGGCGGGGAATTGTCCGCAGCACGAGCGACTTTGGCTTTCAAGGCGACTTGCCAACCCACCCCAAGCTTCTTGATTGGTTGGCCGTTCGCTTCATGGAATCGGATTGGAACGTCAAGGCCATGCACAAACTCATCATGACCTCGCAAGCCTACCAAAGATCATCCGCTCCATCTGACGAATGCTTTGAGAAAGATCCTTTGAACGACCTGCTTTGGAGATTTGACATGAGAAGACTCGGCGCCGAAGAAGTGAGAGACTCGGTGCTCGCAGCCAAGGGTACGATCAACCTTGAAATAGGTGGACCCAGCGTAACTCCCCCTCTTCCCGAAGTTATTCTTGCCACGGCATCCAGAAAAGGAGCCGGTTGGGGAAACTCCACGCCCGAGCAAGCCAACCGCAGAAGCGTTTACGTCAAGGTCAAGCGTTCCATGCAGATGCCAATCCTCATCAATCATGACATGGCGGACACCGATTCCACTTGCCCTGTTCGATTCAGCACTACGGTTCCGACTCAGGCTCTCAATATGCTCAACGGAAAGTTCATGAACGACTCGGCCAAAACGTTTGCCGAAAGAATCCGCAAGGAAGCAGGCGAAGACCCCTCGAAGCAAATCGCGTTTGGCCTGAAGCTTATTTTGTCACGAACCCCGTCCAACGAGGAAATCAAGGCGGCAATCAACATGCTTGAAGACATCAAGGTTTCAGCAGAATTATCTGAAAAAGATGCCCTCGACCGCTTTGCCTTGCTTGCTCTTAACCTGAACGAATTTCTATACCTCGATTAATCGAATCCGAAAGTCTCGACATGAACAAACCAAACAACACTTTTTGCAACCGTACCCACCGTAGAGAATTCCTTCGAGATTTGGGAGGAGGCTTTGCTTCCCTCGGATTAACGGGCATGCTCGCTCAGGATGGTTTTTTCTCAAGCAAAGCCATGGCCAAGGAACTTCCCAAGTTCGTAAATCCCCTTGCCCCCAAACACCCTCCCCTTCCCGCCAAAGCTAAGTCGGTTATCTTTTTGTTTATGTACGGTGGGCCCAGCCATATCGACACCTTCGACTATAAACCCGATCTTTATCCCTTGGACGGCAAAACCATCAAGGTGAAAACCTTTGGTCGAGGAGGAAAACGAAACGAAAGTCGGGTCGTCGGGCCGAAGTGGGATTTCAAGCCTTATGGAGAATGCGGCAAAATGGTGTCCGACTTGTTCCCACACGTTGGCTCCTGTGTGGATGACATTGCTTTCCTTCACTCCATGACGGCCGAGTCTCCGATTCATGGCTCGGCCATGCTCATGATGAACGCAGGAAATTTGCTTTCCGGGCACCCTTCGCTCGGTTCGTGGGTCAACTATGGCTTGGGAAGCGTGAACGAAAACCTTCCCGGTTACGTCGTGATGTTGGATAAAACCGGCGGCCCGATCAGCGGCGCGAAAAACTGGTCCAGCGGCTACATGCCCGCCAGTTATCAAGGGACGGTTTTGCGCTCCCAAGGCAGCCCTATTCTTGATTTGGAAAACGCTCATGGTATGAAACGTACCGATCAACGCACTTTGCTTAATCACCTTCGAACGATGAACGAGGGGCATCTTTCGACCCGCTACGACAATACCAATTTGGCCGCCCGAATCGCCTCCTACGAACTTGCCTACAAGATGCAGGCCTCGGCTCCCGAAGCGGTGGACCTCGACTCGGAATCCGAACATGTCAAGAGTCTCTACGGCATCGATGGTTCGAGAACCGAGGATTTCGGACGAAAGTGCCTTTTGGCCCGTCGTATGGTGGAACGGGGGGTTCGTTTTATTCAGGTCTATTCCGGAGGGAATCACAACGACGCCAATTGGGATGCCCACGGTGATCTTGTCAAAAACCACACCTATCATGCCGGAAACACGGACAAGCCGATTGCCGGTCTGCTCAAGGATCTTAAGCAAAGAGGCTTACTAGACGAAACTTTGGTGGTCTGGGGAGGTGAATTCGGGCGCCAACCGACTGCCGAATATGCCAAGGGCACTGGGCGAGATCACAATTCTTACGGATTCACCATGTGGATGGCCGGGGGAGGAATCAAGGGAGGCGTAAGCGTTGGGGAAACCGACGAGCTCGGAAGCATGGCGGTCACAGACCGTTTTCACGTCAGGCGGCTCCATGCCACGATCCTTCACCTGCTTGGCTTGGATCCAAACGACCTTACTTTTTTCCATGGCGGCTTGGACAAGAGTCTGGTCGGCGTGGAGGGAGCGGAACCAATCGATCAGGTAATCGCTTAGCCGCTCTTAGTTCGACCGATAGATACCCGTTGCCATCGTGGCAGGCTTGGGCTATTCAAGGTGGCAATGAATGGTTTGAGGCCTTTGCTTTTGGATAGTCCTTCGGATGAATGGGAAATGGATGGGGTTGCCGCCTATCGAGTGGAACAAGTGCGCAATTGGATTTTTGAAAAAGGAATCCTCGACTGGAAAGAAATGACCAACCTGCCGGCGTCCCTGCGGGCAGAAATGAGCGAGACCTGGGATACGATCCCCATGGATAAGGTACGAGCACAAGGATCAAAAGATACCACGCAAAAGTTCCTTTGGCGCCTACGGGATGGCCAATTGATCGAGAGTGTGCTCATCCCCGCAACCAAGGGAACCAAAGGAATGCGTTCTTCCCGACTTACCCTTTGCGTATCCACACAAGTCGGATGTGCGTTGGGTTGTAAGTTTTGCGCCAGTGGCTTGGACGGATTGAAACGAAACCTGACGACCGGAGAGATTGTAGGTCAAGTCTTGCTCGCCCGGAACGAAGCGGGCAGGCGGATCGACAACTTGGTTTTTATGGGCATGGGAGAACCCTTGGCCAATCTTCCCGCGCTTCTCCCCGCCCTCGACCAAATCATGTCACCCAAAGGCTTGGGAATCGGAGCTAGGCATCTCACACTTTCGACGAGTGGCTTGGTTCCCAAGATTCAAGAACTTGCAAAATACCCCGCCCAGATCCGTTTGGCTATTTCCCTGCACGGAGGAGACAACGAGACCCGCCGAAAAATCATGCCGATCAATGATCGTTACCCCGTCGAGGAACTTCTTGAAGCGTGCGAAAAATTCATCGAAGAAAGAAAGAAGATGATTACCCTCGAATATATTCTGATCAAGGGAGTCAACGACGATTTGGAGCAAGCGGAACTCCTTGCCGAACACGCGAAGAGGTTGAATGCGAAAGTGAACCTAATCCCTTACAACCAAGTAGACGGTTTGGAATGGAAGAGACCCGAACTTTCACAGATTCGGGCTTTTCATAAGAAAGTGGAACAAGGAGGGGCGCCTCGAGTTACCCTCCGTATGGAAAAAGGACATGACATCGATGCAGCTTGCGGCCAACTGAGGCTCAGGGATTCTTCGGAAAAATCAATGGTTTCTGCTTAGGAGAAAGCCCATTCTCCCCAGAAACTCAGAGAACGGGACTCC
>JAYOMW010000123.1:0-9919 GCA_038121045.1 Opitutia bacterium
CCCGTTGGCACTACCAGCGTTGGATCCGCAACTACCTTCTCTGCGCCAAGGCGGTGGACGAGAACGTCGGGCGCTTGCTAAAATATTTGGACGAGAGCGGACTGGCCGAGAATACCGTGGTGATCTATTCCTCAGACCAGGGGTTTTACCTCGGTGACAACGGCTGGTTCGACAAACGTTGGATGTACGAGCTCTCCTACCGCATGCCTCTCCTTGTCCGCTGGCCGGGTGTGGTCGAACCCAAATCGAAAAACCATGACCTGACGAGCAATTTGGATTTCGCCCAGACCTTTCTCGATCTCGCCGGATCGGAAGCCGATCCGAAGATGCAAGGGGTCAGCCTCGTTCCACTCCTCAAAAACGAAAAGCCGAAGGGCTGGCGCAAGAGCCTGTACTACCACTACCATGAGGGAGGTGGACACGGGGTCGCCCGCCATGAAGGCGTTAAGACCGAGAGACACAAACTGATTCACTTCTACGACAAGAAGGAATGGGAACTGTTCGATTTGAAAAAGGATCCGGACGAAAGGACGAGCGTTTACGGAAGACCCGAGTATTCAAAGGTGCAAGCGAGGCTTCTCAAGGAACTCGAACGGCTTAAAAAAGAGTACGAGGTCCCGGCAATCGTCTACAAGAGCCAACGGGAAATTCAAGCGGAGAAATTAAAAAGGTAAGCGAAGAATTTAATTTCACGTCTTCCCTTGCCTAGGGGATGGGTTGGACTTAAGGTTAGGCAGTATTCTATACTCAGAATGAAATTTTTCCTAAAGATCGGTTTGCCTTGGGCCTTGTCGTTGGTCACGGCCTTTTGTTTGGGAGGTATCTTTTTCGGAGAATCCGATGAATCGGCGACACGCGGGGGTATCGACGTCTCGGAGAAAAACAAGGGCTCTTTCAAGGCCAATGAACCAAGCAGGGATTCGGTTCAGGCTAGTACGGGTTTAAGGCAAGATTCGGACAAGGGATTCTCCGATCACCGCGAAGCGTCCGCCCCGACCGACCGACCGGGCACTCCTTCCCCTCCCCTCCCTCCGAATTTGCGAAGAATCATGAAGGGAAGGGATCTCATTTCCCGTTTGGGGTCTTACCTGGATGCCGTTCGGGCAATGGACGGCTCCAACGTCAACGAGGTCGTTACGGCCTTCGAAGAACTTCCCAAGGGATACGGCAGGCACTTGGAAATGAAGCTTCTCATGAGAAGTTGGGCGGCCATTGACCCCGAAGCCGCCTTAGCGTACGCCAATAACTCATTGGATCAAAAAAGCGAAAGAAGATTCGGCGTATCCGAAGTACTCGCCGGGTGGGCAAACAGTGACCCGCAAGGAGCCGTTGCCTGGGCCAAGGCAAACAGCAACAACGCCAAAAACGAAGACAACGCCATGTTGGTCGGTATCATCAGAGGATTGGCGGAAAACAACCTGGCGGTGGCGGACGAACTCTTCAGAGAACTGCCCGAGGGGGGCGCCCGTTGGCAGGCATCGACTTTTCTTGCCCAGGAATACGCCAAGCTTGGCACCGTGGAGGCGATCAAATGGGCGGAAAACTTCCCGACCAAAGACAGCAGAATGAGGGAAACGGTCCTTGGACAACTTGGAGCCCGACTCGCTCGGGAGGATCTTGCCGGCACAGCCGACTGGGTAAGCAGAATGGAACACGACAAGGGATCCCAGCGCATCACGGACAACTTGCTTATGCAATGGGTGCCCCAAGACGCCGCGGGAGCGTCGGAATGGGTCAAGGGCCTGGAAGATCCGCAGAAGCGTTCTTATGCGATGAAACAACTTACCGCCCGTTGGTCTTTGACTGATCCGGTTTCCACGGCCAAATGGCTGAACACGCTTCCCGCTTCGCCCGAGATGGATTCCGCCGTCGGAGAATTCGTGGGCAGAATTTCGGCTCGCGACCCCGAGGGAGCGATCGGGTGGGCAATGACGATCCAAGACCCCGCCGAGAAGTCCAAAGCCCTGAACAGAGCATTGGGGGCTTGGGAAAAGATCGATCCGGCCAAGGCTGAAAGTTGGAAGCAGGCCAACAACCTCGGCAATTGAAAATCCGCCTTACTTTCCGATTGTCTCGATGATCCCGACGATGGGAAGAAAAAGGGCAATCACGATGAACCCGACCACAAGGGCGAGCAAAACGATCATGACCGGCTCGATCAAGGAAGTCATGCTGGCGACGGCGTTGTCGACGTCTTCGTCGTAGTTGTCCGCTATTCGGGTAAGCATGTCGGGCAGCTCCCCGGTTTCTTCCCCGATTTCGACCATACTCGTGACCATGGAGGGAAAAACCTTCTCCCTGTTCATTTGGACGGCCATTGCCTCTCCGTCGCGAACCGAGTCGTGAACGTTCCCCATCGCCTTCACAAAATAACCATTGGTCAAAGTATCGCGGGTGATTTGAAGGGCTTGCAAGATGGGAACCCCACTGCTTAGCAGAGTTCCGAAGGTTCGGGTGATTCGGGAAATATTGGACTTGCTGACGACGTCCCTGACCGCAGGAATGTTCAAGCCCAACCAATCAAAAGTTCTCGCTCCGTATTTCGTCTTCTTGAACATAATCAAACCGAACACTACCCCGGCCATGCCACCCAAAACGAGAACGGGATGGCCCGAAAAGGCGTCACTGATATTGATGATGATCTGAGTCGGACCGGGAAGAGGCGCCCCCCTCAGCATTTGCTGAAAGATCGACTGAAACTGAGGAACCACGACCATCATCAAAAGGGTCACGATGCCGACTGCCACGAACATGATGACGGCCGGATAAATCATGGCCGACTTTACTTTTTTGATCGTACGGATTGATTTCTCCTGAAACTGGGCAAGCCGGTCCAATACAAGCTCGAGCACCCCGCCCGCTTCACCCGCCTTGACCATGTTGACGAAAAGGTTGTCAAAGGTCTTGGGATACAAGGCCAAACCGTCCGAAAGGTTTCCCCCAGAGGAAACTTTTTCCGAGATATTTTCAAGCATGGCTTTGAATTTCGGTTTCTTCTCCTGCTGCTTGATCATGACTTCCAAACTTCTCAAAAGAGGAAGACCCGCCTGAACCAAAGTCGACATTTGACGGGTGAAAACCGAGATGTCTTCGTTGCTGGGACCGCCGCCTAATTGCAAGGCCATCAACCCTTTCTTTTTCTTTTTGGTTTTTTCCGGAGCAACCCCCTTGCCCTCGGTTTGGCCATTGTCCAGCGGGACAAGCTGAGTAACGTTCAGCCCGTACTGGGCAAGCTGAGACCTTGCCTGCTCCTCGCTCTCGGCTTCAAAGTTTCCTTGAGAAGAAGCACCCGTTTGATCGGTTGCTGTGTATTGAAAAACTGGCATGAGGATTACACTGAATGACTTTTAGGTATATTTCAAGACTTCCTCAACGGTACTTTCTCCATCGAAAATCGAACGGATCCCATCCTCCCTCAAGGTGCGCATTCCTTGCTCGATCGCCTTCTGACGGAGAACCAAAGTCGCAGCGCCTGAATTGATCATTTCCCGAAAGCTGTCGGTCACCTTGATCATCTCGAACAAGCCGGTTCGACCACGATAACCCGACTGGTTGCATTCTTCGCAACCGGCCCCGTAAAAAAACTGCCGCTCACCGATGTCGTTTTGGTTGAGCCCCAAGTTTTCGATCAGGTCCTTGGCGGGTTCGTAATCTTGCTTGCAACCGGAACATATCTTTCGGACAAGTCGCTGGGCCAAAACGAACTCAAGAGATGCCGACAAAAGAAAAGGTTCCAATCCCATGTCGATCAAACGGGTAATGGCTCCGGGAGCATCGTTGGTGTGAAGCGTACTCAGCACGACGTGCCCGGTCAGGGAAGCCTGAACGGCAATGCGGGCGGTCTCAATGTCCCGGATCTCCCCCACCATGATCTTGTCCGGATCCTGTCGGAGGAAAGCCCGCAAAGCCCGGGCGAAGTCAAGACCCACCTGATGGTTCACGGGCACCTGCATGATCCCTTCGAGTTCGTACTCCACCGGATCCTCGGCGGTCAAAAGCTTGGTTTCCACCTCATTGACTTCACGCAGGGCGCTGTACAGGGTGGTTGTTTTTCCCGAACCGGTCGGCCCCGTAACGATGAAAATTCCGTTCGGGCGGCGGACCGCGTCCCGAATGCCCGTTTTGACGTTTTCGGGAAGGCCAAGGTTGTCGAGATCCAAATTGACGGCCGATTTGTCCAAAACACGCAACACGACGCTTTCGCCGAATTGGGTGGGCAAAGTGGAAACCCGCAGATCAACCGCCCGGCCCTCGATTGTCAGCTTGATTCGACCGTCTTGGGGAATCCGGTGCTCGGCGATGTTCAAGTCCGCGATCACCTTGATCCGGGAAATGACGGGCAGAGCCAAACTCTTGGGCGGAGGCGACATTTCGTAAAGAGCGCCATCCACCCGATAACGAATTTTGAACTCCTCCTCGAAAGGCTCGAAATGAATGTCCGAGGCCTTAGCGCGAATGGCCTGCTGAATGACCAAATTGACGAACCGGATGATAGGCGTCTCGTTGGCCGCATCCGTCAGATCGTTTTCCTTGGTTTCGTCCAGTCCTTCGAAATCCTGCAAGCCTACCTGCCCCAGAAGATCGTCCATCGTGCTTTCTTCCTTGGGGTAATGAGTATCCAGAAGATTTTCAACGTAGTCCGGATCGCAAACGATCAGATGAATCTCCAAGTCCAGAGCAAAAGTCAGGTCGTCGATGATGGAGGAATTAAAAGGATCGGCGGCTAGAAAATGAACTCCGCCTTCGGACAAATAGAGGGGAACGATCTTATATTTACGGGCGATCTCGGCTTCGATTCGCCTCAATGCTTCTTCCTCGATCTCCGCGACTTCGCCGATTTGCAGTTCGCATCCGAGAAATTGAGCGACCAAGCTCAAAACGTCTTCCCGCGAGGCAAGTCCCTCGTCGATAATGGCTTGAGCGTAGGATCTTTTTCCCTCCCTGACGTCGTCGTCGTAAAGTTGCTCCAATCCGTGCTGCGAAACCCCTTCGACCTGCTTGAAAATATCCCTTATGGAAGCATTGTAATCTTGATAAAGCATGACTTTCGGCTACCTCACTCCTCCGCAGTTGTTACCATCAGCACTTCGTCCAAAGTCGTGATGCCGGCCAACACCTTCCGGAAACCGTCCTCGCGCATCGAACGCATTCCCATTTCCCGGGCTTTTTTTCGGAGTTCGACGATGCTTACGTTGTGATAGATCATCTCCTCGATTTCCTCATTGACCCCAAAAATCTCGAACACGCCCTTTCGTCCTCTGAAACCTTTGTCCCCGCACTTTTCACATCCGGTTCCATGCATGAAATTAGCCGATTTGGCCTGATCTTCGCTGACTCCGAGAACAGCCAACTCGCTGGGATTGGCTTCGTAAGGTTCCTTGCAATTCTGACAAATGGAACGAACGAGCCTTTGCGCCAAAGCCGCCCTGAGGGAAGCGGAAACCAAGAACGGCTTGACCCCCATGTCGATCAACCTCGATACGGCGCTGGGGGCGTCGTTGGTGTGCAGAGTGCTGAAAACCATATGCCCGGTCAAGGAGGCGTTGATGGCGATCTCCGCAGTTTCAAGGTCACGAATTTCCCCCACCATTACGATGTTCGGAGCTTGCCGGAGCATGGCTCGCAAAGCGGCTGAAAAGGTCATCCCCACGTCCGCCCGCACTTGCACCTGATTGATGCCGGCTACCTCGTACTCAACCGGATCCTCCACGGTGATGATCTTTCGGTCGGGCTTGTTGATGGCGTTCAAAGCGGAATAAAGCGTGGTCGACTTGCCGGAACCGGTGGGTCCGGTAACCAGAAAAATGCCATCCGGCATCGATATGACTCGCTCGAACGTCTCTTGATCGTCGGAAAAGAAACCGAGCTGAGGCAACCCCAGGCTCAAGCTTTCCTTGTCGAGTATACGCATGACGATGCTCTCGCCATGAACGGTCGGCAACGTGGACACCCGCAAGTCGATCACCTTCTCCCCCACCTTTACGTTGATCCGTCCGTCCAGGGGAACCCTTTTTTCGGCCAAACTTACGTTCGCCATAAGCTTGGTACGGGAAATAATGGAAGGTTGGAGGCGTTTTGGGGGGTCGGGTTGTTCCTGTAATTTGCCGTCCACCCTGAAACGGATGCGAAATTTTTTCTCCAAGGGCTCCATGTGAATGTCGGAAGCCCTCCGATCCAAGGCATCCTTGATCACCGAATGAACGTACTTGATGATGGGGGCATCCTCTTCGCTTACGTCCTCCGGCCGGACTCCGTCTCCGATCTCGATTTCATCTTCGCTCATGCCCTCGAAGAAATCGTTCATTTTGCGCTCTTCGGCGGCCCCATAGGCTTGGTCTATGGCTTCGAGCACCGCTCCCCGGTAGGCGACCTTCGGGTTGATTGATTTCTTGAGTTCGAACTCCAGGGCCGCCTGCCCATTTTCAAGGAAGTCCAAAGGGTCTCCCACCGCAAGCTCGATTTCCGCTCCGGTCATGCCCAAGGGAAGGACTTCGAATTTTCTCGCGAGTTCAGGGGTGAGCAAGCCGATGATTTCTTCCGTCGGATTGACTTGGGAAAAATCGACCGCTTCCATACTCAACTCAGAGCAAAGGTAGTTCACCAAGTCCTCCTGGGGAAGCCCGGTTTTGGCGAGAATTTCGTCCATGAAGAACAATTCCTTCCCTCCCATTGGGTTTCCCGCCTCCGCCTGAATGGCCGCGTTCACCTCCTCGACCAATTCATCCGTGACCAGTCCCTGCTCACGCAAGGCATCCAGAATGAATTCATCGGTTTGGTTCATGTCGATTTTTTTTAGGCGAGGCGCAATCGGAACCTAAAAATCCCAAAAAAGCAAACCCTCATCGACCTAACGGCCAAGTCCCATGAGGAACTCGGGGTTGTTTTTGGTTTTGCGAACCCGTTGGATGAACATTTCCATCGCTTCCACCGGCGGAACCCCCTTGAGCGATCGGCGAAGGGAATAAATTTTGGTCAACTCGTCCGGGTGGTAGAGAAGCTCTTCCTTTCTGGTTCCGCTTTTTTCAAAATCCAAAGCGGGGAAAATCCTCTTGTTCGAAAGTTCGCGGTCCAGGTGAAGCTCCATGTTGCCCGTCCCCTTGAATTCTTCGAAGATCACCTCATCCATCTTGCTTCCGGTTTCCACCAAAGCGGTGCCCAGGATTGTCAGGCTGCCCCCGCCCTCGATGTTTCGGGCCGAGCCGAAAAACCTCTTGGGGCGTTGCAAAGCCGTTGCCTCCACGCCTCCGCTCAAGATTTTTCCGCTATTGGGCATTGTCGTGTTATAGGCCCGGGCCATCCGGGTGATGGAATCGAGCAGAATCACGACGTCTTGTCCCCATTCGACCATGCGACGGGCTTTCTCGATTACGATCTCAGCCGCGTGCACGTGACTCTCGGCGCTCTCGTCAAAGGTCGAGGCAATGACCTCGGCATCCGGCACCTGCCGGCGAAAATCCGTGACTTCCTCCGGCCTTTCGTCGACAAGCAAAACAATGAGATGAGCCTTCGGGTTGTTGACCCGCAAGGCACGGGCGATCGCCTGCTGAAGAACCGTTTTCCCGGTCCTCGGAGGCGCCACGATGAGACCGCGTTGCCCAAAGCCGATGGGGGAAACCAAATCGACGACGCGCATCGAAACGTTATCCCACTCAACGTCCGCCTTGGTCTCGAGAAAAATTCTTTCCAACGGATAATACGGTACGAGTTCGGTAAAAGGCGTGACCCGGGAAGCTTCCTCCGGAGCGCCGTTCATGACCTCTTCGATCTGGACGAGAACGGGACAGCTCGACTCTTCCATTTTGGGACGCAGGAACCCCTGAACCAAGTGCCCCGTCTTCAACCCGAGCGACTTGACCAAAGGAGCGGGCACAAAAGGACATTGTGACTTGAGGCGGTAATTGTCTTTTTCTTGGAGCAAAAAGGCATGACCGTCCTGCATCACCTCGAGGATTCCGGAAATTCTCACCGGAACCACTTTTTCAAGGCAGGCATCCAACAAGGCATCGAAAATCTCCTCCCTCAACGGAGCCGCAGGCAGTTCGAATTCCAAATCGAGCTCGGAAACCTTCGTCTTGAGTTCTTGCAAACTCAAAGGCAAAAGCTCGTCCAATAAAATCGGGGAAGACTCCGAAGACACGAAGACTTCCGCGAGGGCCGAAATTCCCTCCAAGCTCTTGAGTTCTTCCTTTTCCAAGAGGTTCCCGATCTCCAAAGGCTTGACCTCGGTTTCCTCGTATGGAAGCCGCTTGGGCTTCTTGAATTTTTGGCGGGACCTGTTCTTCTGGTTTTGGTTTTTCTTTTTGTCCTGCCAATTCTGGTTCTTGCCGGGGCGGTTGCCCTGCCCGTGTTGGCCGTGTTGACCTTGGTTGCCCTGTTTCTTCTGATGATTGGGGTTGCCCTGTTTTGGGGGATGCCCGCCCTGCTGCTTGCCCTCTCCATCATCACCGTTTTGAGGAGGCTCGGAACTCTTTTTGGGGTCGTTGTCAGAGCTGTCCTCCTCCAGGTAAGGGTTCAACTTCTCCGTCTCAGGTTCGGAACCGTCCGTACTGAAGAACAACTGGGTGTCGCCTTTTCCTTCGGAAGTCTTGGCGCCCTTCTCTTTGGCAGGCTCCGGAGCCTCCGTATCCTTGGAGTTCTCGGCAGGAGTGGGAGAGGCTTCTTTTTCTGGAACCTCGTCCCCGCTTTCTTTTTTCTTGGTCGTGCGTTTGATTGGCATGGAAATATTATTGTGGGTGTTACTTGTTGGGAAAGGAATTCAAAAAGAACTGAACCTGTCGTTCCAAAAAGGCGCAAGATCCGTGTCCGAGGAAGACCGAGTCGGCCCGCTCGGCCTTTTCTTCGACAGGCAATTGAGCATCGATGCGATCCTGAGCCTGCTTGAGCGGAAGCCCTCGTTCGAGCAAACGCGCGACCTGGATCTCTCGGGATGCAAACAGTGAGATGACGTGAGCAAAATGGGATTGAAGATCATTTTCAAAAAGAAGGGGAATCTCCACCACGAACAAGGAGTTTTCACTCTTGTCGATCTTTGATTGCCAAGCCGCTCGGACAAGCGGATGAAGAATGGATTCAAGCCAAGATCTTTCGTGGGGCTTGGAAAACACTATTTCAGCTATTTGCTTTTTGTCAACGATTCCCCGCTCGTCGAAAACCGCCTGCCCCCACCTCCCGAGCAGCAGGTCGGCGACCTGTTTGTCGGAAGCGAGAATTTCACCGGCTAACTGATCGGTCGATATCGCTTCCCATCCGTTCTTGGCAAAGATTTCCAAAACGGAGGATTTCCCGCAAGCAATACCCCCCGTTAGCCCGATGACGGACTTTCCCGGAAAAGGGCTCATGAAAACAACCTTGCCCATCCTCCCCGTTCAAGCAAGCCTTGAAATAAATATATCCCGCGAGGACAATCGTCTTGCCAGTCGGGAAAACTAATCTATTATCCCACTTTCTTTGGCTGGTAGGGTATCCAAGTGGCTAAAGGATGCGGACTGTAAATCCGCCCGCTTCGTGCGTTCGTCGGTTCGAATCCGACCCCTACCACCATTCTTGCCCCGATGTTGGCCTCGGGCTACGCCCTCGCGATGACAACGAGCTAGTCAACGCGGGCTCCGCTCGGGTCGTTTGGCCCGGCTCCGCCTCGGGCCAAGACTCCACTCGCTCCGCCTTTTTTGTCGCCCTGTCCGTCATCCTTCCGTCCCTGGCTCCCTGGCTATTGCTTTTGGAAACCAACACGGAAGCCATGGTTGTTGCTGCGGTTGCTCGGGTGGTTGAAGCCGCGCTCGGCGGAACGCAAGACCGTCCCGTCGCGGTCCCAGGAACCACCGCGAAGGACCCGGGCCGAGCCCGAGGCCGGACCCTCGGGGTTGGTCCGAGCGCCACCGGGGTAGTTCGCCTTCCAATCATGGACCCATTCCCAGACGTT
>JAYOMW010000124.1:0-9500 GCA_038121045.1 Opitutia bacterium
GACTTCAGAAAGAAACGACCCGCTTTTCTGTAAAACCAATCGACGTCAAGGTTGATGGAGCGGACTTCGGGCGGATAGGTCTTGCGGAGCATGAGAAAAGTCACCGCCAACATCGCAAACAACAAAAGCTGAGTCTGATTGATGACGTGCGTAAAGTCGTACGGATAATAAACCGTTCCGTCCGACATGAGAGCTCCGTTTGGCAAAAGGGAATACAACCATGCGGGATTGCAACCGAGAAAGATGCAAAAGAAGGAGGAAATTCCCATTGCAAGAAGCATATTGAAGGGAGCTTCCTTGGGCCTCAAACCGGAGTCATGCGAAAAGAAAGCGAAATAAGGAACCTTGATCCCCGCATGCTCGACGACACCGGCGGCGGCAAAGAGCAAAAGAAACCAAAGGAGATGATGACCTTGGGCGGCCGCCTCGAGCATAATCATGGACTTGCTTACGAACCCGCTGAAAAGGGGAAAGGCCGAGATGGAAGCGGCGCCGATTATGCAGAATCCGGTAGTCCAAGGCATGCTTTTGTATAGTCCGCCAAGCTCCGAACCCCTGATTTCTCCGGTTCTGAAGAGGACCGCGCCCATGCTCATGAAGAGCAGTCCCTTGTAAATTACGTGAGTGAAAACATGGGCGATGGCCCCATCTATCGCCAAAGGCGTACCGATCCCAATGCCCACCACCATGAATCCTATCTGATTGATCTTGCTGTAACAAAGAACGCGCCTCAAGTCGTTCTCGATCACGGCAAAAAAGATCGGGAACATCGCCATGGATACTCCGACCACCATGAGAACGTCGGCCCCCGGGAAAAGGCGTGCCAGCATGCAGACCGCCGCCTTGGTCGTGAAGGCGCAAAGCCAGACCGGTCCGGTTGCGGTTGCCTCCGCGTATCCGTCCTTGAGCCAGACGTGCAAACCCGGGAACGCGGCCTTGACTCCAATCGCCAGCAAAATGAGCCAGGCGCCCAGATCGCCCGCTTCCAAATCTTCGGTCAGAGGATTGAGGGCAAACGCCGTCTCCCCTTCCCCGTGATAACGGAAAACAATGCCGCAAAGCAAAAGAAGACCTGAAGAAATATGAAAGAACAAATAGCGAAAACCCGCTTTTTCGGCTTTGTCGGTCCTGCGACACCAAATTTGAAAAACGGACGTAATGGCCAAACCTTCCCACCACAAGAAGAGCGAAAGCATGTCCCCGGCAAAAGCCACGCCCACTGCAGTCGCGGCGTAAAGCAAACCCATGGACACTTGCCAGGGATCCCTCAAATGAAAAGAATATATGCCCGCGATCAAAGCCGCCAAGTGAAACAGATAACCGAAAAGCTTGGCTTGTCTGTCGACCAATACGCTTTGGATCTCCAGTCCGAAAAGCGCGAAGGTCGAAGAAGAACCAACCTCCAGAGACCACACGTACCAGAAGCCCAACACGGGCGCCACGACAAGACAAACGGATGCCGCCCGGCCCCTGAGGACCGCCGCAAGAACGCCACCGATCAGGAGGGCCATGGCGGGATGGGTGCCGAGATCGGCCACGGATGCCAGAGTCAAAAGATTCATTTTTCCCAATAATCCTCCTCTCGCATCAAAATTTTCTTTCCATTGATCCCACGCATTAATTTGGAAACCAAAATCAAAGCCACGCAGGCGAGAAAACCGTAAATGCCGTAAAAGGTGGGTAGTCCCTCCGCCGCTCCGGCCAAAGAGTCATCCGCAAAAGCATGATGCTTGTGGGATACGAGATAGAAAACCAAATCCGCGATCAGGCAAATTCCACAGATCCAAAAGAAAACCCTCAGGAACAAGGATATGTTGCCTGGTTCATCCAGCCAGCGCTTGGCTTCTTTTGGCTTTTTTTTGTTATTTGTCATTTTACTGCCTAAAAATTATTCTGCAATGCCCGCCAACTGCAAGAGCGGTTCGGCGAAGAAAAAGAGGAGAAAGCAACCCAGAGCCGTCAAGGCCAGGGGAAGCACGCAAGGCCACGGAGCCTCCTTGATGCCGGAATCTTCATCCGATTCCTCGTTTCGAAAAAAGGCGGTCACGGCTACGGGCAGGAGATAAAAGACATTGAGCAACGAACTGATCAAGAGCACGACCACGACCCAAAGGGCGTCACGGTCCAAAGCCCCCAAGACTAGATACCACTTGCTCACGAATCCTCCGAGGGGCGGCAAGCCGATCACGCTCAGAGAGCCGATCATGAAGGCTCCCATGGTAATGGGCATCTTTCTGCCCAACCCGCGAAGTTCGCTGACGTATTTTTTGCCCGTGGCCACGAAAATGGATCCCGCGCAAAAGAACAAAGTGATCTTGCCGCAGGCATGCATCGCGATATGCAGGACCGAACCCACTGCCCCATTGTGCGTGGCCAAAGTAACCCCCAAGGCAACGTAACCGAGTTGGCCGATGGTGGAAAAAGCCAATCGGCGCTTCAAGTTGTCCTGAGACAGGGCGACAAGAGAAGAGATCAGAATGGTGGCGCAGGCGATCCCGATCATCCAATCCTCACCATCAAGGGATCGCAGGACTTCTAAACCGAAGATATCGGCGTAAACCCTGTACAGGCAGAAGACTCCGACCTTGACCACCGCCACGGCATGAAGGAGGGCGGAAACCGGAGTCGGAGCAACCATGGCCCCGGGCAACCAGGAGTGCGCAGGCATGATTCCTGCCTTTGCGAAACCAAAGGTAAAAAGAAGCAGAAGTATCATTTGGGTCGTCTGCGTGAACTCTCCGACCTTTCCTCCGTCGCCCAGAAAATCCATCGTGATCTGTCCTCCGTCCAGCCAAACGTAACACCAACTAAGGGCTGGCAAAAGCAGACAAAGGGACGTGAAAAGCAAATACCCCAAGTAGGTTCGTCCTCCCGTTCGAGCTTCCTTGTCCTGCATGTGGGTGACCAGAGGGAAAGTCGAGACGGAGAGCATCTCGTAAAAGAAATAAATGGTCAGCAAGTTGCCTGAAAATGCGACCCCCATCGTTGCCGAAAGGGATATTGCGAAAAACGAGTAGAACCGGGTCTGGGCATGTTCATGCAAACCGCGCATGTAACCAATGGCATACATGGTGGTTGCGATCCACAGAATGGAAGCGACGCAGGCGAAAAGAAGCCCGGGGCCATCCACTCGCAAAAGCAGAGGAACGTTCGTGAAGACTTGCCAAATGTTGTACTCGAAGCAAGTCCCTCCGAGAACCGCCGGCACCATCGACAGGACAATCGACGCCTGAAGGGCAGCGGCAATGAAAGTGAAGGTTTCCCGCAAATTCTTTCTGCCTTCTCCGGCCCAAACGATTCCCACAACCGCGACCAAGGGGATGAGAAAGGCAAGGAAGGGACGAATGTCCTCGACTATTGCAGGGGCCGTCATTTGCTTGGCGGTTCCCCCTGCAGGTCGAATGGATCAAGAAAGATTTCAATCAAGTCGACGATTTCCTGATTGTAAACACCGATTGCAAGAACAACGGCGGCCGCAGCCAAAAGGGGGAACAACATCGTCAGAGGCCCTTCCGAAAATCGGGTTTGTTCTTTTGACAGACCAAGATCCCCATGCCCCTTGCCGAGGTTCTCTCCGCTCTCGCTTACGGCCAAATGAATACGCTCGATCAACCGGAAGAACAAAACCACCATGACCATGGTCGAGAACAGAAGTGCCACCAAATATTCCCATCTTTGCGAAACCATGGCACCCGTGATCAGGTACCACTTGCTGAAGAATCCGCAGGTAGGGGGCAGACCGATAATCGAAAAACCGCCCACGAAGAATCCGGTCATGGTCAGGGGCATTTTCGAAAAAAGGCCACGCAAACCCTCGAAATGAGTGGTTTTGCATTTGTGCAGAATCAAACCGGCTCCGAGAAAAAGGCACAAAGTCATGCAGGCATCACTGATGATATGAAAGATCGAGCCGATCATTCCGTAATAATTGAAAACCCAAACGCCCCCCACCATGTATCCGACCTCCGCCACGATGAGGTATGCGAGCATGCGCTTGATCTCCCGCTGAGCCAAGGCCATTACGGCGGCCGAAACGATGGCGACCACGACCAACCACGGAAGAACCGAAGGCCAAAGGGTTGACTCGAATGAAAAATCCACTCCGAAGACCGTAAGGACCATCCGGATCATTACGTAAATCATCACCTTTGTGACCAAGGGCGCAAGCAGGCAAGAAGTCGCCGTAGGAGCATGGCAGTAGGCATTGGGCAACCAGGCATGAAGCGGGAAGAAGGCCATCTTGATCAAAATCCCCAAGCAAACCAAGACGAAGGCGACTTGCATGCTGGCGGATTCTTTTAAGTCTTCTTCCATAGCAATGACTTCATTGATTCCAACCATGTTGAGCGAACCGGTCTTGATGTAGAGGTACCCCACGCCAAGCAGGTAAAGGGATGCCCCGATCGTACCGAGAATGACATAATTGAAAGTGGCTGCAGCGGCCCGTTTTCCACCCATTGCGATCAAACCGTAGCCCGTCAGAGCGGCCACCTCGATCAACACGTACAAGTTGAAGGCATCCCCGGTCATGCAAATCCCGGCCAGTCCGGTTATTTGGAGAAGAAAAAGGGGATAGAAGAAATGCTCTTTGTCGGGTGTCTCTTGCT
Organism: Opitutia bacterium; assembly: GCA_038121045.1. Lineage (GTDB taxonomy): Bacteria > Verrucomicrobiota > Verrucomicrobiia > Opitutales > Seribacteraceae > Seribacter. The sequence continues at coordinate 4,608 of JAYOMW010000124.1, forward strand.
CCACCGGGAGCTTTGCATAAACCGCAACGCACAAACCCACCCCCAAAACAATCAAGGTAATCAGAGCGGCCATCAAATCCGCCCTGAACTCGATCCCCACCCCTCTGGGAAAAGAATCGATGATCCAGCCTCCGAAAACATAGCTGACCTCGTGGTCGGGCGAATCAATCGCCTGAAGCAGGGTGAACACCCCGGCCACGAAAGAACCCGTCATGCAAAGAACCCCTATCGGCCAACAAACTTTCCGGTTGCCCATTCCGAAAAGAGCAGCAGCAACCGCTCCGAAAAGAGGGAAAAGCAAGATCCATGCGATCGCATTTTCCATCATGCGGACTCTCCTTTTTTCCGGACGGCTTTTCGCGAAGTCTTCTTGGCCGGGGCCTTGCCTGTGGGAGCTTCGGACTTTTTCGCGTCCGAACTTTTCTTGACCTGGACCGCAGTGGTCTTTCCGGCCGGATTCGCGGTTCCCTTCTTGGCTCGTGACGATCGCTTTGGCTTGGACGCGGTTTTGCCAGTAACACCGAGGTTGGGTTTGAGATTGGCGGCATCCTCCTTTTCGAGCTTGGCCAAGAGCTCGTCTTCCTCCACCGTGCCGTAGCCTTGGTAAATTTTTTGGCACAAAGCCAAGGCCAACCCCAGGGTGGCCACCCCCACCACGATGGCAGTGAGCATGAGCACGTGAGGAAGAGGATTGGCGTAAGAAGCCACCTGTTCGACGGCCAGCGCTTCCGGTCCTCCGGCCGCGTAGGCTTGCTCTCCATGCGGATCATGTTCGGGAAGATAAATCGGAATGGTCGCCCCTTCCTTGACCCCGATCGAAACGTAAAAAAGAATGATGGCCGTTTGAAAAACGCACATCCCGATCAACTTCTTGATGAAATTGTTTTTCGAGATCATGGCATGAAGCCCGATCAGAAGAAGAACCACGTAAATGAAGTAGTTGAGTCTCTCCAAAAACAAATCGTTCAGAATGGATCCGTCTTCAAACATAGACCGAAAAGGCAAATCAAAGACCGCCCTCCAGGCGGCCCCTCGAGGACAAGTTTGCGTAGAGGGCGAACATGATTGCGGCCACGGTGAAACCGACCCCAACCTCGACCCCCAGCATGGCATGATAACGGGCCATTTCACGGGACACGGGAAGTACTTTTTCCAACTCCGCATAGTCGAGAAATTCCCCGCCCATGAACATGGAAAGCAAACCGATGCCGGCGTAAATGAAAATGCCCAAAGCCGCCACGGTCATGCACCGGTTGATTGAAAACCGGGCCAACGCCTTCTCCAAATCCCAGGAAAGAGCGACCAGAATGAAACTCGCTCCCATCAAAACGCCACCCTGGAACCCGCCTCCCGGACTGACGTGACCGTGGGCAAGAACGTAAAAGGCAAAAATTTGAATGACCGGGACGATCAGACGGACGGTGTTGGTGACGATCAAATCGGGTTCCGCTTCGACTTCATGCTCGAGCTTGGACGGTTTTTCCCGAGAGGAACTCTTGAGGATCGCAAAGAGAGCCAATCCGGCGATAAAGACGACTACGGTTTCAAACATCGTGTCGAAACCACGGTAGTCGGCCAAAACTGCCGTGACCATGTTCGGCACCTCGGTATCCACTCCGGTTTGAGCTATGAAATGCGAAGACACGGGGGAAACCGAGGCGGGTGAGTCGGTCGCTCCCCATTCGGGAAAATCAATGGATGCGTACAAAAGCAAAAAGCCCAAGGGAAGCACCGTAATCAAGCTGAGCCTTTTCATCAATCCGAAGACTTTCTCTTGAGGTTGAAAACCGTCGCGACCATGATGACGGTACTGATTCCGGCGCCGACGGTAGCCTCCGTGAAGGCCACGTCCACGGCGCCCATCTCGGCCCAAAGCAAACACATCAGGAAACTGTAGACCCCGAACACGACCGATGCGGTGATCAAATCTTTGAGCCGCAAGGCAAGCAAAGCGGAGGCCACCAAGAGAAGCAAAATGAAGGTATTGAAAAGTTCGAGTTCCATTTTACTTCTTTTTCCCTCTCTTCTTGGATTTCTTCAAATCTTCCTCCGTCATGGGCATCTCATCATCTTCGAACGCTGCCCGCATGAGGGCATGCGAACTCGTGGGCGTCGAAATGAAAATAAAAAGAACCACCCCCATGATCTTGACGAACAAAAGCCAACTGGACAGGGAGAAACCATCCATCGTGAAAAGAGCGAAACCAATCAACATGAGCATGGTGGACAAGGTATCCCCTTTTCCAGCAGCATGCATCCGGGTGTAAAAATCGGGGAACCGAAGCATTCCGACGGCGGTACCGAGGAAAAAAAGAAGGCCCAGGCAACCGAAGAAAACGCCCAACCATTGCAAAGGCAAAACCCCCTCCCCTTCTGCGGATGCGCTTGCCAACGCGAATTGCATGAAATTCGAATTCATGCTTTGGCCTTTTTCTCCTTGGCTTCCATTTCCTTGAGGGAAATCGTGCGGTTCAAGTAACGTGACACCACGATGGCGCTGACGAAATTAAGCAAGGCGTAAGCAATGGCAAAATCAACGAACATATCGACCCGGTCGTAAACGGTTCCGATGATGACGAGCAACACCGCGGTCTTGGTGCCTATGACGTTCACCCCCAAGATCCGGTCGAATCCGGTGGGTCCTACCCAAATCCGGTAGACCACCGGGATCATCAACACGAAAAGGGCCGCCCCCATGATCAATGGAAAGTATTCGGTCATCCCTTTTTCAACACCTCGGGTTCGAACACCTCGGCCACCTTGCGCTCGATCGCACCGGTCAGCAAATCATCTTCCAAAAATTGACTCATCGTGTGCACGTGAAAAACGTCTCCCCGAATTAGCATGGTTATGGTACCCGGAGTAAGGGTGATGGAGTTGGCGAGAACGAACTTAGCGAAATCCGTCTTCAAGTAAGTCTCGAAAGTCACCACGCGAGGGGACATTTCCTCGTAACCCTTCCGGGTAGTGGCCAATTTCAAAACATGAAGATTCGCTTTGACCACTTCCCAAATGATCCAAGGCAGGTAGCGGATGAAAGCCCATGCTTCGATCAATCGGCATCTCAAACCCTTCGACCGGTCATGATAAAGCAAATCGTGAGACAGGAAGGCCACGATCGCGCATGAAACCACCCCCAAGCCCAAATGGAACGCGTCGAACTTGCCCGAAAGGACAACCCAATTCAGGAAGAGGAGAAAAAATACGGCAATAGGATACACGAATCAAGGAAGACGAATGAATAAAACTCTACAATCCACCAAAAGAGATTTTGCGAATTGGGCAACCTAGAACGGACATTTTTCCTTCGCCCGGGACGAGCGAAAGCAGGACGGATGCAAAGAATTTTATGGATCGGAAGGAGAAAACCAGGACTTGGCAGCCTCGTCGTAGAAGGAAGCCTCGCCGAGGTCAGGGGAATCTCCGAAGAAAAGCCATTCCAATTTTCCATCCCTGACCCTCAGGACGTAAGGAAACGCCTGATCGTTGGTGAAAAGCCACCCCCACTGAGGCTGGTAGTACCAACCGCGGGTATGGGGACGGGCCTGCTGAGTGAAGGCTCGGACGGATGAAACCCCTTCGGTGGACACTTCTTCCCGCCCCGTCCGCGTCCCCGAAAGCGCCCCCACGGTCAGGCCTTGGGCATACCCCCTCGCGTATTCCGAAACCTCCGTGGCCTTGACCTCGGAGGTCGAGTAAAGGGAATAAGTTGCCGGGTTGGCCTGAACGTATGCGATCCCGCTCGCATTGCCCTCCGACCGGGCGGTATCTTCCCGGTTTGCAAAGTAGCTCATCAAGGCCGTGTCCGCCACCGCCGGGTTGAGTCCCAATTGGTCTTCGGTTCCATCGCCCAGGCCATCGCCATCGGTATCGTTGTCGTCCGGATCACTCCCCAGTTGGGCGAGTTCCCGGTAGTTGGTGAGACCGTCTCCGTCGTTGTCCGCGGTGTCCTGCACGAAGGTCGCGTTGACTTCCTTGTTCGCATTCATGGTCACCGAAGCATTGGCATCGGTGGAAATAAAATCCCCCGCCCAAGAGGAGAAAAGGTACCCCGGACTCGGAGTGGCGGAGATCGAAGCGCCGGCATTGAAATCCTTCTTGCCCGCCCCGCTCACCGATGCTCCGCCAGTTCCTAGGTTTAGGGTCAGCAGGCGGGGGTTGGTCTCAGCTCCGCTGAGTATTTGGGTGGGGACCAAAAGATCAACCGTATCCTGCCCGTCCCCCATCCGGTAATTGGCAGTTTGTCCCATGCCCCAAAGGCTACCGTCCTCCTTGATGAACATGGTATTGCTGACTCCGGGAGAAAACTTCCGACGGCTTAAGGCCGAAGACAGAACCTGCGCCGGGGATAGGCGGATGGTCGTGCTCCCATCCCCCAACTGACCCAAGTTGTTCTGTCCCATACCCCATAAGGTTCCTCCCGAATCCATAAAAAAGGATGTGGAATAGGACGTGGTCACCCACGCTATGCCGGATACCGCCACCTGCACCGGACTGAGCCTCTGGGTCGTGGTTCCATCCCCCAATTCGCCCTGAGTGTTAACGCCCATGCTCCACAAGCTCCCGTTTTGATCCAAGTACATGGAATGCTGATTGCCCGCAGACATGCCCTCCACGCCGGAGGAACGAATACGGATAGGCTTGTAGCGGGGAAGGCTGGTTCCATCGCCCAAGCGCCCCTGGTTGATTCCTATTCCCCAAAGTGAACCATTACTCATGAGAAAAAGCGCATGATTATCACCACGCTTTGCAACTGACAGATCCATCACCCCCGATGCGATGATTTGGATGGATGCGTTGCGGTCGATGGTGGTACCGTCTCCTAAAATCCCTCGGATATTTCGTCCTGTCCCCCAAACGCTCCCGTTCATCTTGAGATAGAGGGTGTTAATC
>JAYOMW010000124.1:9510-9911 GCA_038121045.1 Opitutia bacterium
CCGTTTTGATCCAAGTAGATAGAATGTTGACTTCCAGCGGACATACCTTGCACGCCGGATGGGCGAATCATAATCGGCTTAAATCGCATAGTTCCAACACCATCTCCCAAACGTCCTTGATTGGTACCGATACCCCAGAGCGAACTATCAGTCATGAGAAACAAAGCATGATTATCAAGTCTAAATCCAACGGATATATCCACGACTCCGGATGGTATGATTTGAACGGAAATATTTCTTTCCAAGGTAGTGCCATCCCCGAGAATACCATTCACATTTCGACCCATCCCCCATACGCTTCCGTCCGTTTTAACATAGAATGTGTTGTGCATTCCGCACACGACTTTTGTTACTCCAGAAGGTTCGATTTGTACAGGCATTGATCGATCAATCACCGTTCC
>JAYOMW010000125.1:0-9910 GCA_038121045.1 Opitutia bacterium
GTGAGTAGATCAGTTACCTCGTAGGGTTCCCCTAATAATGACTTAATGAGAAAAATCAGGGGAATCGTTCCGATTGTTTTTCGTAAAAAGGCTCTCATTTCGTGAAGTAGACGTAGACCATGGATTCGCCCTCTGGCTTGGCTTCTCTTGCTACGCCTTCCGGGTGAGTTACCAAGGTGTTGGCTGGTCTGACAATCCGGAGAAGTTGCCCGTCCTTGGATCCAAAACTTTCCTGATAACCTTGGGCAAGAAAGGTAACGAAGCCGTCTTCTTCCAGTTGAAAGCCTTTGTAGTGCCCGTCCTTGGCAAGTGGAAAGTGGTGAACTCTTTTTTCCATCGGGACTTCAAATGGAAACTTGCGAACAAACCATGTGTTGTACGCATCCATAAAGCGCCCCCGCCAGAGTAATTTGGGCTGAGCGTTTGCAGAATCATATCCCAGGTTTATGCCTCCCGGAAAACCGACCATGATCGCTTTGGTGCCAATTCCCCTGAAGAAAGCTCGTTGGACAATGGGTCGGTCTTTGGGGATCAATTCATAGCGTTGGGAAGTTTGATCCGGAAATCCTTCCGGAAGAGCTTTGCTTTCTTTGATGGCATGCCAGATGGCTGCGATTTGTTTTTCGGTGTCTCCTCCATGAATGTCCTGGATACTGGCTTTGCCGTTCGGCCAGAAAGCGGGCATCAAGGTGCCTGGTCGATAGCCGGCAGGATTAATCAAATACTCACGGAACCACTCGGGGCGAAGCCTGCGGGTCGAACTTTTTATATCCAATGCCTGGATGCCTAGAGATTTACGGTCTCCCCAATTGTGACAGGTGATGCAATTGTATCCCCCTCGAACTCCAAGAAGTTTGTACCCGGAATCCGTTTCTTTGGCTAAGGGATTTGATGCTTTGGCATCCGCATCCTGAAACATTTGAGTCAGGAACTTTGCCTGTGATTTATAATGAGGCATCTGAGTTTTCAGGTAGGGACGGACTTTATTTTCCCCGTGAAAGATTTTTTCCATCCATTCGGGTTGCAATTTGTGACCGATCCCGGAGAGCGGAGGAGGAATTCGACCTGAATCTCCGAGTCCCGGATCCCCTTCGAAGAACGCGTTCGTTTCATTCTTAGGACCGCCCTTGCCATCTCTCGAATGACAGGCATAGCAATTCAGCGCCGTCATTGTAATTTCGGGAGAAGCTTTTAATGGCGTGGAGGAAAGAAAAGCAGCAATAGAATTCCTTTGGTTGTCATCCAACTTGTATTGTAGGTGCGGCTTGGCAAGATTTTGAATTGGGTCTTCAGAATTGAGCAATGGGCTTTTGTCCAGTTTGTCGACTCCCTTTAAAGCGTGACAATTTGCACAGCCTAATGCGCCGGCCAATGCTTTTCCTCGGGTTACTTGTTCGGGAGTTCCTTTGGGCCAGGATGGCAAACTTGGAGTTATGCGTGGATCGCTGCCCTCTAATTTGAAGAGATAGGCAGCGATGTCTGCGGTTTCGTATTGGTTTAAAGGAAAGTGAGGCATGCGGCCATCGGTCCTATAATTATCCAGTTTCCCGAGCATGGCATTCAGGACCGAATAGGAAGTCTTGGTCGGGAAGTCGGGAAGTTTGGAACCGTTTGTGTGGCAAGCAGCGCAACCTTTGTTCTCGAAAAGCTGTTTTCCATTTGCAGCATTTCCATGTCTGGGTGGATTATAGCTGGTTTTGGTTTCCAGAGATTTTAGCCAGGCCAAGATGTCTTCGGTTGCCACTTTACGGGATTCCTCGGAAATTGCTTCCAAAACGTCAGGCATGGTGGTCCCGGGCTGCGCTTTTTCAGGATTTTCCAGGAAGCTCTTAACCCAGTCTCTATTCAGGCGTTTGGAAACGTTGGTCAATATTGGACCTTTGCGTTCAGGTATCGGGGAAGCGGTTGAGTGACAATTGGCGCAACCTAATTCGGAATAAAGAATGGCGCCGCCCTCGACGCTCGGTGCTTGGGCATGAAACCGTTCGTAACCTTGGATGATGGGTTTGGCGTGGCAAATCAAGGTTGCGCAGAAGAATAAAGCAGCTGGAAATGCCCTACCCATTGACTTTGTTCAGACAAGTTTCGACGTACGATCTGGACTTGTTGACTTCCTTGGTAATCGCTTTCGCTGTCGGTAGCATAGGGATACCTCGCGGGGTCGGGTGCATGAAAATCTCAGCTAGACCGGTAAAGTTAATCTTTTTCAGCGCTTTTACGATCGGAATGTAATCAAGGGTGCCGCGACCGGGAAGTTGTTCCAATTCAGTTTCTTTATCCACTCGTTTCTTACTTCCAATTCCGTACTCTTGGAAATAGATGAAAGGGATATGTTCATTCCCTAACTCAGAGATCATTTTGGCAGGCATGTCATTGCCAAAATTTTGGAGATGATGGGGGGCAAAAGCGATTCCGACGTGCCTGGGGTCAGGATTGAATTCAGCAAAGTAACGCATGGAGTCCGGACTATGGAGCATGGCATTCCCGTGGTTTTCAAAGGCCATCAAGACTCCATGTTTTTGGGCAACTTCCAAATGTGGTTTTAGCTTTTTAAAAAAGGCCTTCACCTGAATTTTGGCCTCCTCTCCCGTGGGATTCACTTTGCCCATTGATCTGGTTGCGCAGACCGTCATCTTGCCACCATTCTTTTTCACCCATGCAATCTCTTGATCCAGACCAAAGGGTCCAAGAGGATAACAAGTGGAAACATGCATCCGGGTGTTGTGCTTCTTTAACAACCCCTGAAAAGCTTCATCTCCCATGGCGGAAATTTGTTCACGATGGGTTGCATGCACTTTACGCCAAATATCAATCCCTGAAGCCCCGGATGCCTTGACCTGAGCGAGGACATCATCGAGAGGAAGATCACCGTAAAGGGCCGAAGACAAAACATAGCGCAGAGAGAACTCGGTTGGGTTGTTACCTTTGACCAAGGGTGTAAGCAAACCGGTTCCGGTCAGCATGCAAGTGAGGTATTCTCTTCTTTTCATGACAGTTGTTTCTACAATTTCGAAACAACCCTTTCAAGAGCGAGAACTTTGCAAAATCAAAAGTTTTTGCCGTTAATCGAAATAGAAAAATTCGTTTGAGTTGATGAGGGATCGGCAGAGAACAAAGAGGTTCTCCTCTTTGAGCACGGACTCCGAAATTTCCATTTCCTCCTCGTTTGGCGGGCGGTTGAAGACAATACGGAAGGCCTGATCGATTTGCTCCTTAAGATTTGGGCCTGCAGCCTTTTCGATCCGTTCGGCGAGGTAGCCGGCCTGCCGGAGCATGAAGTCGTTGTTGTACAGAGCGAGAGACTGAAGCGGTGTAGTTGTGTTGAGCCTTTTGGGGGTGAAGTTGGCCGGATCCGGGCAGTCGAGTGTGGTCATGAACCGGTTGGGGGTGGTGCGGACAACGAAGCGGTAGATGCTGCGCCGCCAAAGTTTGGGACTGTCCGCCGTGATGTAATTATACTCGGGGGCATAGGCTTGCTTGTAGGCAAAGTCCTCGAATCCAGGACCTCCTCTTTGATCATTGAGTTTTCCACTAACCAGGAGAACTGAATCGCGAATGGTCTCCGCATCCATTCGCCTCGGGTTTTGCCGCCAGAGCAGACGGTTGGCCGTGTCCTTGCCAACGCCTAGGTTTTGGTCGGAGAAAATGGATTGCTGGCGGTAGGTTTTGCTCAGGACGATCTCGCGGATGAGGGCTTTGAGGGAGCCATTGTTTTGTTTTAAACGATTTGCCAGCCAGTCGAGAAGTTCGGGATGGGATGGGCGACTGCCTCCGAATCCAAAGTCGCTCGGTGTGGTGACGAGTCCATTTCCGAAGGTCCATTGCCAGAGACGGTTGGCGATCACACGGTAGGTGAGGGGGTTGTCCTCATGTGTAATCCAGTTTGCCAGAGCGAGGCGACGGTCGGTTTCAGGGGCATTGATGTCCGTCAGGTTCGGGTTGAGCATTTGCAGGGCGGAAAGGGCACCAGGTGCGAGCGGATCACCGACCGGGCTTTCCGGTTCTCCTCGTTCATGTATGCGAATGGTCTCCATCGTCTTATTCTTGACCACACCATAAAATTTGGGAGGCGTACCCAAGTCTTCAAGCTGCTTGCGGAGTTTCCGGACCGAGTCTCTCAACTCTTCGATGCGGGCAAGTTCTTCCGGTTTTGCTTCCTCGGGAGACGATGGAGAAATCATTGGATTTCCAAAACCAACCTGATCCATCGAATACCCGTTTTCCCCGTCGGTGGAAATGAGGGTAAGAAATTGACTGTCTGCCGAAATCGCCAAATCGATTGTTTGAAGTTCATCTGCCCGGGTGATCTTTTTAAAGGATTCCTCGATCTTCCCATCGACGACCACCCAGGCACTGGCTCGGTGATTTCCGCCCGCCCCGAAATAACCGACCTGTGCCGTAAAACGGAGATCAGCCTGACCAAGGGCTTTACGAAAGGCATCCAGGGAGAAAGTGATCCCCGCGTTTGCATGAATGCCAAGCAAGGATTGGTTGGCATCCTTGAAATCAATCCCGCCCAGTTTGGTGGAATGCTGGCTGGCCACGGGACCGTTTCGAATCATATCCCATGCTTTCCCGGATGTTTTGGGCAAACCGGTTACGGACAAACCGGTCGAACTGACCGGGATCTTGGCCGAGCCTCCTTTTCCATCCGCAATAAAAACTCCATCAACAAAATCAAAAGGGGATGGATTGAATTTGTTGGTTACGACATTCCCCAAGGCTCCGAAGTGTCGGGTCTGTACTTTGGCGCTTCGCGGGTCTAGACCATGTCCCTTGGTTCCGTTGCCCGTGCCGTTCCCACCCCCTACGATATCGGCCAGACCGAGTCCGTCGCCTAACGACTGGGCAAGTTCGAACTGAGCATCGTCGAGTTCTTTGGTCAGGCGTTGTTTTTCCTTTTCGTAGGCCTTTAGACCGGCCTCGCTAATGGTGCGGTCATCCCGTTTGTTCCCTGCGAAGACCGCGCTTACCCTAAAATATTCCTCCTGGGAGATGGGATCGAGCTTGTGATCGTGACAACGGGCACAGTTGAGCGTAATGGCTTGAGTTGAAGTGAAGACCTGGGTCGCCATGTCGTCCAAGTCGAGAGCCCTCGCCGAGCGTCGCAGAACGGGACTTTTAGTTTCCACTTGCCCGACGAAATCCCAGGGGCCGGCAGCCAGAAAACCGATGGCGACATTGGCATCCTCATCCTTGGGCCAGATGACATCCCCGGCAATCTGCTCCTTAAGGAAGCGAAGGTAGGGCTTGTCCTCGTTAAAAGACTTGATGACGTAATCCCTATACCGCCATGCATTGGGTCGGCGTTTGTCCCTTTCGAATCCATGAGTGTCTGCATAATGAGCCAGATCAAGCCAATGTTGGGCCATGCGCTCACCGAACCGCGGATGGCTAAGCAAGCGTTCGACCAGATTCTCATATGCATCCGTGTTGTTGGCGGCAAGAAAGGCATCGACTTCATCCGGAGTGGGAGGGAGACCGTGCAGGTCATGGGTAAGTCGGCGGATGAGGGTGCGCCGGTCGGCTTCCGATGACACCTTTAGACCTTTCTTCTTGAGCTTTTCCTCAATGAAGGAATCGAGGCTTCGCGATTTGAAATCCTTGGTCACTTGCAAGGGTTGCCAAGCCCAGTGGGAGAGACGACGCTCGTTTGCGGAACCAATAAGCAAGGGAACGCTAAAAAGGGCGGAAATAAAAAGACAAAATACCTTATTCATTGTTATTTAATTCTGTTTCGCTCTTCTTTGAAATCTACTTCCTTGTGCACTTGAAAGGCAGTTTCCTGATTGAAAATCAAGGAGTCATAGACGCGGTGAGCTTTGCCGGTGAAGGAGAATCCAGCCCCTGCGTTATCGTGGACGATGCAGTTGCGGTAGGTGGTCACCGCATCGTTGACGTCGGTTACCCCACCGGTGATCGACCCGTTCCACCCAATTTCGGAATCAAAGACTTCCATTTCCGTGGTCTCATGGGCGCTGATCCCTTCGTCCGCACAGGATAGAGCCCGCACGTTTTCAAGCCTGATGCCTCTGCGATGGCCGTGGATGTTGAACCCATCGTTCCCGGCATATTTCACGGTCAAGTTGCGAATGATGATATTGGAGCAGGCAATGGATACACCGTTTACTCCGTTTTTTGCGGGCAAAATGATGGGCTTGAAACGTCCACGGTCTGCTCCGACCGCTTTGCCCGGTTTGCATCCTTTGGGCCAGCGGAAGTAGAGGGATCCATCTTTTGCATATCCCATTTCGCCCGGTTTTAGCTTTTCGGGGGGGAAGTAGCATTTCGATTTCATGTCGGGGCGACCTTTCTCCGCTTCATGATCGCGGGGAATGGTAATCGGAATATCCCCGATAAAAAGCCCGGCCGTTTGCCCGGCAATCCTCGGAGTGTGCCCGAAACTTTTCAGGAAGTCTGGCTGGGATGTCCATAGATCACCATCCATGACCCAGTCGTGCTCACTGACCCTTGTGCCCAGATCAATGAGCATTCCCTGCCCGTCAAATACCTCAGGCTTATCTGGGGTTCCTCCTATCTTGAGGACGAGCGGAGTGGTGATGCGTGCCTGTGTCTGTAATTCCCAAATGTCGCTGCGAAAGGTGCCCACAGGCATGCCCTGCTTATTTTGAAGGTTGGCGAGCGGGCTATCCTGCCAGGCATAGCGAACGGCGACTGGTTCGTTCACCTTTTCCGATGTTACCCATATCTTCCCTCCCGATTTGATTCTTGCCTTTGCCGGATGAAATTTCTGATCCAATCCGGCCAGGGAGAAGCCCGAGACTTCCTTTTGGTCATCCTTGGTAAAAAGGTTTTGGTCAAAATCAATCAAAGCCCCCTTTTCCTGAAAGATAATTTTTCCAGGTCTCGGCTCTCGGTGGACTAGATCCTTTTCTCCGTAAATCTTGCTCCGAGCGGCGAGCGCCAGCCTTTGCCCAATCGGTTTTTTGAGAGGGGGGTGAATTTCATCGGGCAAACCACAATCAGTCGAAACAACGGTTGCGGTATTGGGTAAGGACTTTTCCAAGAAGGCAATGGATTCGCGAATCTCTGCCCATGGACTTCTCGGCCAATCGCGGACTTTCCCAAAAGCGGGTAGCTGCACGGCAAGAAAGGCCAGGTCATTCTGCTCAAAAGTTTTGCGCCATTCCTTCACCATAGTGGGAAGCTGTCTGCGATAGGCCTCGGCCCGTCCTTGATTCGATTCGCCCTGGTACCAAATTACTCCCCGCATGGCAAGCGGAGCGATGGGTGAAATCATGGCATTATAAAGGCAGGATAGCTTCCATGGTTCGGTCGGCGGTCGGTTAGGATCGCGATTCGGATCTTTCTCCCAGGCGGCGTATGAATCGTCCCACTTTTTCTTTTGAATCCGATAGGGCTCAATAATGTCACGGGTAAATTCAGGATTCTTTTCCAGAGATTCGCGGGGCATCCAACAATGAAGCTTTGAGCCTCCGAAATGGGCCTCGACAATCCCCACCGGTACACCCTGAGAGATGCGGATCTCGTGGGCAAACCAAGCGGCAACCGCGCTAATCCAGTCGAGCCCAAACCTTTCGTTGTCGACGACTCGCCATTGTTTGTCGTCGCCCATTCGCCAACCCGGATGTTGATATGCATCTTTCGATCCGATGTCTGCAATGGGTTCCTCAGCGACGTATGGGCCGACTTTGAAGCGACGAAGCGTTGGGTGGGGGATATGTCTTCGGGCCGACTCAGCGTGAGTGGACTTGGAGATGGAGAATCCCATGTTGGACTGCCCGGATGCCAACCAGACTTCGCCGACTAGTATATCCTTCAGGATGACGGAAGAGCCGCCGGCAGTCGCCTTCAACTCTTGTCCTTGAGCGATCGCTTTCATCGGATCGAGTTTGGTCATCCATTTGCCTGTCAGGTCGCTGGTGGTTTTTTTCTTTTGGCCCGAAAACTCAACCGTCACCTCTACTTCAGGATGGGCCCATCCCCAGACGGGTACTGGCATTTCCCTTTGCAATACGCAATGATCGGTGAAGATTTTGGCAAAGCGCAATTCGGCACCGAGGGAGCTGCAAAGAACGACAAAGGGTAGAAATAGATTTTTTAATTTGAGTAGGAATTTCATCTTGGATAACAGACAACAATATACCCAAACTTCATTTTTTAAACTCGTATAATGCGGAAAAATTCTGTTGATTTGCGTCCCTTGATTTTTTGAGTCCAATGAATCAATCCATTGCCATTGTCATGTCGGAAGTCTTTCTTCGTCGATTGACTCCTGCATTGTCGGCCTTTAGCGGACCGAAGCGCAACTACCGTATTCTTAGTGTTCACCGACCAATCGGGGAAGTTGAGAAATTATTGGATGAAATCAATCCAGTCGGATTAATTTCGGAATGGTTGCCTGAGAAAGCGGACGATTTGCTTGGCCTTGCCTTGAGAATCCCTCACGTGATGGTCGGAACGCACAATAGATACCCAGGAACGCTGACGGTCGACGTGGACGATTTGGCGGTGGGAAGAGAAGCTGCGAATGCTCTTTTGCAGGTTGGGTTCAAGAGCTTGGCCTGCCTCGGAAACGGACTCCCTTATTCGAACCAAAGGATTCAAGGTTTCGAGCAGGCAGTTAAAAAAAGTGACATCCCTTTTTATTGCCATACGGAATCTGACTTCGAAGGGGCCCGGATGAGGTACAGCGAATCTTTTCATGACCCGAGCGAGGAGATGAACGCATGGCTCAATGAATTACCCAAGCCGTGCGGAATTTTTGCAGTTCATGATCCTTTGGGACGCTTTTTGTCCGGGTCCTGCGGCAAACTTGGAATTCGAGTTCCCGATGACGTTGCGATCATCGGAGCGAATAACGATCCTCTTGTATGCGGGCTTACTTATCCGATGCTCTCCAGCGTATCCATTCCGTGGGATAACTTTGGTCAGTTTGTCGGCAGTGCAATGCAGAAAATGCTTGATGGTGAATCCGGATGGAAAAGGACCTTGCATTTGATTCAACCAAGCGGGGTCGTCTTTCGCCATTCGGCCAATCACTTGGCGGTACGGGACAAGACTTTGCGAAGGGCGCTGTCTTTCATGACCGAAAGAATCAAGGAACCGATTACGGTAAGCATTCTTTGTGACCAGTTGCGGATCGCCCGGCGAAGTTTGGAGAGAAAGTTCAAGGAATCCTTTAATTGCACCCCTTGGGAAATGCTTTGCCAGATGAGGGTAAATGAAGCGAAGAGACTATTGATGGAAACGGGCCATCCTATTTCGAGGATTTCGGACCTGTGTGGCTTTAACGATCCTGAGCGAATGGCAGTCGTTTTCAAGCGACTGACCGGCAAACCTCCTTCCCGGTTCCGAAAGTGAGCAGACAGGAAGCTTTCTAGTCAGCCAAAAGTTCGATAAACCTTCCGAAATAGTGTCCATTGTCGTGGAAGGTGCGTCCACTGACGAGGTTGCCATCGACTACGCAGGGTTCGTCGACGAAGGTTCCTCCGCAAATCTCAAGGTCGAACTTGCACTTGGGCACGGTCGCCATGCGCCGCCCCATGACGCGATCGGCCCGGGCGGGGATTTCCACCCCATGGCAGACGCTGGCAATCGGTAAATTCTTGTCGAAAAAATATTGGGTGATACGGATGAGGTCGGGGTCCTCCCGGATGTACTCGGGGGCCCGTCCGCCGGAAAAAAAGATACCGTCGTATTCGGATTCCACGACGTCTTTGAAGGCGATCTTGGCCTCGATGCTATAGCCTTCCCACTCCTTGGTGATGGTCCAGCCCGGTTTCACCTCGTGCATGACCATCTGGTAGGTTTTCTTTTCGGGGCCGGCCACGACCGGTTCGATGCCCGCTTCCTGCAGACGATAAAAAGGGTAGAGGGTATCGAGCGTTTCCGATGCGTCCCCCACGATGATGAGTACTTTTTTCAT
>JAYOMW010000126.1:0-9693 GCA_038121045.1 Opitutia bacterium
GCGCAAAGAACGGCAAATACTGTCATTGCTTCAGAAGCCCGGTTGATCGAAGTTCTCCACTTTTGTTTCAGAAGACACAAAACAGCCGAGATAAGGGTTCCTGCATGGCCAATACCGATCCAGAAAACGAAGTTGACGATAGCCCACCCCCAGTTGACTGGGTTGTTGTTGCCCCAAACGCCGACTCCGGTGGAAACGAGATATACCAAGCCCATTCCGGTAAAGCTGGCCACGCACAAGGCCGTGATGAAACACCACCACCACCAAGTAGGGGTTTTTCTTTCAACGATATTACATATTTTCTCCGTGACCCAACTGAAACTTCGGTTGTTGAGAACGAGGGGAGCCTCCTTCCATGGAGCGGGGTCGACCTTCTTGAGAATGGCCGGAGCTTTCGAATCGGTTCTAGTGGAGGCACTCATGTCCTAGTGGGAGTCTTTCTCCGTCTTTTTTGAATCCTTTTTAGCTTCGGTTTCGCCATGATGCGAAGGATAGGCTTTGTCGTGATACTCGCGATAAGAATGAGGTTTCTTAGCGAAGTCGGGCATCTTCTCGTTGGGGTTTCGAATCTTGGCCAGATAAGTCGTACGGGGTCTTGTGTTGAGGTATCCCAAAACGGAATAGTTCCTCGGATCGTTCTTGAGTTTGCTGACCCGACTTTCCGAATCCGAGAGGTCGCCGAAAGTTATAGCATCAGAAGGACAAACCTGCGAGCAAGCGGGCTTGATGGTTCCGTCTGGTACTTTAAGGTCCGCATCATCGATCTGCATTTCAGATCCATCTTTCCCGCTGGAAAGACGGGTTGCCCTCTGAGCGTTGACCTTAACTTGAATTTTGGCCTCCTGAATTCGCTGAACGCAAAAGGTGCATTTTTCCATGACGCCCCGCATGCGAACGGTGACATCGGGGTTTTTGCCCATTGCCGAAAGTTCGTCGTTCTTTTCTCCCAAAGGCCCTTTGTAGAGCTCGTCCGTACGGCGTTTATTCCAATCAAAGAAGTTGAAGCGCCGAACTTTGTAGGGACAGTTGTTTGCACAGTATCTAGTTCCGACGCAACGATTGTAGGCCATGGCGTTGAGACCTTCCTCGTCATGGACGGTTGCGTTGACCGGACAAACTGATTCACATGGCGCAGTTTCACAATGCATGCATGCTACCCCTTGAAAGGAAACTTGAACGTCGGAAGGGATTTCATCACCCTCTCTCTCCGCGGAACTGAAGTAACGGTCAAGACGCAACCAATGCATTTCTCTCCCTCTCATGACCTGATCTTTACCCACGATGGGAATATTGTTTTCGCTTTGGCAAGCTACAACGCATGAACTGCAACCCGTACACTGGTTGAGGTCGATTGCCATGCCCCACTGGTGGCGGCCGGGTGTATCCGATTTCTCGTAGTTGTGGTCGGGATGTTCGTAAGCGGAGTTTCCCCTGGGGGTCGTCTGAGACTTGTAGGTTAAATCCTTGTTCTGATCCTTCCCCCAAATCGGAGGAGAATGAGACTCGGCTCCCATATGTTGGGCAAAGTCTTCTTTTTTTGAGTAGTAGGAGACATTGGCCTCACGTACTATGGCACGGCCCTCCATGGACCAGTGTTCTTGTACGTTGGCTAGTTTTTTGAAAGTCCATTTTACCTCAGGCTTTTCAATCTTAACTCCGGACAAAACTCGACTTCCGGATTCGACAAGGGCGGAAGTCGCGTCGTAGCCTGTGCCTTCCCCTACTCGTCCGGTTTTTTTGCGTCCCATGCCAAGGGTGGTGACCACGGTATAGTCGGCTAGTCCCGGTTGTACATAGAGAGGACCCTTGATGCTTTTGTCTTTGAATGAGATGGTAGCGATCGGCGCTTTTTGTCTACCGTCGGCAAAATTCGCATTGTCGGGAGCAATCTGACCTTGCTTGTTGAGCATGGTTGGCTCTGGGATAAGCCCGAGGTCAGGGTTTTCCGCCTGCAGAGATTTTGCCAGCTTAGGACTGATGAGAATAGCGTTGTCCCATGTGAGCTTGGTTATGGGGTCAGGGCATTCCTGCATCCAACCGTTGTTGATGTATCTGCCGTCCCAAGCGTGAAAATCCGGAATAATGAGGAGGTCCAAGTTGTCCGGACCGGTAAGGTTCGTCGCCGGATCGAGATCCTTGAAATAGTCGGCAAGCTGAATGACTTTGGAATGCGAAGAGGGTTTCTCGGGGTGAACGCCTAAACGAAGGAAATCATCGAAAGGCTTGGCTCCTTCCAAGTCCGAGTGCAGACTTTTGACAAGTTTGTGCGGTGTTTGATCGGATCCCAAGAGGGCAAGGATCATTTCGAGGTCCGAAACCGTATCGAAGAGAGGGGAGATGAGGGGTTGTACGGGAACGGTTGCCTTTTGGTCCCAAGTTCCAGCAAGATCCCAGCTCTCCAAATAGTGTGATTGACCGATATGAAGGTCGGAAAATTCAGACGACTCGTCGATAGAGTGCCCAATGCGGGCGACCTTCTTAAGTTTGTTGGTTTTACGCAGATTTTCCCAGTCAACGAACGAGTCGGTGAGAAAGATTGGATTTCCACCTAAAATAATAAGTTTGTCGATTTCTTCATCGATGATCTTTTGGCGAAGCTCCGATACACCTTCGGAGGAATCCTCCGTGGTTAGATAGTGGATCGTTTTCCCGATAGCTCCGAGCTCTTGATTGATGAGGAAAGTTGCGACTTGGACTTCTTCTGGAAGATGGCTACCGGCTAAGGCTACAGATTGGGAGGGCTTGGCGCAAAGATCCGCGACGCAAGCTTGAATCCACTCGCGATGGACTTCGGCGGACTTACCCAACTCTTTGAGGCGAGTAACGAGGGATTGGTCGGATTTGCGAGTAGAAAGTACTTCGGCTGCGAGTAGAAAGGTGAATGCCGGGAGTTGTGAAGGATCGATGCGCAGGCGGTGGTCGGCGACTCCTCCGGTGATGGTCATGTCGGATTCTACGGAGTAGAGCCGGTTCATTTTCTTGGCATCTGAAGGGCTTGAGACCTTGCGTCCGCCCATGAAAGAACGAGTGTTGGCAAGAGAATATGGTTCGCGGGAACCAAGAAAGTCTGAATCAAGAGAAAGAACCCGATGAGCTTTACCGAGATCGGGAATAGCTCGCAATCCTCCTGATTCGAGTCCTATCCCTCGTGCAAGAAGTGTTTCGGGACGCCGAAGGTCAATGGCTTCGTGCTCAAACCAATGTATGCCTTTGGAATTGAGTTGGGCAACTAAGTTGGATCTGGCCGAAGAAAAGGATTTGTCCGCCAAAATAGCCAACTTGCCTTCCTCGCCCCATTTGGCAACTTCGTTGATCAAAGATTCGGTGCCAACGGAGGACCACGTTACGGGTGCATCCTTGTTGTCATTCTTTCGAAAGCTGCCCATGGCACGGTCTGGATCATACAGGTCAAGAACGCTTGCTTGAGCGTACACATCGGTGCTTCCACCGAAAGAAAGATAACTGGGGTTACCTTCGATTTTGGTAGGACGCCCTGAATGGCTCTCCACAACAAGAGGAAGATTACCATGAGGTGAAGGCATGGATGAAGCGTAATAATTGGGGACTCCGGGAATCAGCTCTTCAGGGCTTTTGCCATAGGGCATGATGGCTTGCTCGGGACGACGGCAACCAGTCATGCCCAGCCCGGCCAAGCCAAAAGAGGCAGCCATGATTTTCATGAAGCCTCTCCTCTCGAAACCCTGCAAAAAACTAGCTCCCTGAGGGAATTCGTCTTGGATCCATTCGTTAAAGCCGGGGGTTTCGGCTAAAGCATCCAGACTTTTCCAATATTTTAGGCCCGTCTCCATGGATTCCTGGGTTCCTAGTTCTGGGTTTTCCTTAATCATCGGTGGCAAGTGGTGCAGCTGACGCCGGCATTAACGTTCCATTTGTTTTTGATCTCGGAGCCTATGACCTCCGCATGGATACGCTCAAGGTCGATTTCATTGGAGTCGGAGGTTCCCAAAGAATGGTCGACGACCCATGACAAGTTGGTGACCTCGCTCATCGGGCGAAGGGCGTCTTGAGGGTTGCGATGGCATTCCAGACAGAAAGACATGCTGAGGGATTTGTCGTGGTGAACCTCCACCATCTGGTCAATTCGTCCGTGACACTCTACGCAGCTAACGCCACGGTTGACGTGGATGGCATGGTTGAAATAAACATAGTCGGGAGTTTTGTGGATTCTGACCCATGGTACGGATGGACGATTGAGAATGCCATCTCCGTTCACATCCTCTTCAGCGGAAAGTTTGCCGTCTTTGTCGATATCCTCTCCGTAATAGGAAGAACGAACGGGTTCAAGCAACGGCGAGTCAGCTTTGACCGCATTGTGACAGGACATGCAAACATTGGCTGAGGGAATGCCTGCGTGAGCCGATTTGTCGACGGAAGTGTGGCAATACCTGCAATCAAGGCCGAGTTCGCCGGCATGAAATTCGTGGTTGTAGGAAACGGGCTGCGTCGGTTGATAGCCGACTCGGGTATATTTGGGGGTTGCGTAGTAAGTGATGCCGGCAACAACAGCTCCCCCGGTCATGCCCAAGGCAATGATCAGCTTGATTGGTACGGTGTTGACCCAGCGAGGAAATATATTGCGCATGAGATGATCGGTGCTTAATCCAACGGGTGGATCATCCTAGCCCGAAGGCAGTAGACGGCATGACTTCCGATGAGTCGGGATAACAAACGCCAATTTGAAAAAGGGCGATTTGGCATTGCTGAAAGATAACAGAATTGATACCACGCTTAGATTATTATTTTTCATCATTTGTTCTGACAACATCAAAGAAATTGCTAAGGCAGTATTAATAAAACTTAATTCAATCTATTAGAAGTATTTCATGGAACCTGTGGCAAGAGCATAACCACGACCTCTGTCAATCAATACAAAGCAGTGAAAACCATATCTGAAAGAGCCGACGTCGTCGTTGTGGGTGCGGGGGTAGCTGGTCTCTGCGCCGCGATGACGGCCGCACGCAACGGTGCAACGGTAAAGTTGATTGAGACGAGAAACTCCTTAGGAGGGCGGATAGGCGACGGGGTGCGTTTTCCCTTTGATCAGCCCGGAGGAGCGAATTTCATTTATCGCAGAGAGTCCGGCATACTTGACGAATTATTTTTTCGCCTTCTTCTTGAAAACCGGGAAGGGAACTATGCCGGTCAAAACCGGGCGCTGATGAATTGGGTCTCCGAACAGGATAGACTGGAAGTGTTTCTTGGATCTCAGGTTTTCGAGGTTTTCTTGGATAAAGGAGAATCGAGGATCGAGTCCGTTTTGGCTATTTCAGACGAATTGGGTTGCCGGATTCTTTTCCGGGGCCAATACTTTGTCGACTGTACTGGAAACGGGGCTTTGGCCCAGATGGCCAAGGCAGTCGGCGAGTCGGGCGTTGATTTGACTGAATACTCGGAAGACGGCTTGCCTCAACCGATCGAAGCACGTTTTGCCACGAGCATGAGAATCGGGCAAAGCTCCGAAGAGGTCTCGTTCAAATGTCCGCCTTGGGTCCGCCTGAAATGGGAGGACAACCACCTTTCGGCGAAGCTTGATTTCCTTGAGTCTCTGGACCGAAGTTTGCTTGGAGACCATAATGTCGAGTGGGTCAATCAAATGGCCCCCGAAGTCAGTCCCAGTTCGGGGGAGATCGTGTGGGCCGCTTGGGATTTTCTCAAAAACCGCTCCCCAATGGTCGATCGCGCGTCCCGGTTGGTCGTCGAGGATTTCTCGGCCATTCCTCTTAGGCAGGATAGTTTCCGGGCGAAAGGGGATTTCGTTCTTAATCCACACGACATGGAGACGGGCAGAACATATTCTGATTCGGTTGCTCTCGGTCGGTCGCCTCTGGATCTCGAAGGCGCCATGTTATGCTCGATGCGGGGCAAAGTCGCCCTGCCCCACCCTTTTGAAATCCCGTTGCGATGCCTTTACTCCAAATCCGTCAAAAACCTTTTTTTCGCAGGTGGTCATGCGTCTTGCACCAGTCGGGCGTCGCCAAGTTTGCGTCACCCTCCGACTTCCGCTCAACTGGGAGAAGCTGTGGGGGTGGCTTCGGTTCTTTGCATTCGCCTCAAAAGACTTCCTAGAACTTTGTCAAAAAGTGGTTACGTCGATGAACTCAGAAGCCTTCTCCACCGATCGAACCATGCCTTTTCGACGGTTTCTCCGGATGACCCCGATGACCTTCTCCGCGAAGCCAAGGTGACGGCTTCCTCCGCTTTGCAAGTTTTTACGCCGAACGGTCCGGGGCAGCCACTTTTGCCTTCACCGTCCAGAGGGTTGATTCAATTTCCGGTTGCCAGTTCCAAATTGGAAGGGGTTCGCTTGTTTCTTGAGGTTCGGGAAAATTGCCTGGTTCAATGCGGTTTGTTTGAGGCTTCTTCGCATTTGACGATTTCTCCCGGCTTGTGCCTTGACAGAGTGGAATTCGAATTGCCAAAGGGAAGGGTCGGATGGGTTGAGATTCCTTTTTCGGTCGAGATTGAGAACCCAGGGTGGCATTTCTTGGAGTTTTCATGGGGAAATTCCGTCGTTTTGCACCAACAGAACGATGCTCCGGTCGGTATTCTCCTTCATCGTGTCGTCAAATCGTCCTCTAATGGACTAAAGAATCCTTACTCCGAATTCTCGCCCGAGACCAGTCGGGTTCCCGGGCCTTCTTCCGCTCCGATGATTGAGACTGTGCCCGAGCAGCCGGTCTACAGTCCGGAAAACCTTACCAATGGTAGAACGCGACCAGACTGTCTTCCCCACTTATGGATTTCAGAGCCCACCGATTTCCGCTATCCGGAGTTTCTTGAGTTTCATTGGGAGAAGCCCCGTGAAATTTCTTCGATTGACCTAGTTTTCGATTCTTCCTCGGAATTTATCATCCCACCTCGTCCCGAGAAGTTTTCCGTTGCTTGCGTAACTTCGGTCGTCAGTCATTACAAAATCTTTTTCATGGACGAAGTTGGTCACTGGAAGGAACTGCTCGAAGTGCCGGATAACGCACTGCCTTTCCGAACGCACGAATTTCCAACGATTTCAACCAAGGCAATCGAAATTGAAATCATTTCGACGCATGGACTTGACCGTGCTCAAGTTTATGAGGTTAGGGCTTACCCTTGATCCGCTCTTCGTAATATTCGGTTTGCATTCACGGTCATTCCCACTCATGTTAAAGATAATCTAGAATCAGACTATGAACGCTTTTCTCAACATTTTCGGATCAATTCTGCGTGTCGTAACCTTACTCATGGTTAGTGTCACTGCAGTCATTATACTATACCTATTCCAATCGAAAGAAGCACAAAACGACGCTTTTCTTGATGAGCAGGTTTCCAACGGTTACGCGATTCTGCAGTCATCCAAGGAGGCTCAATGGGCGGACGTCGCCTCCAAGAAAACCGTCTTCAAGGAAGTCTTTTTGGATAATCAGCCTGTCGGCTTAAATGACGAAAACCCTCTCGAAAACGCATTGAATGATCTCAAAACCGCCGAGAACCTCATCTTGCGGGGAAAAGATTATCGTGAGAAACTCGACGTTTTGGCCATGGAGTTTGGCCCACCTAAGTTAAACGAGAAAACCCCGGTCGACTTTTTTCTTTGGAATGCGGACAAGAAAGTTTGGGAACCGAATCCTAGTGCCAAACCAGAAGGTATTGCTGAACTCAAGAACCCGTTTTCCGACCTAACTAAGTTTCCTAAGCAGGATGTCGTGAAGGAGGATGGTACCGTGATTCCTGGAGTTTCCCGCGAGAACCGCCTCCGCACGGTCATGGGAATGCTCTACAAGAACCGCAACGATCTTTATGGTGAGATTGCAAGCTTGCGGTCGAATATTCTGGAGCGAGATCAAGCCTTGCGCGAATCTCAAAATCTGTTCAACGACATGAAGGAGCAGAAGGAAGAATGGGAGGCCAAATCCAATGACTTTGAGCTGAAATTACAAAACACCGAAGCTGATTTGGCGGAGGAGAAAAAGCTTAGGCAGGATGAAAAAGAAGCCTCCGAGCAGCAAATCATGGTTCTGAACAATAACATCGCCGGTCTCGAACAGCAGAAGATTGAAGCCGAAAAGATGCATACCGCTGAGATCGATTCGCTCAAGGAAGAGCACGGTGCCAAGCTCAGTCAGTTGCAACGAGAGATTAAACTGGCGGACGCGGCGGGTTATCAGCGGGGAATTGATGAAATGCTTGCGAAGCAAAAAGGGGGAGTCGAGGGCTTGGCCAGCCAAGAGGCGGAGGATGAGAATCCTTTTGGCGTCAAGCAGGATGGGCCGCCTCAAAATCCCGATGTCGCGGTGGCTACCGAGGACTCAACTGAGTTGACGATGATGAACGAGTATGGAATTCCTTCTTCGATTGCCCGGATTGATAGCAGATCCGGCATGCTCATGCTTCCCATAGGCAGTGAACGTGGCTTGAATCAAGGAGAAATTTTCACCCTTTGGAAGGGGAAGTCAGAGGCTGCCCGAATCAAAGTGCAAAGCACGCAAAAGGGGTATTCGTTGGCTTACATCTTGCCTCAGTTTGGCGAACCGAACCGTTTGCGACCTGGCGATCTTGTACAGATCGTTCCTGAAAAACAAAACACTCTTTGAACTCGATAATTTCAATGACCAAGATTCTTTCCTTCTTCTTGCTTTCAAGCCTTTCCTTTTTGTTGAGCGGTTGTTTCACTGCTTCGCCGGACGACGACAAAATGCCCCAAACTCGTCCCGCGAATTGGGAATACAGCCTCCCGGGTGGCTTTGATCGCGGTGGGTTCAACCGCTGAATTCCTCGTTTTCTTTGGGCTGAATCCCCTTCCGTGACCGCAGGGGAAAATTCAATCGGCATCCTATCTTTGGTAGCCACCCCGATCGGCAACTTGTCTGACCTTTCTCCGCGAGCTTGTGAGATTTTGGGCAGAAGCGACTTGATTGCCTGCGAGGATACGCGGGTTACGAAAAAACTACTCGATCATCTTTCCTTATCCAAGCCTTTGATCTCTTATCGCGAAGAGAACGAAGTTAAGAAGACGACGGAATTGGCTGAACTACTCGAGCAGGGAAAATCCATAGCGCTGGTTTCGGATGCTGGTTATCCGGGGATCAGCGATCCGGGATTTCGTTTGGTCCGTGAATGTAGAATTCGGGAAATCCCAATCGTTCCGGTTCCTGGTCCAAATGCGGCCATTACTGTTTTGGCCGCTTCGGGTCTTCCCACGCACCAGTTTCTCTTCCTTGGATTTCTTCCGAAAAAATCTGCCGGAGCCAGAAGAGTCCTTGAGGAATGGAAGGAGTTCGGCGGATCCTTGATTTTATATGAGTCCAAGTACCGGATCGAAAAAACATTGGGCTTGATCGAAGAGGAACTAGGTGCTGAAAGAACGGTTTGTTTGGCCCGTGAAGTAACCAAACTTCACGAAAGCTTTCTTGTCGGAACGGTCTCCGAAATCATAAAGCGCAACCGTACAAGCAGTTCGAAGGGTGAATTTACTTTGGTGGTAGGGCCGGATGGATACGTTCTTTAATTTTTGCAATGAAGGTTGCGATTTTTGATCTTGGTTCGAACACCACTAAGTTGCTCGTTGCGCAGGTCGTTGATGGAGGCAGGCCTCAGGTTGTTGCCGAAGAGAGTCGGCCATGCAGGTTAACCGCGGATGGAGGGAATCCATGCAGTTTCTCGGAAGAAACAAACGCCCGGTTGCTGGCACTCCTGACC
>JAYOMW010000126.1:9703-9846 GCA_038121045.1 Opitutia bacterium
CCACTAAGTTGCTCGTAGCCCAGGTTGTTGACCGAGGCAGTCCTCAGGTTGTTGCCGAAGAGAGTCGGCCATGCAGGTTAACCGCGGGTGGAGGTAAAAAATTCAGTTTCTCGGAAGAAACAATCGACAGGTTGCTGGCAGTC
>JAYOMW010000127.1:0-6662 GCA_038121045.1 Opitutia bacterium
GAGTGGGCATTGGCCGAAAAGCTGAGCACCCTCCGCTTCCGCAGGAACATGACCGGTCTGGCGGGTGGGCTCTCTTTGTTCTTGTTTCTCTTTTCCTGCGTCTACCTCTTCTTTCTTCCCGTGCCTTGGACGGAGTATTCCCTCGCGGGCAATTCCGAATTTAAGGAAAAGGCCTCCGATAGCTACCAGTTGGGAGCGGGGTTCCTGAGCGGGAACGCATGGGGCATCGTACCCCCCGCCTGTGACGAAAATGGATTGGGCGGACAGAATGTCACCGGTACATGGGAAATAGAGGACGGACTTTTCAAGCTGAGCTTTCGTCGCCTGAAGAGAAGCAAGACCGAGGAGAGCGGAAAAAAGCGGGCGGATTTGATCTTCCCCGGAAACACCTCGCCCGATGACTACAGTTATTGGAACGATTACCTGCGCCATGACGCTTCGAGGGAAGCCTTGATTTTAGTCAAGCGGGAACACAAGAACCAATATTTCGTCCCCGGCCGTGAAGGGAATGCATCGATCACCCTGTATCCCGAACCGCGCCTCAAGAAAAGCTCGGGCAAAATCGCTTCCGCCGAACTCGCCTTTTTCCGGGAGGGGGAAAGCGGTTTCAGTTGGTCCTTGTTCTTTGGATTGGGGTTTGCGTTGGCTTGTTTCATTTACCATCGCGAACTTGGAAAACTTGAAGCCGAGAAAGCGGAAAGTATTGAGTAGCTCGCCTTCTTTTCGTAGTAATCAGTACGTAATGCTCCCCAAGGTTAAGATTTTACGCCTTTTTGCCACCCCTTTGTTTTTGTGTTTTGTCTCTTGCGGGATGGAAGATCCGGATGGTCCCTACAAAGGGTACGTGAAGGATTGGGTTTACGAGGTGTTCGAGGGAACCCTTACTTCGGAAGGGGTAGACAGTCAGTTGCGGGTTGTTCTCAAGAATACCCCGTCCGGAATGTTTTCGGAGATTGTTTTTCGTCAACCCGGGAAAGATGAGGTCGTTCGATCGGGGGAATGGGAAGTGGACGACGGTAAACGCGTGTTGCGCTTTCCGGATGGCGACGTCCGCGAGTACTATCTGATTAAGCACGGGGCCCGCTTTGCCTTTCAAACCAAGCATGGCCTGAGCAATGACGACGGTTCACCGGTTTTGCTCATGAGAAACTACGGTTTGTCCCGGAAGGAATCCTATCCGTTGTCCTTTGACTTCATCGACGCCGAAGAGGTTATGGTTCGGGGCGGTGGGATTGAAAGGGATTTGAAAGGGGAATGGAAATGGGCTTCCGGTCGCGTGGTCGTCCTTGTTGACCTTCCTCCGGGGGAGGGGGCCGAAGCCAAGGCCCAATCTCCGGAGAGTTACAAGTACTTCCTTCGCTGGTCGGATGATGCATCCGGAGAACTCGAGCTTGAGAAAATGGTGATTTTAAGACCGTTCCTCAAGGAGGATCGCTCCAAAAGACAGAGCTGGATGAGCTCCCTGATCTTTCCCGAGTCCCCGAGACTCAAGCCGAATTGAATCTTCCCTTCCCCTTTTTCAAAGGTTTGACGTTCTGATTCCAATGTTCATGCTTGAATGCTTTTTCATTCAGTAGTTCAATGTTTATCTCAATTCAAAAATTAATGTCCAAGGGCTTGGGGCTCGTAATCTTTGGCGCACTTCTCGTCTTTGTGATTATCTCCTTCGTTACCTTTACGGATTCAGGACAAAGTCTATGGGACGAAGTTTTTCCCGGAGGTCAAAGGGAGAAAATGGAATTCTTCGGACATGATCTCAACGACAATGAACAAATGAGGTCGCTCAACGCTCAGAACAGGGTGGCCGCCGATTTCGGTTCTTCCGTCGGACCCGTCGGGGAAGTCATGGACAAAGCGGATGAAACTTTCCTGCAATATATGAACGCCGAGTTGCAAAGGGCCTTTGCGTCAAGTCCCCAAGAAGTCGACCGAACTCAGTTGCAGTACCTTTTCCAGGCCATACAGTCATGGCCCTACCAACCCAAACGGCTCAAGGTTCGACGGATTGCCATGTCGGGCCTTTACGACGCAGAATTTACCAAAGCTTCGGTTCAGTCCAAACTAGCTCTGGATGCCCAAGCGGATGCGTGGGGATTTCTTCCCCTCAGGTACAACATTCCGGACGCCAACAAGTATTTTACCAAGTGGCTGGTTTCCATTGATCCCGTCTTGGGGATTGACGCCAATCGCAGTCAGGTTTTTGAAAACGTCGGAAAAAACCGGAATTTCGATCCTCGTGGAATCGAAAGCATTCTGTACTCTCATTTCAGGGCAAGCCTGGTTGAAGACATTTACACCGAAGGGGGATTCGTGTTGAACAAGGAGGCCGAGATTGACTTGCGGATCAATGATTTCGCCTGGGATGCCGAAGCTCTTTCGCTCAGTCTCGACGACCTTAATGCAAGTGACCCTCACCTTGTCACCCTTACGGTTTCCGCTCTTCCCAAAGACGGAGACAGCATCGAAATTTCCTATGGCGACAAAAAGAGGAAATTTGTTTTCGTCGCGGGCGAAATTGATCAAAATTCCAGTGACGTTCAAGTCTCCCTCGCCAAGGACGTTCCCGGTCTTGCCGCCAACCTTGCCAATTCAATCGAAAAAGAGGATTTTGGTTTTTCCGCTCTTGCTCGTGGTTCGGGGGTTCTTGCCTTATCCCCTGACTCATTGCGATTGCCGCAATCTTTCCCCTCTTTCACCTCTTCTACCGAAGCGTTGGCTTTTTCGGATGCAATAACCGGTGCCCTCGCCGAATTTCATGAGGACAGAAAGAACGACGAGGTCTTCGCCGAACCTGCTCGGACCTATGCCACCACATTGACTTTCAGGTCCAGGGATTTTCTTTCCGTTCCCCCGGAGCCCGACGAAGCCCGCCTTCGATCTTACTTCGAAAGAAACAAGGAGAGTTTCGATTTGCCGCCGCCCCCTCCTCCTCCCCCGCCACCACCACCCGAAGATAACGCCTCCTCTGGAGAGCAAGGCCCGGTTGGAGAAGCCGAATCCCCCGCGGACTTTGGAATTGATTTTTCGGCTCCTCTGGCGGAGGCTAACGCGACGAGCGAAGAGGTCGCGCCGGAGAGAAATGCCAGTGCCGAAGTAGCGGAAGTGACTTTCGAGGACGTCCGCGAGGAGGTTCGTCAGCGAATCATCGAGGGCGACCGGATCGACGCCGAAAGAGATGCCGCCGACTTGGCCAAGGAGGCTGCCTCCAAATTCCTGCTTCAGCTTCACCAATTGAGTGACGACTTGAAGAAGAAGTACGCCTCCTCCTATGATCAACTGCGCCAATCGCCCGAGTTGTCGAATTTGATCAGCGAAAGCAATTCTGCTCTTGGAAACATTGACTTCTCCGAAAAGGAGATGGAAATCCGTGGAGGAATTCTTGGTCTGGAGAGAAGAGCGAGCGAGAAAAGGAAGAACCAGGCTCCCCTTCAAGAAGTCGCCGACTTGAGTCAAAATTCTTTTTTCACCCGTTCGATTCGCAAATCTCGCGACGGCTACGTCATTTTTCTTTTGGACAAGAAGACCGAAAAAGGCCCCGGGTCCTTTGCCAAGGCCTCGTTTTCTCTCCTGTACAGTGAATATGCCTCTAAACTCAAGGCGGATGCGTTTGCCGAGTTGGCTGACCGGACCTTGGCCGCGCTGCAAGGCGACTCCAATGGTTCCGTCCCGGACATCGGGATCAAGGTCAAAGTCGAAGGAAAGGATTCCCGTTTGTTGCGTGGCTATTACGATAGCCTTACTGGACGAATCGATTCGCAGCTCCAAAAGTTGGAAGAAGAGAGGGAACTGATTTCTTCGGCGCAACGCGATTCGAACGCGACCGCAAACCAATTGGCCCGAAAAGAAGTCATTGACGGAGAGATTGATGCCATCCGTTCCCGTCAAGGGGAGTTGAACAAGCAGAGCGCCTTGGGGCAGAAGCTTGTCGAATCCTGTCAGGGATTGGAACCGGACGGCAAATGGTCGGAACTCGAAAGAACCGAAGATACCGCGGTGTTCGTCGCCCTTAAGTCCGTTTACTTCCTCAAGCAAGGAAAGCTTGAGGCATCGGAAATCGAGGAACGGGTCGAAGACCTTCAGTTTGCCCGGGCCGAAAAGGGCAGGGACCTCCTTTTGAGAGATCTCATATCAGAAGAATCTGCCAAAAACGACTAAGTTTGCCTTGAACCGGTCTTCCTGACCCAACCGAGGAAAAACTCCAAGTTCCCATCCGCTCCGCGTGGGCTTGATTCCGTTTCGGCGAAAAGTTTCGAACCCGTTAGCTCTCTTCGCGCAAAATCCTTGATCTCCTGAAGCGTTCTTTGCTGGATTAGGGGATCACTGATTACCCCGCGGCCTTGATCCGCTTCCTTTCTGGCGCATTCGAATTGCGGTTTGACCAATGCGACCAGCCTTCCTTCCTCATGGACGAAAGACCATGCCTGAGGCAATACTTTGCGCAGGGAGATAAACGAAAGGTCCATCACGACCAGTTCGAAAAAAGATTGGGGGAGCGATTTTGCGGTCAAGTGACGCAGGTTTGTTTTCTCTAGGTTGGTGACCCGGGAGTCGGTACGGAGCTTGTAGTGAAGTTGTCCGTGCCCCACGTCGACGCAAGTGGCCGAAATCGCTCCTTCCTGAAGAAGGCAATCAGTAAACCCACCCGTTGAAGCCCCGAGGTCAAGTACGTCGAGACCCTTGACTTCGATTTTGGCCTCCCTGAGAAAATTTTGCATTTTGAGCCCGCCTCTCCCGACGTATGGCTGGGTTTGCTCAAGGGAAAGAATCGAGTCTGCGGGAAGAAGCCTGCTTGCTTTGTCGATTCTTTGGGTTCCCATTCTGACCTTCCCGGCCAGAATGCAGGCTTGGGCTTGCGTTCTGCTTTCGCACAAACCCAGGGCTACGACCAATTCATCCGCTCGCTTTCTTCCCGCTTTCTTCATCTTTTCGAAGCTCAACCTATATCTCCTGCAAGGGCAATTCCCGATTGCTGTCCAGGACCACTCCGATCCAGGCAAATAAAAAAATAAAAAAAGCCTTGACCGTAGTGGGTTGAAGTGTCACAAAGTGGGGCATAGTGCATATTAATGGTTAAGATGTCATTTCGTTATGGTGGAGCGCGCAATAACCTATTTCGTGGGGGAGTTCACTCATTCCTTGGACACCAAGGGACGGTTGACCATTCCCTCGAAGTGGCGTATCCCCGGGGGCGACAACACCTACTTGGCCCTTCCAAATCAAGATGGCTACATAACGGTTTATCCTCCCAAGATGGTGGCCCGCTTGGAAGAAAACATGGGGGACGCGAAATTGAGTGACGTCCGTCGCAGGGCTTTGTCCATGGAGCTTTTTTCCCGCGCCGATTCGTTCGGGTGCGACAAGCAAGGAAGGATAAACTTGAGTCAAGACCTATTGCGTCACGCCGGAATCAAGGGGAAGGCAGTCTTGGCGGGGAATTTTACGGATTTTTCGATTTGGTCGGAGGCTCGTTACGAGAAGCGAAAGAAGTCAAGTGAGCCGATAAATATTTTTGATGCGATGAGGGAGTTGGGGCTATGATTCGTAAGCGCATGAATTGGGCGACTTTTAGGGTGGTCGTT
The DNA here is from genome assembly GCA_038121045.1 of Opitutia bacterium. Taxonomy (GTDB): domain Bacteria; phylum Verrucomicrobiota; class Verrucomicrobiia; order Opitutales; family Seribacteraceae; genus Seribacter. The sequence goes on from JAYOMW010000127.1 coordinate 5,580, forward strand.
CAGCGAAGGGGATTGCGTTCTATGAAAGCCCCTCTCTCTCTCGTTTCGATTGGGGTTGGATCACGGGTGACAAGGGGTGAAAATGTATTGTGGGTCTGTTGAGTTCGTTTGTTTGCCTTCCATGGTAGGGCATGTGCCAGTTTTGCTTGATGAGTGCATGGATTGTCTTAATCCCGGTAAAGGCGGCAGTTTTGCCGACCTGACTTTTGGCGGAGGAGGGCACAGTCGGGCGATTCTCGAGGCCAATGAAGCGAACACGTTGATCGCCTTTGATTGTGACCCGGATGCGGGAGTTCGGGCGGAGGAAGTTTCGAGGGAATTTGGGGATCGTTTCCAATTCAATGACTTGAGTTTTCGGGAAATGGACAAGGTTTCCTCCCCGGACGAATTTGACGGAGTGTTGATGGATTTGGGCATTTCCTCCTTTCAGTTGATGGAGCCAAACAAGGGTTTTTCCTTTCGTTTGGATGCTCCGATTGATATGCGGTTGGATCCACGAGTCGGGCAAAGCGCTGCCGATTTCCTTGAGACTGCTTCCAGGGAAAGCCTCGTTCGGGCGGTGCGTGAGTATGGGGAGGAGCGTAGGTGGAACCGAGTTGTCAATGCGATCATCGAGGCTCGCGGATCGGGGGAGTTGACCCGCACCATGAGTGCGGCGGAAGTCGTTTCAAGGGCAGTCGGAGGAAGCAAGTCAAGGCAACGAATTCACCCGGCGACCAAAACCTTTCAGGGCATAAGGATAGCCATCAATGGCGAATTGGAATCGCTTGCCATGACTTTGCCAAAAGCATTCAGGGCGCTTAAGGTTGGTGGATCCATGGCCGTCATATCGTTTCATTCTCTGGAGGACCGGATCGTCAAGCGCTTCATGAGAAAAATGGCGGGAAGGCCCGAGCACCGAGCTGACTCCGGGTATCAACAGGAACGTGTGGCCTATGCCGAGCTTTTTCAGACCAAGGCTATTTTCCCGACCAAAGCCGAAGTGGAACGCAACCCCAAGAGCCGGTCCTCGCGTTTGCGGGTTATGCGCAAGGTAAGACAGCCCAAGTTGTAATGGCCAAAAAGCATAGCAAAAGCCGGTTT
>JAYOMW010000127.1:6762-8307 GCA_038121045.1 Opitutia bacterium
GCGAATAATCGCTTGCGCTCTCAAGGGGAGTTTGCCGGAACCCGGTAGAATGAAAAGTCTGTTCATTTCCCCTTTTCGTTTTTACCTCACCTTCTTTGCCGTCTTTTTTGCTTTTTGTTCCTTGGGAGGAAGGCTTGTTTACCTTCAGGTTTACAAGGCAGACAATTATACCAAGCTTGCCAATCAAGCCCGTAAAAATTTTATCGAAATCAAAGCCCGTAGAGGTGATATCGTTGACTCCAAGGGAAACCTTCTTGCCACAACGAGATCGGTCGTCGAAATAGGGATTGATCCTCATTCCGTGGATGAAGAAGACTGGCTTAAGTTTGATCAATTGGCACTTCTTCTTGATGTGAATCCTACGGAGATTCAACAGGCCGCCAAAAAGCTCATCAGGCAAAGCGGTTCGGACGGACGGGAATTCAAAAAGGTTAGATGGGTAAAGCTCAAAGATGAAGTGGAGGAAGACGTGTATCGGGAAATCCAAAAACTCGAGATCAAGGGAGTTTATGGAAACTTCAAGCATTCGCGTTTGTATCCGAACAGGAATTTAGCCTCTCACCTCCTTGGTTTCGTAAACAAGGAAGGCATTGCTGCGATGGGAGCCGAAAGTCATGCCGATTATTATTTGAAGGGGCAGGACGGTTGGCGGGAAAGCGAAAAAGACGGTGAAAGGCGTGAGATGCCTCAGCACAGATCGTTCGAGTTGGCTGCTCGGGACGGGTTGAACGTTGAGTTAAGCATAGACCGGATGATTCAGGACATGGTTGAAAGCGAGCTTCAATCGATTGTCGAAGAGTACAATCCGATAAGCGCAAGCATAATTGTGAGTGATCCCAAAACCGGCTATGTCTTGGGAATGGGCAATGCCCCGGACTTCGATCCGAACAAATTCGGCAAAGCAGATCACAGTCAGCAAAGAAACCGAGCCTTGGCCGACGTTTACGAGCCGGGTTCTACCTTTAAAATCGTTGCCGTTTGCGCAGCCATGAACGAAGGCTTGGTCGGGGCCGAGGATCTGATTGATTGCTCCATCGCAACGGTGCAAAGAGGATCAAAGCGCATAAGATTGCCTGGCGACCATCATCCGTTGGGTGAAATCTCGGTGAGTAAAGTAATGCAAAAATCAAGCAATCGAGGAGCCGCTCAATTGGGGATAATGCTAGGACCGCAAAGATTGTACGATTATTGCCGGTCTTTTGGATTCGGACAAAAAACTGATTTTGGAATAGGAGGCGAAAGCGCCGGGGTGTTGCATCACCCAAAGAGGTGGGATGGTTTGACGATCACGCGGTTGCCGATGGGGCATGCAGTCAGTTCTACGGCCATGCAGGTGCATTCGTCGATGGGTGCTGTTGCAAACGGGGGTATTCTGATGAAACCCCAATTCATTCACAGAATTTTCGATAAAGATGGAAAGACCGTCGTATCCTTCAATCCCAAACCAGTCCGAAGAGTTGTGAGTTCATCAGTGACTCAATCAGTGACCGAGATGTTGGTGAGCGTAGTTTCAGTGGAAGGAACTGCAAAACAGGCTCGAATAGA
>JAYOMW010000127.1:8407-9798 GCA_038121045.1 Opitutia bacterium
GACGCTCAAGCTCAGGTGAGTGGGTTGATTACGGATAGCCGGAGGGTGACACCCAATTCCGCGTTCTTCGCACTGCCTGGTCTTCGAACAAATGGAAACGAATATTTGCAAGAGGCTCTCGACCGTGGGGCGAAAGTAATCATAAGTGAATCCGAGGACCTTGAATTGCCTGCTGGTGTTACGGGTGTAAAGGTAAATGACTCCAGGTTGGCACTAGCTCATTTCGCAAAGCGTTATCATGGATCTCCTGATTCCTCGATACGTGTAGTTGGCGTGACGGGTACAAACGGAAAAACCACGGTTAGCACTTTAGTGCGTCACTTGATGGAAAGACCAGGTCGGCCCGTTGGGTTGATCGGTACGGTTCGATATCATCTCGGTGACAGGGAAATGCCGTCTTTCAAGACGACCCCCGAGTCCGCGGATTTATACGCGTTGTTGAGAAGCATGCTCGTGGCGGGTTGTTCGGAAGCGGTGATGGAAGTAAGTTCTCATGGCATCCATCAGTCGAGAGTGGCTTCGCTCGAACTTGAGGTCGCTGCTTTCCTAAACCTTACGCGGGATCACTTGGATTACCATGAAAACATGGAAAGTTATTTCCGTGAAAAAAGAAAGATCTTTAATGGTGAAAATGGAAGTTTACCCAAAATCGCGGTGATTAATGGGGACTGTCCTTATGGCAAAAGATTAATGGAAGAACTTCCTCCGCAGGTACGCGTCTTGTCATTCGGGGAAGGCGATCATAACGTTTTTCGGGCGAGAAACCTTGAGCTTCAATCCAACGGGTCGGAATTCATCATGGAAGGACCATTCGGCACGATGATGGTAACTAGTCCATTGATCGGCAGATACAACGTAATGAACATGCTCGCATCATTCGCCATTTTGCATGCCCTTGGTCATTCCGTAAGTGATGCGGTCAGAAAAGTAGGAGCTTTTGAAGGAGTGGACGGACGAATGGAGTCCGTTGAACGTGGTCAGAATTACAAAGTGGTTGTTGATTATGCCCATACGCCGGATGCCTTGCGCAATGCTCTCGGAATGCTCAAGGAATGTACGGAAGGAAATTTGCATCTGGTGTTCGGATGTGGTGGTGACAGGGACAAGGGCAAACGCCTTGAGATGACTCGGGTCGCTTGCGCCGGGGCAGACAGGATATGGGCAACCGCGGACAACCCGCGTACAGAGCCCCAAGGCAATATATTTAGGGACATGCGCAAAGGGTTGGCCAAAGGGGCAAAAGTTTCTTTTGTCGAAGACAGGCGCAGGGCAATCAGTTTAGCCTTGGATGCCGCCCGGGAAAAAGACACAGTTTTGATAGCGGGAAAAGGACACGAGACGTTTCAGGAAGTTCAGTACACCGCCATTCCTTTCGATGACCGCAAGGTTGC
>JAYOMW010000128.1:0-9759 GCA_038121045.1 Opitutia bacterium
AAGAGGCCTAGTCCACCTTTCTTGCGGAGTTTGTTTTGCCCAAAAGACTTGCGTCAGATGAGGTGACTATGCTTCACGGGTTGTCGACTCGCTTCTCTTTCGCCGAGTTTACGTCCGCCACGCCTTCCGCATAGGTCATAACAAAACCCTCCACGACGACTCCATCCGCGGCACGATCATAGGCCATGAATTCGGAAACAATGCGGTTAGCTGGCCCTACCGCCAGTCATCGAAAAAGGCGGTAAACTCGTGGTCTACCCCAAACGGGGACTCACCATCGTTGCCTTCGCCCCGGTCGATCTAAAGTAAAAAGGTTTCTTTGGTCTATATCAGGTCATGTCAGGGCACCCCTTGCCGGAGTGCCTGCTTTGCCTCGCGGACAAGATATCTTTTCCTATTGATGAACGTGGCATCGACTCCTTAGATTCAGGGTTTATGAAGCCTTTTGACCCGGAAAAAAACATACGTTGGAAAACACCTCTCAACAACGGCGTCACATGGTCGATTGTTTCTATCTTCGCCCTTGTCATCCTCCTTTTCCTTTGGAAGCAATTCCCTGTTAACGAGACTTCTCCCGAGGACTTGACCGTATATTGCGCGGCAGGAATCCGGTTACCCGTAGAGGAAGCAGCCACTGCGTTCGAAAAGGAATTCGGTTTCCGCATCGCTTTGAACTACGATTCAAGCGGAGCTTTGGAAGGTAAGTTGCAATTGGAGAAGGACAGCAACAAGAGCCGGGCCGATCTGTACATACCGGCGGACTCTTCCTTTGCCCGGAGAGCAAAGGACAAGATGCTTACTACCGAATCGATTCCCGTCGCTTCTTTCCGTTTGGTGATGGCCTCTTCACCGAAAGCAAATCTCTCCTTTTCAACCCTAGACGAGTTCCTTGCTCTCGAGGAGCCTTTCTCACTTTGCAACATTGCCGCAGGAGCAGGCTTAAAAACCAAAGAAGCACTAGAGAAACTTGGGAAATGGGAAGCGTTTGATTCGGCCAAGAAAGCCGCCTTCCCTCGCGTGACGGACGCAGCCGCAGCCATTTCCGCCTCCGATGCGGTTCGGGCGGGATTCGTTTGGGATACCACGGCCAGGCAGTTCGGGTTGAAAATTCACGAACTTCACGAATTGGAAAAGGTTCGATCAGCAATCAGCGTCAACTTAATCTCCACCTCGAACAAACCGAAGAAGGCCCTCCTCTTCGCCCATTACCTGGCGTCCCCGCAAAAAGGGCGGTCTTTCTTTTTAAAATATTATTTTTCAGAAGCCAGCAACCCGAGCCGCTACGATACTTCCGTAAAATAGAGCAGGAGTTTGCCCTCCATGACCGAATCACTCAAAGGACAAGATGAACCTGAATTTCGATTGGGTTCGGACACTCCTTTTCTCATTGGCTTGGGAATCCTCGGTGGTTCCTACGCCATCATCATTTTAGCCATGATCGTAGCCGATCTGGCTTACCTGGACAAGGAATCGATGCTCGGTGCCTTGAGAAGCCCGGAAATTCATTACTCCATCGTACTCAGCCTGCTTTCCTGCACGCTCTCGACGATTCTTTCCCTTTGGGTAGCCGTCCCTTTGGGCTATCTCACGTCGCGCTTTGATTTTCCAGGCAAACGATTCCTCGAAATCGTTTTGGACATCCCGATCGTTCTCCCCCCTTTGGTCATTGGGATCTCCCTCTTGGCTCTCTTCAATTTCGCCCCCTTTTCCTGGACAAGCCAATGGGTGGTCTTCGAAATTCCCGCCGTCATCCTTGCTCAATTCATGGTAGCCTGCGCTTTTGCCACGAGGGCCATGAGAATATCCTTTGACCAAATTCCGCAACGCTACGAAAAGGTCGCTCTGACCTTGGGGTGCAATCGGGCCAAAGCCTTCAGGTTGGTCGTCATGCCACAGGCCAAGCAAGGAATCCTAGCCGCCGGCACCTTGGCTTGGGCTCGCGCTCTCGGAGAATTCGGTCCGATCCTCGTGTTCGCAGGTTCCACGAGAATGCACACGGAAGTTCTCCCCACTTCCGTGTACTTGGAAATTCAAGCGGGCAACCTCAAGGGGGCTTTGGCCGTATCCCTCATCATGATCGTCGCTGCGGCAGGGGTTCTTGCAACCTCTCGCCTCATGGGAATGAAACAACTGCAAGCATGATCGCAGTCGAAAAACTTGGCTTGAAGCAGGGAGAGTTCTCCCTTCGTGACCTCAATTTCGAAATCCCCGTGGGCAAGTACGGCGTACTCGTAGGCAAAAGCGGATGCGGAAAAACAACGCTCCTCGAGGCCGTTTGCGGACTCTGCCCAATAAACGAAGGCCGGATCCTCCTTGGCGGCCAAGACGTCACTTCTTGCAAACCCGGTGAGCGCGAAGTGGGATACGTCCCCCAGGACGGAGCCCTTTTTCCCCATTTGAGCGTTGCCAAACAACTGGCTTTTTCCCTTATCCTTCGCAAAACCGAACCATCCCAAATCTCCAGACGAGTCGAGGAATTGGCCGACCGTTTGGGCATTTCACACCTGCTGGACCGGATGCCCGATGCATTAAGCGGCGGCGAATGCCAACGGGTCGCCCTGGGCAGGGCACTGTCCATTCGTCCGAAATTCCTTTGTTTGGACGAACCCCTCAGTGCATTGGACGACGAGACTTACGATGAAATCTTCGAGTTGCTCCTTCAAACGGTCAAAGGAACCGGGGTAACCGTACTCCATATCACTCACAACAAACGCGAAGTCGATAATCTGGCCGACTTGGTCTTCCGCATGAACGGTAACGCCTTAAGTCAGGAAAGATAATTTGAAACCCTAAGAACCATATCATGAAAAATAAATTAAGGTGCATCTTTTTCCTTTCGTCTCATTTGGCCGCACTCGCGCTCGTTGCAGGGAAGGAAACAACCTCAACCGAAGACTGGCCACAGTGGAGAGGGCCTTCTCAAAATGGCTTGGCCACGCCGGGACAAGACCTCCCTCTCGATTGGGGTGATTCGAAAAACGTCATCTGGAAAACCGAAATTCCAGGGCGCGGGCATGGCTCACCCATCGTGGTCGGAAACCAGGTAATTCTGCCCACCGCAGACGAACAAAAGAAGACCCAGAGCGTTCTTTGCCTCGACCGCTCAACGGGCAAGCTCCTGTGGGCCGCCCAAATTCATCAGGACGGGTTCATGAAGCTGAACAAAAAAGGGACCCACGCCTCCGGCTCGCCGGCCTGCGACGGGAAACGCCTCTACGTCAATTTCCTCAACGCGGGAGCCGCACATACCACTGCCCTTTCCATGGAAGGAAAGATTCTTTGGCAAACCAGAATCACCGACTACGTCGTTCACCAGGCCTATGCCTCCTCCCCTGCCCTCCACGGCGAGAATCTCCTCTTGGTAGCCGCCGACAACAAGAAAAGCGGGGCCATCGCCTGCCTGGACCGCAGAAATGGGAAGATCATTTGGAAAGTCGGCCGGCCGAAAAAACCTAATTATGCATCACCCGTAATCTACGAGTTGGACGGACGCCAGCAGCTCATCATGACCGGTTGCGACCTAGTCTCCTCCTACAACCCCGTCTCCGGTAAGAAACTTTGGGAGATCAAAGGAGCGACCACCGAATGCGTAACCACCACCGTAACGGACGGCATCCATGTCTACTCCTCGGGCGGTTACCCCAAGAACCACGTCTCGGCTATCCGGGCGGACGGCTCGGGAAAGGTCGTCTGGAGAAACCAAGTACGCGTCTACGTCCCTTCGATGATCGTCCATCAGGGGCACCTCTACGCCATCGCCGACGCCGGTGTCCTTTATTGCTGGAAGGCCGACACGGGAGAGGAAAAGTGGAAGGGACGCCTCGGTGGCACCTTCAGCGCCTCTCTTGCCCTTGCGGACGGAAAGCTTTATGCCGCCAACGAGGCCGGTGACTGTTTTGTGGCAGAGGCTTCATCGAAGGGATTCAAGCTGCTGGCCAAGAACAAGCTGGGAGACGAGATCTTTGCCTCCCCCGTACTGTGCGGAAAACGACTCTTCCAGCGGACGGCTCACCGCACGGGATCCGAGCGGCAAGAGTTCCTCTACTGCATCGGAAAAAAATAGGCGGGCGGGCACTCAGGCCTGACCGGGGAACTCGTGGAAATCCTCCAGGTATGCCTTGATCACCTCTTCCACACTTGAATCGGCGCTCATGCCGAGGGCTTCCGCCCTCTTTGATTCGGTTCCGATGGGCCAGCCTTCCACGACCTTGATCACAAGGGCGTCGGGTTGGTCGATGATCTTGCCTAGCGTGATCCCCTTTTCTTTCGCAACCCTTTCGAGAGACGAGATCATGTCCCGCACGAGATATTGCCGGCTTGGCAGGGTCAGACTCCGGTCGTCTCCCAAGGCTTCGCCATCGCACTCCATGGCCAGGACAAAGGCTTCCACCACCTTGCGATAGCCCAAGAGCGGAACCCCTTGCTCCCGGCTCACCGGCAACTCGAAATCGAACCCGCTCAAGGGTTCGCGAAACAACCCGCTGGCAAAGCTCGAAAGAGCGGCATTGGGCTTGCCCGGTCGGATGAAGATGGTGGGAAGGCGAACGGCCCGCCCGTCCAGAAAGTCCTTGCGGGAGTAATCGTTGATCATCAGCTCGCCCGCCAGCTTGGTCATCCCGTAGGTGGTCTGGGGCAAGGGCTTGGTGTCGTCCCCGACTACAGGCGGGCAAGACTCACCACCGAAGACGGCCAGGCTGCTCGCGAAGACGACACGGGCCTGTCCGCGCGAGTGACGACAGGCCTCGAGCAACTTGGCCGTTCCCTCGAGGTTGACCCGTATGCAAAGGTCAAAATCGCGCTCCCCGTCTCCACTCACGATGGCCGCTAGGTGAAAGAGCAAAAAATCTTCATTCTTTGGAATGATCGAGTCCACCGCCTCGTCGGTCGACAAATCCGCCTCGACAAAGGAAACCCAATCCGGCAAACCTTGGCGGCTCTTCTCGGGAATGCTGAGGTCCGCAGCCACGATCGAACTGATCCCGACCTCTCCCGAGGGCCGAAGGGCTAAAGTACCCCGTTGGCAGAGTTTGCGAACCAGTTGAGTTCCGATAAACCCGCCGGCTCCGGTAACGATGACCTTCATTCGCTCCCCCGTTCTTTTTCCAAGGTCTGCCGGTACCACTTGTACAGACCGCTGTGGTCCAGTTCGCCGAGCCCGTCCTCCAGCATCCTTTCCCAAAGTTTCTTGTTGGTCTCCAGCATCGGTAGGTTCAAGCTGTCAGCCGAAGCAACCTTGGAGGCTTCGACCAAATCCTTCAGTTGGTTGATGGCCGTGCCACCGGGTTCGAAGTCTTCCTCGATCATCCTGAGTCCATGCTGGTCAAGAATCTTGCTTTGGGCAAACCCCCCGAGCAGAGCGCTCCGAGCCGCTTTCAGGTCAACCCCGTTTTCCCGACACAAAAGAAAGGCTTCGCTCAAGGAGGCGATGGTCGAAGCAACAATAATCTGGTTGGCGAGCTTGGCGCATTGCCCCGCCCCGCTCGGGCCCATGTAGGTAAGGGTCGTCCCTAGAATCTCAAGGACGGGACGGATAGCCTCCACGCTTTCCTCCAGGCCCCCCGCCATAATGGTCAGGTTGGCCTCGCGGGCCCCCTTTTGTCCGCCGGAAACGGGGGCGTCTATCCAATCGGAGTCCATCCCCAACGCCCTCTTATGCCATGTCCTCGTGGGCTCGACCGCCGTGCTCCCCATGTCGACAATCCTTGAACCTGCGGCCAACCCCGCAAAAAGTCCGTCCTCTCCCTCCACTACCTCGGAAACGGAACCCGCATTGGGCAGGCTAAGGAAGACTAGCCCGTCCCCCACCCGTTCCGCTACCTCGCGTGGACAGGTGGCAACCTCCGCCCCTTCGCCGGCAAGTTCTGCCAGAACTTGCTTACTTCGATTAAAGAGGGTTAGCCGGGCGCCCGCTCTCCTCAAGTGACCGGCCATGGGCTTGCCCATGTTTCCCAATCCGATGAACCCGATTCGGTAATCGCTTACCGATTGCATTTGAAGACAAGCGGATGGAGCGGTCTCACTTTCCAAGCTTCTTCACTTTGCCATAGACCGCAAAAGCGGTATCCCAAGCAACGTCTTTTTTGGATGCAGCTGACGCTGGCGCCGTAAAGACGGTTTCCCAGCTCTTCCCATCGGTGCTGCGTTTGACGTCATAACGACCTCGGGCGACGTTGACGATGGTTCCATTCGGGGATTGAGCAAACCGACCGGCTGGGGTCTGCTCAGGCAGATCTTGCCAAATCGCCCCGTCCATGCTTCGCCGTCCCCCACCATTCGAACCAGTCAGCCAAAACTCGCCGTTCACGAAACTGAGCCCTCGCCAAGAAGCTCTTTTCACCCCGTGGTCGTGAAGCGTCCAGGTCATGCCACCGTCCAGCGAGCGGGCGACCTTCTCCTTGAAGCTGCAGACAAAGACATTGTTTCCGAAGGCAATGGTTTCTTGCCCTCGGTCACCCACGCCTTCGGGAATCCGGCTGTGCTTCCAGCTCTGACAAAGATCGTCGCTGTAGAAAACATGACGGTTGTCGCCGATGGCAAGGAATCGACCACCTTTGAAGTCGCCAAAGCCGCAGATGATATGGTGCGTCTTGCCGCCGTCGAGGAGATCCTTGAGGGAATGCTTTCGCCAATTCGCGTGGGTATCGCTTGAACTGGTAATGCCCCGCCATTGGTCGGCTCCCGTCAGCATGACCCCTTTGCCGCCGGCCGCTCCCCAGACGCTTCCGAGTTTCGCGGAATCCTTGTTTAGGTGTGACCAATTCACGCCATCGTCGGAGCCAATGTAAATTCCCGGCGTTCCCCAACCGGAGAAAACGCCGATCACACCCTCGGTGCAAGCCATGCCATAGACAGCATAGTTACCATGCCAGCCACCGTCTTCTCTGGATTCGGTGGCGAGGAAGGTCTGCTTCCAGTTCTTTCCGTCGTCCCTCGAAACGAGCACGCGCATACCCTGCTTCGAGCAGATCGCGAAGACGGGCTCCTCCTCTTTGGGCGAGAGGTTTCCGCCCATCGGAATATCGGTTCGGATAGGAGCAAACTTGGGATTCTGACCTACTGCGGAGATAGACAGAACAAGAAGCAGGATCCAAGAGGTTGCCTTTACCATGGCTTTGCTTCCTTCAGCTCTCCAATCCGCGGATGGTGGACTTGGTGCTGCTGCCGAATTTCTCGGTATCCACGCCCATGCGTCGGGCAAGGGGGACGAAGAGGTTACAGAGGGGGGTGTTGTCGTCCGCATCATGGGCCACGTAGGAACCGTGTTTATAGCCGCCGCCGGCGACGATAATCGGCAGATTCGAGGTATTGTGGGAGGATGCGTTGCCCAAATTCGATCCGAAGAGGATGGCAGTGTGATCAAGCAGGTGCTTTCCGTTTTCCTTCTTTGCCTTGAGCTTGGTCAGAAATTCGCCGAAAAGCTTGAACTCGGCTTTTTCGATGATCTCAAGTTCGCCTATCTTTCCCTCGTCCTTCCCGTGATGGGAGAGGTTGTGCCAATCGGTCTTCACACCCGGAATATTGCTCGGCACGGCGTTCATGGCTCCAAGAGAGAAAGTGATGGCACGGGTGGAGTCAGTCTGCAGAGCGAGTGCGATCATGTCGTACATGAGACGTTGCTTGGCCAGAATGTCGACTTTGTCCGTCACGTCTTTGGGGGCAGGGTAATCCACCTCGGGCTTGGGTTTGCGAGCCCATTCCTTGTTTTGCTCAAGCCGAACCTCGAGGTCGCGGACGGAGCTCAAGTATTCATCGAGTTTCTCGCAGTCCCGCGGACCGAGGCTTCTCGACAAGGCTTTGGCATCTCCCAGAATCACGTCCAAAACGCTCTTGCCTGTGTCCAACAGCTTGACCTGTTCCTTGATTTCCTGCTCGGTTCCTTGGGCGAACAATTGTTGAAAAAGCTTGGATGGAGAAGTGATGGCGGGCAGAGCCACTCCGTTGGCCGTCCAGGAGAGCGACTGGTTCCTGGTCCCCAAGGTCAGAGAAGGGAAACGGGTGGCGGCCCCGATTTGTCGAGCCATCAATTGGTCCAAGGAAAGGGTGTTCTTGAACCCGGCCAAGCCCGGTCGCTGCGCCGAAGTCAGCCAAGTCATTTCCGAGGCATGCCCGTTGTTTCCGTTTTGACTGGGATGAGAAAGCCCGGAAAAAAGGGTCAGATCCTTCACATGTTCCTTGAGCTCTTTCAGGTATGGGGTCGTGGCCTCGATCGGACCGGCCTTCTCGGGGAAGAGAAAGGGGGCATGAAAACCCAGGCTGGCGTTCATCGCGACGAAACGTTTGGGTGATGACAAGGAAGGCGCCGCTCGGGTGAAAGCGGGAGTCATGGCGTGAAGAAGCGGGAGAGCAACCGCAACACCGCTCCCTTTGAGAAAACTCCGTCTATTCAAGGCGTTCTTCGTGGCTAGGTAAGTCATGCTTAAATGAGTTGATTTATTTGCTTTGAAAAATTTTAGAGGAGATCGCGAGGTGAATCAAGTCCCGCACTCGGTAGCCGGTGCGGGCGGACTCCTGGACGATCCGCTCCAACTCGGCACGGTCGGAAAAGCCGAGTTCCCGACCGGTGGCGAAAGTCAGTAGCTTTTTGGCAAGAGTTCGGGTCAAAATTTCGGGTTGCCGGGCCAAATGGTTTTGAAACTCGGTGAATCCGGCGAATTTCACGTCCCCGTCGAAAGTTCCCGAGGCATCCACTTTCGGACCTTGCCGATATTGCACCCCTCGACCTTTGACCATAAGATTGACCTTCGGGTGTTCGTGATTGCCCAGAGAACGGTAATGCTCTCGGTATCCGCCGATGGGGTTGAAGGATTCCAAGGCAAAACCAAGAGGGTCGAATTTGGCATGACACCCTTGGCAGCTCTCCATGGAACGATGCTTAACCAAAAGGTCGCGCAGGGACTCGGCTCCGCGAATATCCGGTTCCACCCCGGGTATGTTGGGTGGGGGCGGAGTGGGCGTCTTTCCGAGAATTCGTTCCATCACCCATACACCCCGCATCACAGGGGAGGTGTTGGTGCCGTTGGCGGTCACCTTGAGCACGCTCCCTTGCGACAAGAATCCGCCCCGGGGAGAGTCGACGGGCAATTTAACCTTGCGGATTCCCACGCCCCGAATCCCGGGCACCCCGTAGTGCTCGGCAAGGCGTTCGTTGAGCATGGCGAACTCGGACTTCACCACGTTGGTCGAGGGCAGGTTTGAATCGATCAGTTCACGAAGGAACGCCTCGGTTTCCTCCACCATGAACCGTTGCAATCCCCGATCGAACTCGGGAAACAGTTTTTTGTCGGGCTCGGTGAAGTCCATGTCCCGCAAGTCCAGCCAAGACTCAGTGAAATCGGTCAGGAAGCGGTCGAACCGCCCGTGCTTGAGCAAGTGCTCGGTTTCCTTGCGCAGAGCAGCGGGATCCTTGGTCAGTTTGGATTGGAAAGCCAAGCTGAGCAGTTCCCTCTCCGGCAAAGTCCGATTAAGAAAAAGAGACAGTCGGTTCGCGAGGGCCAAATCGTCGAGGCGTCCCGGCATTTCGTGCAGGTAAAGGAAGTGAGGAGATGAAAACAAGGCGGTGAAGACCGTCCGCAAGGAGCTTTCGAAACTTTCCTTCTTCTCACGCTCCTTTTTGAAAAGCGCCAAGTAGGGGGCAAGGTCCTGATCGGTCACGGCCCGACGAAAGGCAAGGCCGGCCAGACGCTTGATCGCTTGGGCGGCATCGGCGGATTCGTCCTCCGAGATGATCTCGAACTTGGGCGTGTACCAAGATTTTTCCTT
>JAYOMW010000129.1:0-1168 GCA_038121045.1 Opitutia bacterium
ATCCAAGTAACCGAACCCCTCTTGTCCCACTTTCCTTGACAAAACGTTCAACTTCCGGCCGAAGCGGTCCGTCTCCAATCAAAATCAAAGGCCAAGTGTCGGGGTTCGGGGCGAGTCGATGGTACGCCTGAAGAAGGATTCGCAGCCCCTTGTTGGGAACCCATCTTCCTGCAAAAAGAAAGCCCCTTCTTTCACCTGCGGGAACCTCGCCCGTAGGCATCTTGGATACCACGGGAAGACGGGCGCTTCCCTTCTTGCGTTTGCTCTCCCAAGTATCCCAGACGAAATCGGAGATATACCATCTTCGGTCCGCTTTGCGGGCGGCCCAACGCCAGGCAAGCAAGCGGGGGTGAAGCCCTTTTCTTCGCCAATTGTAGATCGTCATGACGCAGGGAATTCCGTTTTTTTTGGCAAGCCATACTCCCTCGACCATAGGGTTGTGCAGGTGAGCAAGGTCGCAGTCTTTGATTGCTTGGCTGATTTGCGGTTCGCCTCGATTCACGTATTCGCTCGAAAACCTCGAACGCTGCTCGGATGACCATTTTTCAATGATCTCCATTTCGGTTTTTTCGATGGAATTATCGCTGGAAAACCCCAACACTCTTTTGCGCAAAAGCCTGACGGACGCCCCTTTCTTGACAAGGTCTTCGATCAAGGTGAGGCAAAAGGTTTCAATTCCTCCGAATTTACCTAGGCAGGGGGCGAGCATCATGATCCGAATTCCGGAAAGATCCAAGGCTCGCTTGCTTTTTACCATCGGTCCAGTCTGGTATTGACCCAACGTTTGGCTTGTTTGCAGGCGTAAGCCATTACGCCTCTTGGAAGGCATCGTTCGAAGGCAGCTTGCTTCGGGGACTCCTTTGGTGGCATTTCTCTTGCGTAGTCCTTGATCTTGGGTCGCCATTCATTCCGGTAGGAACCAAGAAGGTGCACCCCAAAGGTCTCTTTTCCTATGATGGCATTGGGATATAAGTTGGTGAGTTGGGCGGGATAGACGACCTTGGCCTTGCATCTTCTTGCCAACCCTGCTTGCGCGGTCGGCATAACCCATTCCGGAATTCGATGAAACTTGGTTTGACCGAGGAACCATTCGAGATAATCCCAATCCATTGCGTCTTTGTCCCAGCAAACCAAAGCCGTCGTTATACCTTCGACAATCGTAGGTCGA
>JAYOMW010000129.1:1268-9589 GCA_038121045.1 Opitutia bacterium
GATTGGACTACCAAAGGAGAGTCTTCGGAGGACATTGCTTAGCGTTTTGTAAACCAATCCCGAATGCATCTCGTAATCCAATCGACCGATTCTTCGGGCAATTCCGGAAACATTGGAAGAGTCAAGTGCCGCCGGTAAAGGGCATCCGTTGCAGGCAGGTCATCTGATCCGCGCAGGCGTCCGCCGTAAGCCGTGTGCCGGTGAACCGGGAGGGGATAATGCAAGTTCGCTCCAATTTTCTTTTTGCGGAGGTAATTCATCAACCCATCCCGATCTTCGCATTCGACGACGTAAAGGTGCATGGCATGTTTTTCCGTGTCCTTGCGTTGAGGCAGGGTAAGCGGGAGGTCGCGAAAGGCCAGATCGTATTGATCGGCGATCCGCCTTCGCTTCTCGTTGTCTTCGGGCAAGTGCTTGAGCTTGACCCGTAGGATGCTTGCTTGGATCTCGTCCAGGCGGGAATTGAAACCCGGAGAAAGGCTTTCTCGCTTGTCATCCCAACCATATTGCCTGAGCCTTCCGAGCTCTTCGGCGCAATGTTTCGTCCTGCTAAGTATAACCCCCCCGTCTCCAAGAGCACCTAAGTTTTTGGTCGGGTAACAGCTGAAGGTGGCCAAATCTCCAAAAGTTCCGACTTTTTGTCCATTCGTTTCGGCTGCGTGGGCTTGAGAACAATCCTCGACAACGGCCAACTGAAACTTTTCGGCGATGTCCATGATTTTGGTCATGTCGCAGGGTTGGCCAAATATGTGAACGGGAACGATGGCTCTTGTTTTGGGCGAAATTCTTGATTCTAGGGATTGGGGGCAGATGCATCGGGTAACCGGGTCAATGTCGGCAAAAACCGGTTTGCAGCCTGCTTGCTCAATCGCGGATACAGTGGCGACCGCAGTATGGGAGGGAGTAATAACCTCTTCCCCATCCTTCAACCCCAGGCAACGGAGGGCAAGAGCGATTGCATCCGTTCCATTCGCCACGCCAACGCAATGGAAGTCCGTACCATGAAAGGTAGCGAATTCTTCCTCGAAAGCCTCGACTTCTTGTCCCAAGACGAACCAACCCGATTCTAGAACTCGAGTGATCGCTTGATCAATTTCATTTTTATGCGATTGATACGAAGCGGATGGATCGCTGAAAGGAATCATGAGGGGTTCTGGCTTCAAATATAATAATCCAAATTTTTTCGATAGTAATCTATGGATTTTGAAATTCCTTCTTGGAAGTTAACTTTGGGATCCCAATCAAAAGTCGATTGGAAGGCTTTGTAATCGCAGACGAAGTCGCCTACGTCGATCGCCTTGCGTTCTTCTGGGAATGGAATCTTTTCGTATGAGGCTCCCTCGCTCAGCTTACACATCAGCCTGGCTGTATCCTCTAGAGAAAAGGGTTCGGGCGCTCCCAAGTTGTATATCTTTCCTCTGGCTTCGGGACGTGTGGCGGCAATCAAAAGGGCATCCACGACATCGTCGACATAGTTGTAGTCCCTTCTCTGCAGTCCGTTTCCGTATACTTGAATGGGCTTTTTTTCCAATAGGTTACGGATCCAAATTCCAAGAAAAGTCTGACGGGCGTCCTTGATTCGCATTCTTGGGCCATAGGTGTTTGTCAACCTAAGTACGCTAGTGGGTATGCCATATACGTCATGGTAGAGAATATGATACCATTCTCCCGCCATTTTGTTGATTCCGTTTACGTCAACCGGATGGCAGGGGTGTTTTTCATCTACAGGAAGATATCTTGGTTTTCCATAAATTTGACGGGTGCTTGCGAAAATGATCCTGATGTCCGGGTTATGTTTGCGGCAAGCCTCAAGAATCGAAAGTTGCGCCTTCGCATTGATGTCAAGGTCCGTGAAGGGTTCTTCCATGGAGTCCAGATGACTGGTCTGACCAGCCAAATTGAAAAGGTAATCTTGCTCGGAAATCAATTGGTTTATGGAAAACGGGTCGCGCACGTCGGAAAAATTTACGGTTATCTTGTCCGAAATTTCGTGAATATTTCGCATGTTCCCACCGTACTCCGGAATCATGCTGTCGATTATCGTGACCTGAGCCCCATCTCCAACCAGTCTAGCTGCAAGGTTGGACCCAATGAATCCCAGTCCCCCTGAAATTAATACTTTTTTTCCATTCATAGGTCCTGTGGAAGTGATTTAGGGGTGCAGGGCAAATGTTGGCAGAGTGGACAAAGGATAAATTGTAAGCTTATTCGGATTTGCGCAGACCGATTTCGCGCGCCGGATTACCGGCGACGATTTGATTTGGTTTTACGTTTTTGGTGACAACCGATTGAGCTCCGACGATTCCATTTTTTCCGATCGTGATGCCTGGCATTATCATGGCTCGTACGCCTACGAAGGCATTGTCCTCGACGGTTATCCTTTTTGTAATTAATTGAAACGAGGGATCTTGGAAGTCGTGTGTTCCCGTACAGAGATAGGCTTCTTGAGCAACGGTAGCCCCTTCCATAATTACGATTGTTCCAAGCGAGTAGGCATTCGCTCTTTCTCCGAGGCAAGCGCGGTGGTGCATGGTCAGATGCCAGGGGATTTGAATACGGGCCTTCGAATGGACGAATGGCGTTCCCGAGATAGTGGCTCCGTAAACCCTCAATACAAGCAACCGAACAGGATTAAAAAACTTTGGAGTCCATGAGCAAAAAAGCAACCATGAGAGTTTCCAAAAAAATAGTGCGAGGTGCATCCATTTCGGCCATGGGTTCTGATAAGGATTGGTTTGTTTTTTTGGTTTCAATTCATGAATTCTAACATTTTTTCAGCAACATGAGAAACTCCATCGAAGAAAGGTTTAACTGGTTGTTTTATCATTTTAATGAGTTCTCCGGATATTTTTTCATCGTTTAGTAGGAAAACTTGCTTTTGGAAAGGTCTCGGAGCAAAGAGGTTTTCAACGGAGGTGTCCCCGTCATCATAGGCTAGGATGGGAAGACCGTGTTCGAGCATTGCGGCAGTTGCCCCGCTCTTTCCCAAAACGTCATACGGGGTAGTGGAAATTCCCAACGAACAAATTTGAAACTGGTGAGAAATTTCATTTGGTCGAAGTTCACCGGTAATCGTGGTCTTGAAATTATGAGTGTCAGCCATCCCCCTTAGTTTCGAAAGTCCTGCACTTTCTCTTTGGCGACCGATAATACGTAAATTCACCTCTTTGGCATAAGTCTCAGAGATGTCTTTCAAATGTGTTCCCAATAGTTCGTAGGGAAAATGATCATAAATAGTTCCAAAAAAGGCTACATCCAGTATTTCATTGGAATGATTACCTGAGGAATGAAATGGGATGTTTCCGAACAAATACAAGAATTCAGCCGTGATTCCCTCTCTTTTAAAACGGTCTATTGTGGCTGGATTGGAAGTATGAATTACTTGAGGTTGGGCTAAGTTGAGAAACTTAAGAATCTCTCGCTTTTGCCAACCGCCTATGAATTTTTCTTTCCAACTGGCTCGGGGGTAGGCACCTATCCATATTTCGTGAAAATTAACCTGTGTCTTTTTTTCACGAATGGCTTGGGCGAACCTAAACAATGATTTTCCCGACAATCCTCTTTTGGAAAAAGCGTAAGGCGCGAATTGTATGCTGTATAAGTCCGCCTCCTCGAGATCCCTCGCTAATTGACTTAATTCCCGAAGAGAATCAAAGGACCTTATTCCCACGATATGCCCATATTTAATGAGCTCTTTGGACAAGAGGTCGACATAATCACTTATTCCGCACCTGCTAGGATTATATTTTCCCAAAATGAATATTATCTTCATTTTCGGATCTTTGAGTATTTGGCGAACTGATCTAAAAATACAAGGAACGCTTCTTGAGCAGATGGAACCTCTTTTATTCCGGATTGAGCCTCCTTGCCTAGGACTACGGATTTGGGGTGACCCCATTGTCGCCAATGTTCAGTTGCGCTATCATACCAAGCGCCAAGCAGAACAAGATTGGGCTTGGAAAATGCTCCTGCAAAATGCATGGCAACCGAACTGTTGCTGATGACGAAGTCAGCGGTCGAAGCCATGGCAGCCGATTCTCTCAAGCTCAGCTTGCCGCAGAGATTGGTTACTCTTTCTTCAAATCCATTCAGCTGGCTTGTTGGCAAGCGCTTTTCGTCTTCGGTTCCTCCTATTATGGATATTCGGAATTTGGTTTTCTCTAGAATTAACTGAGTCAAGTCAGCAAATCTTTGGTCGCCCCATCTTTTTCCCTCAAAGCTTCCCCCGGGAGCAATGAGAACTCGGCATCGTTCACCTGACTCTCTCCAGGTGACTTCTGCAGAGTGAAGCTCTTTCTCGGACAAATAGATTTGAGGCGTTAGGGAGGGAGTATCTTTGATTCCAAGAAGTTTTCCCATCTCAACGCATGCCTGACTTACGTGTGTCTTGCAGTCGTATGTTACGTTCAAGCTGTTGGCGGAATGGCCTCCGGCATAGCCCTTGACTCCGATACGCAGAGGTATGCCGCATCTGAGGAGAAGCATGGATCCCCATAAGCTCCCTACAATATCGAATCCAATGTCTACTTTCATTGAAGAGAGGGTTTTGGATTCCTTTGAGAACAGTAGGTAAGCGAGGATTCTCCTTATATTGGGC
Organism: Opitutia bacterium; assembly: GCA_038121045.1. Lineage (GTDB taxonomy): Bacteria > Verrucomicrobiota > Verrucomicrobiia > Opitutales > Seribacteraceae > Seribacter. The sequence goes on from JAYOMW010000129.1 coordinate 5,866, forward strand.
TCAACGACGAATTGATTGTGCCATGGGGCATTGACTTCCATGCAACGACTTAGGTAAGGATTGCGGTCTAACAATTGTTCATGCCAACTCCCTATTCCGGCGATAATTTCGGCATTTGGATACTTTACCCTGAGCATTTCGAAAAGGGGAGTGGCGCACAAAAGATCTCCCAAGCCATTGTTTCGAAGAACAAAAATCGATTTGGGCTCGGCAGGAGTCTTTCGAATGAGAGGTTTGGTTGCAAAAGTTATGCCCTGAAGGACGGTTTCGGCCAACGCTCTTCGACTAATTTTTGGGACGGGCATGGAATTCAGAAACGCCGCTTGAGTTTTGATTCAAGTTTTCTACGCAATAACCCAATTCGCTCAAAAAGACCTTCGCATCATCAGGCTTTATTCCTAATTGCTGTTGTCGCTCAGTGTTCTCTTCGAAGAAAATATTTCGGATTCGTTTTGTTTCCAAAAGCCTTTGAGCGCCGTACAAAACCCAAGTGTCGGCTCCTTCGACGTCAATTTTCAGAACTTCGATAGTCTTCTCGTTATCAAGTAATTCATCGAGTCTGTGCACCGCTACCTCGAAACCCGAATCTTCGCTGTTGGTCAGGCCTCCCCAAGTCGTTTGCTCGTTGTCCATGGCGTTGAATTTCATCTGGCCACTGGATTTTCCCAGAGCTTTGTTTTGCACTTGGATCTGATTTTCAAAATGGTTTGCGGAAACGTTATGAGACAGGGCTTGGGAATTATCCCTAACGGCTTCGAACGAAAGTACCTTGTTCGATTTCGATGCCCCTGCCCAAAGCAGGCTGTAGTATCCGTAGTTGGCGCCAACATCGACTAGAAGCCCTCCTGCATAGGCAAGTTTCATGAAGATTTTAGACAGATGAAATTCAAATAGACCAGTATACGCGATTTGCTGGTGAGACTGATCCGAAGGGCAAAGATCCATCTTAATAGTAGGGAGGAAACTGAGAGGAGCTCGGCGAAAAAGATTTGTTCTCGAGGATGCATTCTTGAAGAACAAACGATAGAAAACGGAGACCCTCAACTGAGGCGGAAGTAACTTTAGAAATTTCCTAGGGTATGCCAATTCAAGTTTCTTTAAGAGAGACATGCGAGAACATCGGTGGAGAGGGATTGAGGGTAATCCTTAGAGACAAATGGGGCTACTGGCAATGGATGCGCCCCATGCTTTAGCTTAACCTCTGATCCAGCACCCTTCGATGAGTCTCCGAAATCTTCATCCTTGCAGAAGTAAAGGTTGTAGCCAAAGCTTTCGATGAAACGAAGCAAATCATGGGCTTCTAGACCATAACGGCGTTGGTTTTCGGGCATAACTTCAATGTAGATCGCTTTCACCAGACCATTGGAAAGAAAATGACTCCATCCCTTCAAACAGGAGAGTTCGTATCCCTCTAAGTCGATTTTGGCGAAATCAACGCTTTCAATCCCCGTGGATTTGCAATAATCGTCGAGCACGATGTTTTTGACTGCTTGTCCTTTTTGATTGCCGTAGGAAACGTGTGATTGTCCGCTTTGCTTTTCCTCAATGTGAAATGAGCTAAGACCATCTTGATTGCTCAGGCAACCCTGCTTGACGAAAATCTTGTGAGAGTTGTTCAGTTTAATGGATTTTCTTAGGAGAGAAACTAAGTTCGGATTTGCTTCAAAAAGATGATATGAGGATCGCGGTCGTTCAGTTAGCATACCAAATGTGCAAAATCCTACGTTTGCGCCCAAATCGAAGAAAACCCCTTTTTCACTCAAAAAAGATGAAGCAATGGGAAAGAAGTGTCTTTCGAATTCTTCTTTGATGTAAACGTTTCTTGGTTCGGGATCAGTTAGGTCTACGTATGCCTGGCACCCGTCGTTGAACTTGGCCACAACGGTTCTTCGAATTAGCCTGCACCTCAGCATAAAGGAAATAATTTTATGCCTCTTAAAGAGTTTAATGACAGAGTTCCTCCAAAGATCTTCTGGTGAATAAAACGTCGGCTTGACTTTCCAACGGACCCGAAAGTTCGGAAACCTGATGATCTTTATCCCTTTTTGTTAGGTAAAATTCTAATTCATATGAATTTTTTATTTGGAATGAGTTAAAGTTTAGATCTTCAAAGCGGTGAATGATGGCATTCGCCTTTTCGTGCCCTATCAGCTCAGGGTTAATCTCAACGATGAATTCTATGTCGGCGGGTAGAATTTCGACGAGTTGCCTCAAATGTGAGAGAATTTCACTTTCGGAGCCTTCCGTGTCGATCTTTACGATTCTCGGGGGCAGAGACATCTTCACCACTTCCTTATGCAGCATACTCGAATTCACTGAAAAGGATTCACTTGAACCCTCATTTTTGAAAATGCCCGTGCTGCCGCTGTTCATTGGATGACCGGGATATAACCTTACTTTTCCTTCATGATTGGAAAGAGCCACTTGATTTGCACTAACGTTTGAAAGTTCATTCAGCTGAAGATTCTCTTCAAGTTGCTTGAAGATGGAAGGGGTTGGTTCGAAGCTGTAGACTTTGCAACTCGGATTGTTCTTGGCTACCAAAATGGAAAAATAACCAATGTTTGCCCCAATATCTACAAATGAGCGTTCATTGAGGTCATTGAGGTTTCGGATTAGGTAATCGGTTATGCAAGGTTCCCAAGTCTTGAAATGATAGATGTAATTTGAAATAAGGTCGCCGGTTGTAAGTCTCAGTTTAATCCCATGATTCACCCCGACGTTTTTACTGGAACTATCTTTAAGCATTTGGTTTTGCACGAACCTGAACCCATAGATTCTCTTACTTATTTTTGAAAGTAGCCTAATGATTCCGTTGGTCATTTTGCAACTTCGCACACGATGGACTTGATTCGTTCGGCTTGATTTTTAGTGGAATGGTTTTGTCCAATTTTAATTCGCTTTCTTCGTTCAGGGGCGTTCGGATTCTCTAAAATGGCTGTCTTCAAATGTGCGATAAATTCTTCCGAGTTATTGGCGATTTTGACAAGAGGGGCGAATTCATCCAAGTTTATCAGTGCCGTACTCACCACTGGCATACCGAGTTGAAGATATTCAAAAAGTTTTAATGGCACGCAGTGGAGGTTGTGAGAGATCTTAACATCATAAGGCATGCATCCAACCTGAGAATTATCGAGGACTTGAAAAATTTCGAATTTCTCCAACCAGGGCAGTTTGAAGAAGTTCTCATCCTTTTCAAAAGAACCGGAATGAAACGAAACGAAAGAACAACACTTCAACTCTTTCATTGTTCTGGAGAAAAGTTCCATGTCAATTCGTCGTCCGATTTCTCCTGAGTAAACGATCCTTGGTGGAGGTATTTCCTTTAGAAACTGCTGCACCCTACCTGAAAGAACACTGCGAGGTTGGAACGATGAGACCAATTGAGGGAATGCTTCGGTCTTTTCGCCACAAATTTTTTGGACCTTTTCAACCATGGACTTCGGAATGACCAGGACTTTGTCGGCAAGTGATGAGTTCATTATGAAATCCTCTCCAAGATCGCTGTAGTCAGCGCAGAGATAAACAAGTTTGCCAAAGGACGTTTTCAGTTTTGGGAGAATGCCTCCAATGGACTCCAAATTCGTATAGAACAGAGTGGAATTCTCCATAGCTCTTGCTGAGCATGATCTCTTTATTTGATGAAGAACAAGTGATTCTTGAATTTTGGAGAGTGTTTTTGAGCGGACTAACTTTGATCCGAAAAAAAAGAGTCTATTTCGTA
>JAYOMW010000130.1:0-9578 GCA_038121045.1 Opitutia bacterium
CCGGTCCGTGGAACGAAAGATCATCTACTCTTCCGATGTCCATCTAGTCTTGAAAAAGACTAATTTCGAGGATTTCGACAAGGAGATTAGGAGCCTTTTGGAAAAGTACGAGGGATACCATTCGCTTGTCACTTTCCAGGGCAACCGGGGATACGGCAGGTCGGGCAAATGGGTTTTGCGCGTACCGGTGAGGCACTATCAGACCTTCGTTGCCGCCGTCAAGGACTTGGGCGTACCCGAATTGGTTCAGGAAAACTCGCAGGACGTCACGGACGAGTTCGTGGATTTGGACGCCCGCCTGGCCAACCAGAAGCGACTGGAACAAAGGATCCTCGAGGTTTTGGACCAGGTAAGCGGCAAGATCGGAGAAGTGCTCGAAGTTGAACGCGAACTCTCCAGAGTCAGGGAAAGCATAGAGCGACTGGAGGGAAGAATGCGCCAGCTCAAGGACCGGGTTTCCATGACCACGGTGAAGCTCTTCGTCCGGGAGGATGAGGACTACCAACCGCCTCAGGCCCTTTCCTTCGGGGAGGAGATGGGGGAGTCCTGGTCAGGCTCGATCACCGCCATGAAGAGCTTTTTCAAGGAATTGATTCTCTTCGTCATCGCCCTTTCTCCTTGGCTTCTCATTCTCTTCGGTCTCTTGCTTTTGATCCGCCGCTTCTTCCGCAAGCTCCTCGCCAAGCGAAGAAAAACTTCGCCCAAGAAGGCCTCCTGACTTGGATCGACCAAGGCTTCATGCCTATTTGAGCTCAGTCGATTGCTATTCGGCTTCCACTACCTCAATCGGGGAGAAGGCGGAACTAGTCCCTTTCACATAAGGCCCGAAGTAGCGGATCCGCTTGATGTCTGCCGGCAGAGGAAAGGCGAGGGTGCGGTCGTTGATGGTGGCGGAGACGGTGCGCTTGGCGAGATCGACCGACAAAGTGAGGTCAAAACGGGAATCCTTTTTGGCCCGCATGGAACTCTTGGCACCCCCTGAAACGTTTTCCCATGAACCGGGGAAGAGAACGTGAGCGTTCATTCCGATGGCCGAGCCTGCCTTGAGCAGGGCGTCGTTCTTGGGGCTTTCCCCAAAGGCGATGGCCGCGTTCTTGGTGCTTCCGGAAACAAGCGACTTGTAGGATGCCCTGAGCACCAACTTGCGGGTGGCGGGCTCGGGTAGTTCTCGTAGAGCGATGGCCTCGCCTGAGCTCGTGAGGGCGTGGGGGTGCGTGGAGTCCTCGCGCTTGGAGGCAGTGCCACCTTTGACGAGGGCGAAGGCTCCGCCGGTTTCATCTTTCCCCTCCAGGAGAAGCCCGGACTTCTTCGGTTTCCTAGGCTTGCGACGAGGCGCTTCGTTCATCCACCATTCGCTTGGGCCTTCCTTCTCCACTTGGGCGTGCACCGCGAGCAATTTTTCCTTCAATTCAGCCAGCTTCTTCGGGTTGGAGGAGGCGAGGTCGTTCTTTTCCTGCCAGTCCTTCTCGATGTGATAGAGCTGGAATTGGTCAAGGGCGGCGCTGCCTAGGATCTTCCATTCGCCGTCACGCAAGGCGACGTGAACGTTGTCTCGCGCCAAGTGGTTGCGCCAATAAAGCGGTACGGGCCGCTTGACCTGTTTTTCCGCGAAAACGGGACGAATGTCTACCCCGTCTATGGTGCGATCGGCAGGCAGGGGAATCCCTGCGATGGCCAGCATGGTGGAGAAAACGTCGGATCCTATGATCGGGGTCCGGTTGGTGGTGCCTGCAGGCACCTGACCGGGCCAACGGATGATGCCGGGCACACGAATACCTCCCTCGTGAGAGGAACGCTTGCGCTCGCGAAGTCCGCCGGTGGAACCGCGTGTGCGACCATTGTTGCCATTTCCCTCGGGACCGTTGTCGGAAGTGAAGATGACGAAAGTGTTATCGGTTTCCCCCAGCTCGTCCAAGGCTTTCATGAGCTTGCCGAAGGCGTGATCGATTTGCGTGACGTTTCCATGGTGCTGGCGGATGCCGTCGTCCTCGAACTCCTTGTACAGTTTCATGAACTTGGGGTCGGACTCGATCGGAAGATGGGGTTCGTGGGTCCAGACGTTTAGAAAGAAGGGTTTCTTGGGATCGCGTTTCTCCTTCAGCCAACGGATGCCTTCCTCCACCACCAAAGGTGCGGAATAGCCCTTCAGCTCTCCCACTTCCTTGCCGTTGCGTACGAAGTTGCGCGGGTTACGATGGTTGGGCGCGGCGTTGTTCTGGGTGGCCATCCAGTGGTCGAAACCGTGTGCGTCGGGTTGCGGTTGGTCCTTGCTGTTGAACTTGCCGTTGAGGTGCCATTTTCCGACATGGCAGGTCTCGTAGCCCTTTTCCTTCAGGAGCTCGGCCGAAGTGATCTCGCTGCTTCGGAGGTGGACTTGGTGTCCTCCCGGTATCCAGCGCCAGACGCCGTTGCGGTAGGGCGTCCTGCCTGTGAGGATCGAAGAACGGGAGGGGGAACATACCCCGCAGGCGGAATAGCTTTGGGTGAAACGCATGCCCTGCTTGGCGAACTTGTCGAGATGCGGGGTTTGAATCACCGGGTGACCGTAACAAGCGAGGTCTCCCCAGCCCAAGTCATCGGTCAGGAAGACCACAAAGTTGGTCGGCTTTTCCTTGGCATGCCCCAAGCAGACGAAGGCAAAGAAAAAGGGCAGCAGCTTTCCGGTCATCTTGACTTGAGGGCTTTGAGTTTCTTGAGCACCATGGCGGACTGCTTGCCCTCGAGAACTTGCCAGCAGGCCAAGCCGTTGCCGACGAGCTCGAACTCGTTGAATTCCCAAACGATTTTCTTGTCGCGGGTGATCTCGAAGATTTGCGGGTTTTCGGGGCCGGCATGGCAATTGCCCACGATGAAATTTCCGTTCTCCCGCTCCTGCAGGCAAGTCATCCACTTGAGGTTGACCTCCGTTCCCGGAACCTTGCCCTTGATTTCCCAGACCACCTTCTTGTCCGGCGTAACTTCGACCACGCTGTTACCACTTCCCGAGGCGATCAGGGTATTTCCGTTCTTCAGGCGCATGGCCCCGTAGACACGGGTCTTGATGAGAAAATCCCAGACCACTTTTCCATTCTTCACGTCATACTCCGTGACCACACCTGGTTGTTCCGAGCAAACGAGATAGGTTCCCTTTGGCGTTGACCGAGCCCAGCGCGAACTCGTCGTCCCGCCCGGTTTGAGAGGGAAGGAATGGACCAACTTGCCCTTCTTGTCCACTTCGATTACGCGTCCGACTTTGCTCTCCACAATGCGGGTGTTGCCGTCCGGCAGTCGAGCAAAGGCATGCACGTCAACCCGCTTGCCCTGGTTGCCGTTGCTGTTGGCGCAGTCGTATTCCCACACCACCTTCTTGTCCAAGGTAATCTCCTTGAGCGTCGTCCAGGTATCGTGAAAAAGTATGTTTCCGTTGGGAAGCAAGTGCACGTCATGATGGCCCGTGTGACCGCGTTGCGGTCCACCTGTTTTGTGAGACCAAAGCACTTTGCCGGCGGCGTCGGTGATCGCCAGTATGTTTTTCCCATACGATGCCGAAACGAGGACCAGACGCTCGGCTTGAAGGAAAGACACGCAAGCAATACATAAGAACAGAATGGGGATAAGTTTTTTCATAGTAAGTGTTGAGTGGTGAAAGGGCGGTAACCTAGAGCAAGGTACATTGCTCCCCAATGAAAAAATTTGTCCATTGCGGACTGCTTTGACTCCCAAACGGAATAAAGGAAAGGACTTGCTAATCTCAGGCCAATATCTTCTTGGCCACTTTGCCATAAACGTCGGTCAGGCGAAACTCCCGGCCCGCATATGTATAGGTCAACTTCTCGTGATCCAAACCGAGCAAGTGGAGAATGGTGGCATGCAAGTCATGAAAATGCATACGGTCCTCGACCGCCTTGATTCCATGCTCGTCCGTAGCACCATGGCGCATCCCGCCCTTTACGCCTCCTCCAGCCATCCAAAAAGTGAAACCGGTTGAGTTGTGATCCCGCCCATCGGCTTTCTTAATATGGGGGGTACGTCCGAATTCACCTCCCCAGATCACGAGGGTATCTTCGAGCAGGTTACGTTGTTCCAAGTCGGAAAGAAGGGCGGCAAGAGGACGGTCTGTTGCCATGCAATTGTCCCCAAGCTTTTGCCTAAGACTGCCGTGCTGATCCCAGGACGAATGGGTGATCTCCACGAAGCGGACGCCCTTTTCCACCAACCTGCGGGCCATTAGGCACTGCCGGCCGAAACCATCGGTCTTGGGCTTTCCTATCCCGTAAGTCTCAAGGGTGGATTGTTTTTCTCCCTTCAACCCCATAACTTCCGGAAGAGCGGATTGCATGCGGAAGGCAAGCTCGTAGCTTTGAATCACACCCTCTATTTGAGAATCCTCCTGCTCCCGAGCCTTGAAGTCACGGTTCATCGATTGGATAAAGTCCAATTGCTTGCGTTGTTCCATTTCGCTCAGTCGCTTGTTCCCCAAGTTCTCGATCTTCGCATCCTTGAGAGACTGACCGAGCGAGCCAACCCGTGAACCCTGATAAATAGCAGGCAAAAAGGCATTGCCGTAGTTCTGGGCTCCCCCCACTCGGGAAGGTGGATTGATGGTTACGAAACCGGGTAAGTTCTGATTCTCCGTTCCCAATCCGTACAAGGCCCAAGAACCGAGACTAGGACGCACAAACTGAAAACTCCCCGTATGCAACTGCACGAAGCATTGCGGATGGTTGGGTATGTCGGCGTACATCCCGTTGAGAACGCAAAGTTTGTCCGCATGCTTGGCGAGCTGAGGGTAAAGTTCGGAAATTTCCAGTCCGCTTTGTCCGTGCTTGTTGAACTTCCAGGGAGACTGCAAGAGTTTTCGGGAGCCGAACTCCTTCAGTTTTTTGCCGTCATCTTTGGCCAAAGCCGGCTTGTAATCAAAAGTGTCGACGTGGGAAGGACCTCCGCGCATACAGGCAAAAATCACCCGCTTGGCCCTCGGAGCAAAATGGGGACTCTTTGGATCAAGGGGGTTTCGGTAAGTCTGAGCAGCCATCGTGCTTAGACCCGAGAAGGCTAGGTATCCGAAACCGGTGCTCATGGCCTGCAAGGCATGCCGTCTGGAAAAGTTTATTTCTTCAATTTTCATTTTTAGTTCAGGTATCTGAATTCAGCGCTCGCCATAAGAGCCTGGCACAAGGTCGTCCATGCCTGCAATTCCGAGTCCTCATATTTTACGCAATCCTCAAGAAAGGATCGGGTCCGTATCTTTTCTACCGAGGTGGGCAGGCGGGCAAATAGAAGCCTGTATGCCCGATCGATTCGATCTTCTTTCCTCACTTCCGCAAGCCCTTCGGCCAATGCCTTCGCCTGAGCAATCACAAAATCACTATTGAGCAAAAAGAGCGCCTGCGTGGGTACCGTGGTCACGTCCCGCCGGCCCACAATGATACTCGGTTCGGCAAAGTCAAAGGTCTTAAGGACATCCGGAATCGCCTGCCTGGCCACGGGCAGGTAAATGCTCCGGTTGTCGAGTTCTGCTTTTCTAAGCTCTTCCAGTTGCTTGGGGTTGCGCCCGATGTTTCCGTCCATCTTTTGGACGGGCGAACCTTCTGCCGGACTTAAAACCAAACGACCGGATACCGCAAGCATGGCATCGCGCATACTCTCCGCATCCAGCCTCCGTTGGTTCATTTTCCAGAAAAGCGCATTGTCGGGATCAATCTTTGCATTGGCCGGATCATGAGCCGAACTCATTTGGTATGCACGTGATAGAACGACTTCCCGAACAAGTTTCTTGACGGACCATCCATCCTCCACGAATCGGGTGGCAAGATGATCCAGCAAGGGCAAGTTGCTCGGTCTTTCTCCGGTTTCCCCGAAGTTGTCCACCGTGCTCACGATCCCACGGCCAAAAAGGTGATGCCAGACACGGTTGGCAAAAACTCTTGGGGTCAATGGATTTGCAGGGTCTGCAAGCCATTCGGCAAGTTGCAGACGTCCACTCTGAGAGGAATCGATTTGAACATTGGAAAAATCAAGAACCTGAGGAAACCCGCGGGGAATTACCTTGCCGAGGGTACTTACGTTTCCGCGGATATGAACCTTGGCGTCCTCGGGCTTACCCTCCCGGACTCCCATTGCCAAAGGCCCCGTCTGCTTTTTTGATTTCGTCAACCTCGCCCGGTTTTTCTTCAATTCATTCTGTGTCTTTTTGATCTTGGAAAGGGTCTCCTTGTAAATCGGATCCTCCTTGAACTTCCCTTTCAATTCTTTCTTGAGACTCGCAACCTTCTTGTTCAGGGATTTAAGTTCGTCTTGGTTTGCAGCGATTAATTTTGCATAATCCGTATTCTGCTCGACAGGTTCCCCTCTGCCATTCTGGAGCTCGATTAACCTGGTCGTCTGCCGAACCCCACTTCCGCCTCCCCCGAAGAGGGCTTGAGTACTCTTGAAGATTCCCGCCATCGAATAGTAGTCCTCGGTTGGAATAGGGTCGAATTTATGATCGTGGCAACGGGCGCAAGCGACCGTCAGACCCATGAAAGCGCGAGTAGTCACATCAATCTGCTCGTCCACGAGATCCATCTTGAACTCCGCCACGTTTCGGTTGTTGAGAGACTTCGGACCCATGGCAAGAAAGCCTGTGGCCACTAGACGATCATCGGTGGGCTCTCCGGGAAGCAAGTCCCCCGCCACCTGTTCGCGAATAAACTGGTCAAAAGGCTTATCCTCGTTGAACGACTCGACGACGTAATCCCTGAACCTCCAAGCGTAGGGAAACGCTGCGTTTCTTTCCATGCCATTGCTCTCCGCATATCGGGCGACGTCCAGCCAGTGCCTTCCCCAGCGCACTCCGAACTGGGGACTCGCAAGCAAGCGATCGACTGCCTGCTCGTAAGCATCCGGCTCGTCATTGGCAAGAAACCCTTCCAGTTGGTCGGGACTGGGTGGCAATCCGGTCAGGTCGAAGAACACTCTGCGGATCAGGGTAGCCTTGTCCGCATCCGGAGCCGGACTCAAACCCTTCGCCTCCAAGCCCGCTTTGACAAATCCATCGATTGGCGTGCGGGCCCACTCGCGGTCACGCAACTCGGGTTCCGAATGTTCCAGCGGCCGAAAGGCCCAAAATTTCTTTCCCTCCTCAATGTCGATCTCATCCTTGACCACTGTTTGTCCCGTCCGAGGATCGGGTGCCCCTATTTTGACCCATTGCTCAAAGACCTTTATAACGTCATCGGGAAGTTTCTTCTTTGGGGGCATCAGCAAATCTTCGTTTTTCCAATGGATCGCCTCGATAAGAAGGCTTTTCTTCAAATTCCCGGGCACGACGGCCGGGCCCAGTTCTCCCCCATTGCGAATACCCAATTTGGTATCCAACAAAAGACCTCCTTTGACCTTTTCCGACTTGGACGAATGGCATTCGTAACAATGCTTGACCAAAGCCGGACGAACCTTCTTCTCAAAAAACTCGAGCCTAGCCAAGTCGGCCTTAGCAAGCCCAACCGACCCCCCAAAAAGGAGTATCATAACAAATGTGTGCAGAAGCTTCATATTATGCATAATAACATAAATCAATACCTTGGATTCGCCTTGCACGCGAGTCAACCTGTCAAACAAGAGACTTTTGATATTTTCTCAGGAGAGGAAAGTGCTCAATCGCATGGCATGCCGGCACGTAGGAAGCCTTTCGAATCATTCGGATCTACGCGTTCAAGGGCGGAGACGTCAAGCCGTTCGCTCGGCCCGAAAGGCGCCGCATTCAGGGAAGAAAGATCAAGCGCTCCGTCTTTGATCCCCAGAGTCGGAAAGCCCTCCGGATGAGTGCGGTATAGATCGCCATGGTTCTGCAGCATGCTTGCTTGGGCCGAGTCGGGCCAAGCGGACAAACCCTTGAAGTAGTGGTGCCCGTTGCGCTCGACGTGCTCGATACCCAAGGCAGCCATCATGGCCAAGTCCTGAAACAGGGCGATGGGACCGACGTTGGCCAAATCCTCTCCGGAAAGATGAACGGGGCGTTCTCTTTTTTGCCGCTCGCGGGCAAGACTCGCGGCGTTGGCAATCCCCTTGACGATTCCCTTGCAATTTTTGTGACTCACCCCGTCATAACCCAAGGCAAGGGCTTGGGGAAGGGAATCGATGGCACCGTCAGCCTCATCGATAATGAAGGCCGGGCGATCAGGCCAATCCGCGAACTCGGAGGCGACGTTCGAGGCAAAGGTCTCGTCCCGGTGGGCGGGTTGCTCGATCAGCAAAAGGCCGGAATCAAGGAGGGCGCGAATTTTTTCGTTCTCCCGCCAAGTTTCCCAATGCGTCTTAAAAGCGTTGATGCTCGAATACTGCTCGTTGCCGTCGAGCGTGAACAAGGCCTGGGGTCCGAGTAGTTCGGCCAACGCTTCCAAGCGGGGCAGATCGAGATCCAAGTTCCCGCAAACTTTGATTTTGAAATGGGTCAACCCGTAAGCCCGGATACAGGACTCAAGATCCAAAGGCAGAGAATCGTCGGCTCGGTTTTCGTCGTTTGCGTCGGCCGGGGTCAGAGGATCACCCAAGCCGATGGTATGGCGTACTCGTACGGAAGGCAAAGGACGGGAAGGCAAACAGGCGGAAGGTTCGATCCCGGAGAGTTCAGGCCGAATCTCACCCAGGCGAAGCCCCAAACGGTTTTCCCCAAGGATTGTATGGAGGGTGGAACCCAAGTGACGACAAAGCGCATCGATCAGAGCCCTTTCGATCAAACTAACCCCCAAGTTGGCCAGAAGCGGAGGGTGTCCCGCTTCGCATGCCCATGCGGATTGAGCCTCATGGATCTTCAACCAAAGTTCGAAAAAGGAGCAAGTTGGCGCCGCAAGAGCAAGCTCTGCCGCCTGCCCGATTACCTCGAGCATGGCAGGCAGATCCTCCTCGAAAGTAGTGTCCGGAGTCTTGATGAACCACTTCGGAGGCAAACCCTCGGACGCAATTCCTTCCGCAGGCGCTCCGTCGACCTCGGTTTCGACTTTAAGGACGAGGTGGGGGAGGGCGGTCAGGCTGGCGATTCCGTATTTGAAAGGGAAACGCGTCCGCATCGGAAGAACACGAAAATCAACCTGCTTGAGGTCAAGGCTCGGGAAGGAATCTGTCATAAAGGGGAGAGCAAGTTGGAGCGGGGGGTCCTTGCTAGGAACGGATGCCCAGCATACGGTCGAGGGAATCGGCGGTCTGGTAAATGAGGGCTTCCGGATAATGGGGGTAAGGATGGAAGTACTCGAAGGTCAGGTAGCCGTCGTAACCCGATTTATCGAATGCCTCGATCACTGCGGGCCAGTTGGTGGTACCGTCGAGAAGGGGGCGGAAGCATTCCAGCGAATGGTCGGTGCCCTTCTTGGAGAACTCCTTGAGGTGAACGTTCTGAATGCGTTTGCCGAGCTGGGGAATCCAATGCTCCGGGAACTGGAACAACATGATGTTGCCGGTGTCGAAGTGTACGTTCAGGTACTCGCTGCCGAAGGGGTCGACGAAGTCGTTCATTTCCTCGGGCGATAACAGGTAACCGTTAAAAAAAATATTTTCCACGTTCAGCTTCACCTTAAGCTTCTCGGCGGTGGGGAGAAGTTTTCCCATGGCCTCACGGGCCCGTT
>JAYOMW010000131.1:0-9394 GCA_038121045.1 Opitutia bacterium
CGTTTTGCTTTACGAAAGACTCCTGATGCCTCTTGCGCAGAGCCATCACTGCGGAAAGGTCGACCTCGTTGAAGGTGGATAGGATCGCTGCGTTCTGCTGAGCCTCCACGAGGCGAGAGGCGATTTTTCGACGGATAGGAGACAGGGGACGGCGAGTACTCCGAGTATCGGCTTGCTTGTCCTCGCTGGCAACCGGAGCAGGTTTAGGGTTGGCCGCGGCAGCAACAGGCGCAGGTGAAGGAGCAGGCGGAGCAACTTGTTTCTTGGAAGCCGACAAAACGTCGGCTTTGGTGAGGCGACCGTCCTTGCCCGTACCCGAAAGAGACGCTGGATCGATTCCCGTCTCAGCCAATATCTTGCGGACAGCCGGGGAATGCGCGGGGACGGGATCCGGTGGCTTTGCGTCTTCGACAACGGGGGTAGAGGAGGGGGCATCCTGCGTCTTGGGTTCCTCCGCTGGTACGGTCGGCACCGGTTCTTCCTCGGATTCCGGGACCACAATCTCTTCTTTTTCCTCAGCCGGGGCGGCATCACCCGCCGGTTTGTCTGCGGAATCGTCAATTCGGGCGATGGTCGAGCCAATCTCAACCTCGTCCCCCTCCTGGGAAAGGAAGGTGATGACACCGGTTGCCTCGGCCAACCCCTCTTGAGTGATCTTGTCGGTTTCCAGTTCGTAGATCGGCTGATCAATCTCGACATACGATCCATCCGCAACTTTCCAACTGGAAAGGATGCCTGAACTGATCGACTCGCCGAGGGCGGGTATCTTTACTTCGATTGGCATGATAAATGGGGGTTAGGACTTTTTTTTGATCGAACCCGATTGCATGGCCAGGGAGACGATCTCGGCCTGCTCCTTTTTATGTAAAGTCAGCGAACCCGTTGCAGGACTCGCCGTAGGGGCTCGACCGACGTACTCGGGTTTGCGTCCTAAACATTCCTCGAGCAAAGGAGACAAAAACACCCAAGCTCCCATGTTCTCGGGCTCTTCCTGACACCAAACAATTCTTTTCGCCTTGTCGTAAGGCTCGATCATGGTTTCGAACTTCTCTTTGTTGAAAGGGTAAAACTGCTCGATTCGAACAATCGATGTCTTGGGAGTCCTGATCGACTCCCTCGCTTCCAAAAGATCGTAATAGATTTTCCCCGAACACAGGACAAGGGTATCCGTGCGGGACGCCGGCGTAGGATCAGGCAAAAACTCCTCAAAGCCGCCTTTGGTAAATTCCTTGAGCTCGGAAACGCACGATTTGTGCCGAAGAAGGCTCTTGGGGGCCATCAAAATCAAAGGCTTGGCGAATTCCTGCTTCTTTTGGCGACGAAGGGCGTGGAAATACTGAGCCGGGGTCGTAAGATTGGCCACCACCACGTTGTCCTCGGCGCAACCCTGCAGAAAACGCTCAAGCCGGGCGGAACTGTGCTCGGGGCCTTGCCCCTCGAAGCCATGAGGCAAAAGAAGGACCAAATCGGATACGGCGCCCCACTTGTCCTCGGCACTCATGATGAACTGGTCGATGATGACCTGAGCACCGTTGGCAAAGTCACCGAACTGGGCTTCCCAGATGGCCAGCATGCTCGGATAGTCAAGGGAGTAACCATAGTCGAAAGCAAGAACGGCAGCCTCCGAAAGCAGCGAGTTATAGACGCAGAATTGGCCCTGTCTGTCTTCCATGTTAAGCAAGGGAACGTAACGGGTGCGATCTTCCGAATCATACCACGCCGCATGACGGTGACTGAAAGTTCCACGCTCGCTGTCCTGACCGGAAAGACGAATGGGAGTTCCCTCCAACATGAGCGAGCCAAAGGCAAGTAACTCGGCCAACCCCCAGTCGATACCCTGTCCCGCCTTGTAGTTCTTTGCTTTCGCATCAACCTGCCTTTTGATCTTGTGATTGAGATTGAAGTCTTTGGGGCAGGTGGAAAGGGCCTGAATCACTTTGTCCAAATCTTTCTTGGGCACAGCCGTTTCCATCGGACTGAAGTCATAAGGAATTTGATGAATGGCAACCGACCCCTCGAAGGTGCTTGATTTTTTGATGGTTTTGACCTTCTCGAGAGAAGCATCCAATTGCCTGCGCAGGCGTAGGTGGATTTCCCCGCATTCATTCTCGGACAAATCACCTTCGGCGACCAATTTTTCCGAAAGAATATCCGAAATACAGGGCATCGCGTCAATTTTCTTGTAGAGAATGGGTTGGGTAAAAGCAGGATCGTCGGCCTCATTGTGACCATACTTTCGGTAGCAGTTGACGTCGATCACCACGTCCTCCCCGAACTTCTGGCGGTAGGCAAGGGCCGTTTCGGCAACCATTGCCACGGACAAGGGATCGTTACCATTGACGTGAAAGATTGGGGCTTCAATGGCCTTGGCAACGTCCGTACAATACAAACTCGAACGAGCGTCGGTCGGGTCCGTGGTAAAACCGATTTGGTTGTTGACCACGATGTGCACGGTTCCTCCGGTCCGGTAGCCAGGAAGCTTGGAAAAGTTGAAAACTTCGGCCACAACTCCCTGTCCGGCCATGGCTGCGTCTCCGTGAACCAGAATGGGCAAAACACGCTTGCGCTCACGATCACCCCGGAGACGTTGGCGGGCACGGGCTTTGCCCTCGACCACCCCGTTGACCGCCTCCAGGTGACTGGGGTTGGGCGAAAGGTGAATTACGACTTGTTGACCACTCGAGGTGGTTCGAACCGACTCATAGCCCAAATGATACTTGACGTCACCGCTTCCATGAGCCCCGTCGGGAACGAAGTTTTCCGAAAACTCGCGAAAGATGAATTCGTAGGATTTCCCCATGACGTTCGAGAGAACGTTGAGCCTTCCTCGATGAGCCATCCCCATGACGATTTCCTCGACCCCTTCGTCAGGGCACTTTTGAAAGATCGAGTCCAAAGCCGTAATCAGGGTCTCCCCGCCTTCCAGAGAAAAACGCTTCTGACCGACGTAGCGGGTGTGAAGGAAGTTCTCGAACTCCTCGGCTTGAACGATTTTTCGCAGGATTCGCAGCTTTTCATCGTGAGAAAAGGAGGGTTGGTTTTCATTGGGCTCGATACGGGACTGAATCCAACGCCTTTTTTCGGTCGCCTGAATATGAAGATACTCGACACCAACGTTCCCGCAATAGGTTCTTTTCAATCGTTCGAAAATTTCCCCAACCGACATTCGAACCCCGCCAAGATAATTTCCGGTAAAATGGATTTCAGACAAATCCGCCGGCTCGAACCCAAGCCGCTCCATGCTTAGCCTGGGGTTATCCTTTCGGTCAAGTTGCAGGGGATCGAAGGTTCCTTGGGTATGCCCGATATCGCGAAAAGCATAAATTGCCCCGTATAAACGAGCGTGCTTCTCGATTCCCGAGTCACTGGAATCAGTCAATGCAGGAGAGGATGCCGACTCGGGCAGGGCGGAAGATCTACCCTCGTTACCGAGGTGAAAGCCTTCGAAGAAATATTGCCACTCCGGTTCCAGTGAAGAAGGAAACTCCAACCACCTGAGGTAGTTACGGTCGATTTCATCGACGTTCCAACGGCTGGCAAAACTGAGATTATTCATGATTTGAAGAATTTAACGGGACTCCTCTCGTATTCGCGAAACAGCGTAAAAACAAGTAAAACTTGAAAAAAGGATCGATCGGAGGTGGATTCAACGAAATCAACCTTCGGGAAGAAAAAAACTGAGGCTGCTTGAATGCCCGCGAATCTCCATCTCCTTGCCATAACGCGCCGAGGGAATTCTTGGGGCGAGAATTTCGAGGACATGGGGATCTTGATGAAATTCAGGTTTGGTCGAAGGATGCGGCCAGTAAACCAAGGCTTCGGTGAAATCCTCATCCTCAAGTAACCTAACCGAGCATCGATAAAAAGAGAAGTTCTCAGGGGGAAGGCAGGAGGTCCACTTGACTTGAGGAAAAGAATGAACGGGAGTACCAAGTCGGTACGAATAGGGATGAACGGAGAGGTTCAGCGTACCGGAAAAAAACTCCGAAAGGTTCATTCCCAGATCCTTGAAAAAAGGGGCTTGCATGGCCAAAGTTCCCTTTGGGAAGCGGGAATCCCGTGTCTTCCCGGAGGCTATGCCATGTCCTTGGGTTACGACTGCCTTGGCAGAGTTTTGGTATCGATTGGCCAAAAGAATTAGGCAATCAGGGGCAAAAGCACTTGAAAAAACGATTACCCGTGCCACCGGGACCAATTCTCACCCGAACCGGGTGCATGCAACGCGGACAGTGCCCTACGTATGAGCTACCCTCCTTGTTCTTGTAAATTCGACCGTAAGCCCCACAGCGAACATAATGTATGCCGAGAAAAGGCCGATCCTTTCCTCCGGGTGACGGATTCGAGGATGGGCGAGGCTGACTCATTCCGCACTCAGTCCTTGAATTCCACGAATCAAACCGTCTACGCGTTTGCCGAGCAAATTGGCTTGAACGGTTAGCCCATCGTTTCCTTCAATGACCTCGGAAACCCACGTTTTAACCCGTTCTTCTATGAATTTAAGTTTCTTTTGAGCCGCAGGGTCGGCAGAGAGAGCCTCGAAACTGGTTTGCAAATCGTTCTCCGCAGCATCCGATTGTCCAAGCATTTCCTGCAAGGCTTGAAGAGCTTTTTGAATTTGATCGGGGTTGACGTTCTCATCCGAATCCTGAAGAGGCTCGAGGAAACGTGGAACAGCGGGCTGATTGACTTTGGGGGCACTCGGACTTGCATCCTTGAAAAGCTTGAAAGAGGTATCGGATCCATTTTGACTGAACAAGCTCTTTTGATTGAATTCCAAGCTGCAAAGCCACTTCAATTCCTGCCTGAGTTCTTTGAATTTGTTCCGAGAGTTTTTTTCGTCTTCCAAACTAATGGAACGAATGATGTCCGCTTTCATGGTGGCCGCCAATTCGCCTATTTCCTCAAGAATTTCAACGGTCCTGAGAAGAACGTTTTGCTGCGTCTGGAGAAAGGACACGGCTGATTGCAGATGTTCCTCAAGGTTTTGCTTCGTCTTGAGAGGGGTTTGGTCATCCCCGATAGGCAATTTTTTCCGAGCTTTCTTGGATAAACGTAAACGCATGTTCTAAAGAATTGGATCTTGGGTTCGGTAACTATTAGTGATCGAAGAAGGGTCTGGAATCAAGCGGAAATGAAAGGCTAAAGAGGCAAGTCGGCCCGACCGAAGGAAGAAAGAGCATAGGTTCCTCCCCCCAAAAGCCTCTCCCCGTCGTAGAGGGCCAGGACTTGCCCCGGAGCAAGAGCTCTTTGTGTTTCCCCGAAGACAATTTCGGCCCGATCGCCTTCAATCAAGCGGAAGGAAAGAGCGACGGACGGGTCCCGATAACGGGTTTTGCCCAAAAGTTCCCTTTCTCCGGAAAGAGGCTCGTCAACGAGAAAGGAGAGGTTTTCGATTTCATAACGTCTGCCCCAAAGCGTGGGTTCGTCCTTGCTTTCAAAGGCTACGATCAGCCGATTGGAAGATTCCTCTTTTCCGGTCACCACGAAATTTTGATGATCGGTGTTCGAAGGCACTCCAATCCCCCTTCTTTGCCCCAAGGTATATCGATGAAGGCCTTGATGCCCCCCCACGACCTCGCCCTCGGTCGTTACGATTTCACCGGGTTTGTCGTCAATGAAATGAGAGAGAAACTCGGGCACCTTGACCTTGCCCAGAAAACAAATGCCTTGGCTATCCTTTTTGTCGGCAACCGGAAGGTTGAGTTCACGGGCAATTTTTCGGACCCTCGGTTTTTCGATTTCGCCGAGGGGAAAACGAGCTCCGGCAAGTTGTTGCGCAGAGATGCGGGCGAGAAAATAGGATTGATCCTTGTTCTTGTCACGTCCTTCCCAAAGTTCAGGCTTATCGGGAACCGAACTTTTGCGAATGCAATAATGGCCGGTGGCCAAGCCATCAAAACCTTTTTCCCGGGCGTGCTCGAGCAAGACCCCGAACTTCATCGACCGGTTGCACAAAACATCCGGATTGGGAGTGATGCCATCGGCATAGCCATTGACCATGGGGAGAACGACTTCCCGATGATAAAAATCCACATAGTTCACAACTTGGAAGGGAATGCCCAAGGCATCCGCGACCCTTTCGGCATCAGCCAAATCCCTTGCCCCCGGGCAATCCCCGAGCAAGTCGTCCTCATGCTCCCATGTCCTTACGTAGACTCCTTCGACCTCATGTCCCTGATCCTGGAGCAGGGCCGCCGCCACCGCGCTGTCGACACCGCCTGAAAGGGCGACCAAGAGACGTTCCGTGACTGAATTCGACATAGAGGGGCCATCTTGGCGATGGTTTGAAAAAAGAGCAAAATTTTTCGATTGGCGTTGGAGCTATGCTTCGGTTTGCTTGTCAGCCGTGTACGAAGGAGGAGGAAAGATTTGGCAACGGGAAGACGGAAAGGGCATCGTTTTTTTGGAGAAAGACTGGGATGGGTCCAGCCTGCCCATGGATTTGGTCAAGGGAGCGGGAATAACAGCCTCGGGATTCGAGATCCTCGACCCTTGGGAACGCGCCAAATGGGGAGGTTACGCAAAAATCGAAAAAAAAGTCGTCTTCCTCGTTGAACCGGAACGATTTCCGTTCCTCTTCAAGCGGGAAGATTGCAAGGTATTCCTGGCCTGCGAATGGAACGGGTGGGGGGAAGCAAGAAAGGAAGAGTGCTGGCAGTTGGACTGGGAAGGGGAAAACCTTTGCCTTTGGATGAATTGGGAAGACCTCACTCACTTGGAGTCCTTCGCCTTTAAGTTCGTCACGGACGACGGGGTTTGGCTCGCCCCCCCGGATTCCTTCCCCGGGGTAGAGGAAAAATCCCCAGGCGCCATCAACTTCGTTTTTGACCAATCCAGAACGGGCAAGGACCTGGTGAGTTTCCAAATTTCGAAATCTCCCAAAAGCCAACAATTGGAGATCCTTAAGCGGGTGAGACCGTCGGGGGAATTCGGATACCGGGAACGCCAAAACGGTAGCTGGTTCAGGGCTTACGCGCCGAGAGCCAAACACATGGATCTAGTTCTACTTGCCGGCGAAACGGACAGCATAGAAACCGTCCACCCCATGGATCTCAATGAAGATGGCAGCTGGACGGTCGAATTACCCGAGCAGGCAACCGGGAAATCATACCGTCTCGCAGTCACGCATCTTGAACATGAATCCCCCCACGGAAGCACTACGGGAGAATTCCTGGATCCCTATGCCTTGGCAACGGTTGGAAGAGACGGTCCGGGCATTGCCCTGCATCCATTGGACCCCGTTCCCCAAAGCGAGGCATACGTGCCTCCGGACATGGCCGACCTTGTCATAGCGGAAGCACATCTTCGTGATCTTCTCCATCAGGCTCCAATCGAGTTGAGCGGCGAGGAACGATTGGAATTCAGAGGTCTCTCGAAATGGCTGAAATCAGAAGACTGCTACCTCCGCAAACTGGGCGTCAACGCAGTCGAACTCCAGCCCGTTCTCGAATTCGACTCTCAATCCAAGGAGGAATACCATTGGGGTTACATGCCGGTCAGTTTCATGGCGCCCGCTTCCGCTTACGCAAGTGACCCACGAGACGGTTCTGCTATCGGAGAGTTCAAAGAATTGGTCGAGGCCTTTCACGATGCTGGTTTGGCTGTCATTCTCGACGTCGTATACAACCACGTCGGTATCCCCAACCACTTGGCCTGTCTTGACCGCGAATTATACTTTTCAACGGATGCAATCGGAAGGCTGACCAACCATAGCGGATGCGGGAACGACTTGAATTGCCAATCGGAACCCGCCCGAAAACTAGTGATGGATAGCGTCAAGTATCTCGTGCAGGCGTTCGACGTCGACGGCTTTCGCTTTGATTTGGGCGAATTGCTCGGCATGGAATTGCTTAAAGAAATGGAAACCGAGCTAAGAAAAATCAAACCGAATATAGTCCTTATTGCTGAACCTTGGAGCTTCCGAGGTCGTTTGCCTTTTGAGATGAACGAGACGGGCTATTCGCTTTGGAGCGATTCCTGCAGGGAAAAGGTTCTTGAGTTCGTGAAAACCGGCTCATCCGATCCGAGGGTGGCTCTTGACCTGCTCCAAGGCAAAATGGACCCGGGGAACAAGCATCCTTGGCAATCCGTAAATTATTTGGAATCTCATGATGACTACGCCTTTATCGACCGGCTCTGCGAAGCAAGTGAATGGAAGGAAGGAAAGCCTCCTCCGGGAATCGAAGAAAAAGCCCGCTTGGCCTTGGGCTTGGTCTTGCTTTCCCCGGGAATCCCCATGCTGTCTGCTGGACAAGATTTTCTTCGTGGAAAGAAAGGGGTGAGGAATACCTATTTAAGGGGTGACCTGAATGCGTTGGATTATTCCGCGGCAGAGAAATTTGGAGATTTCCAGCAGTGGATTCGAAAGCTAATCAAATTCAGGCTTTCGCCCGAAGGCAGGTTTTTGCGCCCCGAAAGTCTTGAGTACCTTGCTTACGATGAAATCTTGGACGAAAAGGGCGGAGGATTCGGTCTTGTGATTCGAGAAAACGACAGCAACGTTTCCTGGTTGGTCGTGGTGAACCCAACGGAGTCTTTTCTGGATTCGGGTCCCCCTTCTTTTCCCGATCTGGAAAAGGCCACTTTGCTTTTCGGAAAAAAGGGAGAAAAAACTCATCTTGTTCCCCCTATGGAAATTCAAGCTTGGAAGCTTTCCGGCTAACCCCTCAAATCGAAATCTTTTCCGACCGAAGGCAAGAAACTTGTAAAAGCGGCCAAAAACATACTAAATAAAATCAGCACATGAAACATGAGACATTGAACCGCCGGAATTTTCTCAAATCCGCAGGGGTTGCGATCGCTCTGCCCGTACTCGAAACGATGCCTGAAGCCCAAGCCGCTCAAAAGATCGGAAAACCGGTCAAACGCTTCGTTTGCCTGTCTAACAATTATGGCGTCTACCAGAAAGCCTTTTTTCCTGACGTCAACCAACCCGGGCCCGACTACGAAATGCCCGAAACCCTAAAGTCTCTCGAAAAGCACCGAAAGGACATAACCGTTTTTCAGAATCTGGACCATGGATTCACCGGTGGTCACCAAGGCGTTCCTGTTTTCTTAAGCGGAGTACGGCCAATTCTTGCTCACAATTATGCCGAAGGAAACATCAGTCTCGATCAGAAACTTGCCGAGCACCACGGTGCTTCGACTCGCTTTCCGTCCATGACTCTCGGTGTTCGTGAGCGCAACTTGCTTAGTTTCACCCGCACCGGCGTCCAAGTGCCTAGCATCGATATGCGTGCAGCCTACAGGGCAATGTTTTATGAAGATACGCCCCAGCAAAAGATTTCAGCAGCGGAGCGCTTCAAACGTCACAACAGTATTTTGGACGTGGTTATGGACCAAGCCAAGTCCCTCAACCGCGAACTTGGCAAGCAGGACCAGCAAAAACTGGAAG
>JAYOMW010000132.1:0-9357 GCA_038121045.1 Opitutia bacterium
GGGTTGTAAAGGCGCGGAATCCGGAAAGCATCGCCAAGGTGAAACTTTATGCGCTCATAAAAACGGTCCGTTTCTCCCAAGTTCGTTATACTGGTTTCATGCAGGATAACGTAAGTGCTGTTTGCCTCCCTGGTGTATTTTCTTTCGATCCTCAATTGACCGGCGACTTCCCATCGATAGAGAATTTTCGTAGGATCGGTCTGCGGAACAAGACGGAAAGCCCGGGGGTCGGGCAAAGCGCTTTTGTACTCGCGTCCATTTTCATCTTCCAAGGCCAGGGAAAGAAGAGGCTCCCCTTCATGCGTCATGTTATAGTCTTTGCTGAGTCGTCCTTGTTTTTTTAGGCGAACTTCCCTGATTCCCCCCGCATGATTGGAAAAGACGGGTGAAGAATATTCGTTTTCCAAGGCATACTCCAGCTTTTCCTCGCTCAGGGTGATTGGGGTTGCCACGGAAAGGGCAGGGGAGGCAT
This sequence comes from Opitutia bacterium, assembly GCA_038121045.1. Lineage (GTDB taxonomy): Bacteria > Verrucomicrobiota > Verrucomicrobiia > Opitutales > Seribacteraceae > Seribacter. The sequence goes on from JAYOMW010000132.1 coordinate 473, forward strand.
TCCCATCCGGGGTGTTGCCGGCTTGGGTTTCAACGGGTCCTGGTTCATTAGAGGAAGGCGTTCCGGCCGATTGACTGGCGCCGGCAGGAGAATCCGTTACGTTTGGCACGTTTTCGACAGGCACCGCTCTTGGTTGCCACTGTAAAGGATCCAACATTAGAAAGCCGGCAGCCAAAAGAAGAACAATACCGATAATGTAATTTTTCATGTTAAGAAGAAAGTTTTTCCACAGCCTCGACAAAACGTTTTTCAAGAGAGGAAAAGGTGGCTCCCGATATTCCCGACCGGGGTAACACGACAAGATTTATACCCGTGGGTAAGTGCGTTTTGTTCCGCCTAAAAATCTCCCGGATCCTTCTTTTGGCCCGACTCCGCGATACCGCTCCACCAAACCTTTTGGATGCAATGATTCCTATCTTTGGTTTAACCGTCGGGTCGTCGGTTTTCATCAATTGCAACCAAAAGTATCTGTCCCTAAGCTTGCGACCGTTTTTTTTGACTGCGAGAAACTCATGGGACTTCCGCAGTCTCGAATCCTGCGAAAAGCACTGGTTCGAAGACTTCAAGGAAGGAGAGGACTCTTTGTTGTTTAGCGGAAGCGACGAGCTACGGAAGCGGTCAGTTTGGCACGGCCTTTACGACGGCGATTTCTAAGAACTTTACGACCGGCGCTTGTCTGGTTACGCTTGCGAAATCCGAATTTTCGGGCACGGCGCAACTTGGATGGATTGTAGGTAGGTTTCATTGGAAAAAGGAACTAAAGTAAATCATCTACGGTTAAAGTCAAACCTTGAGGATTGTCATTACGATATAGTTTGAACTTGCGAAGGAACGACTTTTCGGACAAATTAAGCATTTTGTTGTCCCGTTCGTCTAGCCAGGTTAGGACACCGGGTTTTCATCCCGGCAACAGGGGTTCGAATCCCCTACGGGACGCCAATATCCTTCCGGGCAACTTGCCATTGCCTTTTTGTTCCGTAGACCAATAGGCATGGACAAAAGCCCACCAAGTATTCTGGTCCGCGGAGCACGACATAATAACCTCAAGGGAATCGACCTCGATCTTTCTCCGGGAAATTTGGTTGTATTCACCGGACTGAGCGGCGCAGGCAAATCGACCCTCCTTTTCGACGTTTTGCACGCGGAAGGTCAAAGGAAATACGTCGAGACCTTCAGCCCCTACGTCAGGCAATTTTTGGAAACTTGTCCGAGACCAGAGGTCGACTCAATTGAGAACGTTCGCCCTTCCATTGCCGTCGAACAGAAAAATACTATTCGGAACTCGCGCTCTACCGTGGGGACGATGACTGAAATCTGCGATTACTTCAAGGTGTGGTTTGCCCAAGCGGCCAGGTTGGTTGACCCTGCGAGCGGAGAAACCGTTCGTTTTGAGACCCCTGATTCACAAGCCGAAGCGATTGTTTCCGAGTTTGCAGGCAAACATGTCGTCCTCGGCTTTCTTGCTCAAAGACCTGCTGCCTTGCAGCCTTCACAATTCCTTCAGTTTCTTTCCGAAGGTGGGCATGTCCGATCGCTTGAAAACAAGGCTTTTCAGAGAATTGAAGACTTGATGAAGGCGGGGTGGGAAGGCGATTCCATCTTCGTGGTCAGTGACCGGTTGATGGCCGACAAAAGAGCGAAGAGCAGGCTTGCCGAAGCCGTTGCCATGGCCATACGGGACGGACATGGACGAGCCCAGGCAAGAGATCTTGACGGAAACTTGCTCAAGAACCTTCACGAAGGTCTCCGCTCGCCAATTGACGGAAGGGAATTCAGTCCCCCGACCCCATCGGCTTTTTCTTTTAATTCTTCGGTTGGGGCTTGCCCCAAGTGCAAGGGCTTTGGCCGGATTATCGAAGTTGATCCCAAGTTGGTGATACCCGACGACTACGCCTCCATTGGCGAGGGCGCCGTCAAGGCATTTTCCGGAAAGGTCTACGGGCACTGCCAAAGAGAACTTGAGAACGCCTGCCTAACCAGTGGAGTAAGCCTCGTCAAACCGTGGAGGGAATTGTCGGTTGACGAAAAGAACTTCGTTTGGAACGGGGACGAAGATTACGTCGAGGGCAACGGCAAATGGTACGGCATTCGGGCTTTCTTCGATTGGCTACAAAAAAAGACCTACAAGATGCACGTCAGGGTATACCTTTCGAGATACCGTGGTTATTTCGAGTGCCCGGACTGCGCGGGTTCCAGACTGAAGCCTTCCTCCCTTTTTTGGAAATGGAAATCTTTCACCTTGCCCGACCTTTATGCGCTTCCGATCGATGATTTGCTCTCGAAAATCTCCCGGGTTCCTTTGTCAGGGAACCCTAAAAACGACCTTCCCATCGAAAACATAAAGTCCAGGCTGGGATATCTTCAGTCCGTTGGCTTAGGCTACCTCACCCTCGACCGCTCGGCTCGAAGCCTAAGTGGAGGAGAAACCCAAAGGGTCAATTTGACGACCTGCCTTGGTTCCTCTCTAACGGATACCCTTTTTGCGCTCGATGAGCCAACGATCGGACTTCACGGTCAAGACGTCGACAAACTCATAGGGGTACTGAGAGCCCTTGCCGATGCGGGGAATTGCGTCTGTGTCGTAGAGCACGACGAACAAGTCATTCGCTCGGCGGACAAGGTCGTTGAGATTGGTCCACGACCCGGAGCCACGGGTGGCGAGATTTCATTCAGCGGTACCGTTTCACAGATGGTCAGGTCGAAAAAAACACTCACCGGGAAATGGCTGTCCGGGAAACCAAAACCGAAATCCTCGGAAACTATAAATCGGGCGGCTCTTCCCTCCAAAGCCTTCCTTCATCTGAAAGATTTGAGCTGCCACAACATCGACAAGCTGAACGCAAAGATTCCCCTGAACCGTTTCGTTTGTTTGGCGGGGGTATCGGGTTCGGGAAAATCGACACTGATTGAGGACCTCATTTACAGGCACATGTCATTGGGCGAAACGACCAAGAACGTCTTTTCCGATCAGGATTTTTCAGAAACCGTAATGATCGATCAAAGCTCGATCGTCCGCACGCCCCGATCCAATCCGGTTTTGTACTCGGACGCCTGGGGACCAATCAAGGAAGCTTTTGGGCGTACTGAAGAAGCCAAGCGTCGTGGGTTCTCGTCCTCCGATTTTTCCTTCAATGCCGGCAATGGTCGATGCGAAGAATGCTCCGGGCTTGGGTATGAGATCGTTGAAATGCAATTCCTTTCGGACCTGCAGATTCCTTGCAGTCAATGCGAGGGAAAGCGTTTCAAGAACGAAATGCTTGAAATCAAGCTCAACGGACTTTCGGTATTCGAAGTGCTTGGACTGACCGTTGAAGAAGCGGCGGAAACCTTTCGGCAACTGCCCAAGACCAAAAGAAAGATGGAGGCTCTCAAACGGGTCGGTCTCGGCTATTTGACGCTCGGACAACCCTTGAACACTTTGTCCGGAGGCGAATCTCAACGGCTTAAGCTCGTAAAATATTTGACGACTCTCGGAAAAGGATCTTTGCCCTCCCTGTTGCTTGTCGACGAGCCGACCACGGGGTTGCACATGGACGACGTCGACAAGTTGTTGGTTTGCTTAAGAGAGGTCGTCCAAGCCGGGCATTCCCTCTTGGTCGTCGAACACAACCGGCAAGTATTGAAAGAAGCCGATTGGATAATCGAACTAGGTCCCGGCGCGGGAAAAAAAGGCGGTCGAATCATCGCGGAAGGAACCCCCGCATCGCTCATGAGACGATCGACGGCTACGGCCAAAATCATGAAGGACTCCCCTCGGGGCAATCCACTGAAAAGAAGTGGAGGGAAAAGTCGGAGGGCCCTAAAAAGAGAGGACTTGAGAATAATCGGAGCCCGGGAAAACAACCTGAAAAACCTCAGTGTTACGATCCCTGCCAATAAATTCGTCGTGGTGACGGGTCCTTCAGGTTCAGGCAAGTCGTCTCTTGCCTTCGACGTCATCTTTGCCGAAGGGCAACGACGCTTCATGGAGTCCATGTCCTCCTACGCCCGTCAATTTGTCAATCAACTCGGCAAACCGGAAATCGACTCTCTGTCCGGAATTTCCCCTACGGTGGCGATCGAGCAACGGGTGACTCGGGGAAGCCGCAAATCGACGGTCGGCTCGACCACCGAGATTGCCCAATTCCTGAGGCTTCTCTACTCTCGTATTGGAACGCAATTGAGCACGGTGAATCAAGCCCGCTTGACAAGCAATACGGAAGCCGAAGTGATTGCGGGTATCAAGGAAGGCTTAACAATCAGCAAACCTTCCCCGAAAAAACCTTCGATCCTGCTTGCTCCCCTTGTTACAAATCGCAAGGGGCATCACAAGCCCATCGTGAACTGGGCCCGTGAGAAAGGTTTTTCATGGGTGCGTTGCGATGGAGAAATCACAAGGACCGATGAGTTTGAAGGACTGGACCGTTATCGGGAACACAACGTGGAGGTCGTGATTGAAAAGTGGACTGCCATGCCTCCGAAAAACGATCTCGAGAAATCCGTCGGAAAAGCCCTCGACCTGGGCCAAGGCAGATGCCTCTTGCTCTCTGGCGTCGGAGAAGAGACTTGGCATTCCACTTCCAGGGTCGATCCCGCAACAGGCAAAACCTATCCCGAGATCGAACCCGCTCTTCTTTCCTGGAATTCGCCCAAAGGGTGGTGCCCCTTTTGTCGCGGGTACGGAAAGATCCTCGACAAGCACAAGGACCATTTGCCGGCCAACGGCCTATGGTGGAAGCTTGAGGACGGAGACATCTGCCCTGAATGCAAAGGGGATAGAATCAACGAGATAAGCCGGAACATTGTTCTTTACGGCCCGCAAGGGACCCCGTTTTCACTGCCCGAAGTTCTCGGATTGAGCCCTTCGGGCATCCTTTCCTTTCTCAAGGGCTTGAAAGTCGAGAACAAGCAAAAGCCAATCATCAGGGCAATCCTTCCCGGAATTGTGGAAAGACTCGGCTTTATGGAAAAAGTCGGTTTGGACTATTTGTCGCTGGATCGCGAAACTTCTTCGCTTTCGGGGGGAGAGGCTCAAAGAATCCGTTTGGCCAGTCAACTCGGTTCGAACTTATCGGGCGTGCTTTATGTTCTCGACGAACCCTCCATCGGTCTTCACCCGGTCGACAACCAAAAGCTCATCGGATCATTGCGCGACTTGCAAGCCAGAGGAAACTCATTGGTCGTGGTGGAGCATGACCTTGAAACCATCATGCAGGCCGATCACTTGATCGACATCGGTCCGGGGGCCGGTCGCGCTGGAGGAGAAATCGTCGGGATAGGAAGTCCCGAGAAAATAATTAAAAATCCGAATTCGCCCACTGGGGCGCATTTGAAAAAAGGCTTCGATCATCCGACCCGGGGGAAGTGGCGAACCATCCCCTCCGAGGCAAAAAACGAGTGGGTCAAGCTAAGCGGAGTTAATTTTCGAAACCTGAAAAACTTGTCAGTCGATTTTCCCATGAAAAGACTGACCGTATGTTGCGGAGTATCCGGTTCGGGAAAATCTTCCCTCATACGCTCCGTGTTGTTACGGGGAGCAAAAGAGTCGATTGCCGCAAACAAAAGAATTCTTAGGAACCAGGATTTTCGAATAACCAACGGCAACGCTTTCCATCGGGCAATCGAGGTGACGCAAAAACCGATTGGCAAAACTCCAAGATCCACACCCGCAACCTATCTTGGGATTTGGGACAGAATAAGGGCGATGATTTCGTCTCTTCCGGAATCCAAGGCGAAAGGATTATGTCCGAGTGATTTTTCATTCAATGTAAAAGGAGGAAGATGCGAAATTTGCAAAGGCGCCGGAAAAATTAAAATGGAAATGAACTTCCTCCCCAATTCGTATGTCCTCTGTGACGAATGCGGGGGGCGAAGATACCGCGAGGAAATCCTAAAATTAAAATGGAACGGAAAGAGCATCGCCGACATTCTCGACCTTACTTTCGAAGAGGCATCTTCGTTCTTTGAATTCGATCATTTTCTTCACTCTACTTTCTCCCTCATGGTCGAAACCGGGCTTGGATACCTGAAACTCGGGCAACCCTCCCCGACGTTATCGGGGGGTGAGGCCCAAAGACTAAAGCTTGCCGCCGAACTCACCTCAGGCATCGACAAGGGCAAGCACGGTTCACGGGCGGTCACAAAACCCAACCTTTACGTCCTGGAAGAACCCACCATAGGGCTTCACCCGACCGACACTCGAAAACTCATTCACTTGCTTCACCGTCTTGTTGAAGAAAACAACACCGTCGTGGTCATAGAGCACGACGTCGAGATCATCGCAGAAGGAGACTATATCATTGAACTCGGACCGAAGGGCGGGGAAAAAGGCGGAGAGATTCTTCACCGGGGGACGGTTCCGGAGGCACTCTCAAACAAAAAGTGCAGGACCGCTCCCTTTCTCAAAAGTATCGTGGCTAAGCCAAAAAACGCATAAACGTCTTCTTTCCTGCCTTGATCACGATTTCCTCCGAAGGGGAAAGCTCATTGAGCCGTTCCTCGCAGTTTTCCTTCCTCTCGCCATTGAGCTTGATCGCTCCTTGTTGGAAAAGCCTTCGAATCTGCCCTTTCGAATCAAACATCCCGGTCTCCGTCATTATGTTCAGCAAAGTCATCGATTCGGGGTCCAAAGACAATTCGCTGAGCTTGTAAGTCTTCATTTCCTCGGGGGTTTCACCCTTTGAAAAAACCTGCGCAAATGACGCCAATTCTTTTTTTGCGGTTTCATCCCCGAAGAAAAGAGCGGTTAATTCACGAGCCAAGCTTTTCTTCGATTCCATCGGATGAAGGGCCTGCAATTCACCAATCTCATCCTCTGACTTCAGCAACAACAAACGAAAGTAACTCCACATCGCATCATCGGAGATCGACATGACCTTGCCGAAAATATCTTTCGAGGAATCATTGAAGGCAATGTAGTTGTCGTAACTCTTGGACATTTTTCTGCTTCCATCCAATCCTACGAGCAAAGGCATCGTAAGGACCGCCTGAGGCACATGGCCCTGTTCTTTCTGCAGGTTGCGACCGACCAACATATTGAAAAGTTGATCGCTCCCTCCGAGTTCAACGTCTGACTCGAGGACAATGGAGTCGTATCCCTGTACCAGAGGGTACATGAACTCGACCATCGAAATAGGCTGATTGGATTGGAAACGTTTTTCGAAGTCATCTCTTTCAAGCATCCGCGCAACCGTCATCTTGCGAGAAAGGTTCAATGCATCCGCAAAACTCATGGATGCGAACCATTCGCTGTTTCTCCTTACCGTTGTTTTTTCCGGATCGAGAATGCGGAAGGCCTGATCCAAATAAGTTTTTGCATTTGCCTCGACTTCTTCTCCTGTCAACTCGGGGCGAAGTTCGGACCGACCGCTGGGGTCGCCGATTTGAGCCGTGTAGTCACCAATTAGCAAAATGGCCTCGTGCCCGGCATCCTGAAATTGCTTGAGCTTGTTGAAAACCACTAGATGACCGAAAGTCAGATCAGGCCTAGTGGGGTCGACACCGAACTTCACCTTGAGCTTTCGGCCTTCAGCCAATCTTTGCCCTAGTTCCTCCTCACCTATTGCGACTTCCGTATTGTTCAGTAATTCGTCCAGTTTCATCTGAATGACATAAAAAAAACATCCTTACTACATCGAAACCAACGATTCTTCGAGCCAAGAATTACCTTTCTTCCCATCGCGGAAAGGTTTCCGCTTGCTTTCGAGGTCAAGAGCGTTACGAAATTTATTTTCGAACAAACCCCTTACAAGCAAAACCCCAACTTAAAAAATCAACATGGCTATATCCATCGGCGTGGAAGCGCCTGACTTTACACTACAGACAAAAAACACAGAAGGTTTGAAAGACATCGCTCTGTCCAGCTTCAAAGGACAGAGTAACGTAGTTCTCCTTTTCTTCCCGTTTGCCTTCACTGGCGTTTGCACGGAAGAAACTTGCTCGGTTCGAGACGATCTTTCCTCCTACGAGGAACTAGACGCCCAAGTGTTGGGAATCAGTGTCGACAGCCCGTTTGCCCAAGAAGCAATGGCTCTGAAAGAGGGGCTGAACTTTCCACTCCTGAGCGACTTCAACAAGAATGCGTCCAAGGCATACGACGTTCTTTACGAAGATTTCATCGGTTTCGAAGGGGTTTCCAAAAGGTCGGCGTTCGTGGTTTCGAAAGACGGGATCATCACCTTCGCCTGGTCATCCGACGACCCCAAACAATTACCAGATTTCGAGGCCATCAAGGACGCCCTGCGCTAAAGACAGGCTCCGTCCGTTTTCTTATGCAAGACCCTCCGGGAAGTGTCAGGCCCATTTTCCGTTTATCGAAAAATGAGCGGACCGTAATGAAATCCTCAATGAGGGGCGGCAAGGCAACAAACTCGGCAACGCCCTCTTGAGTACCGCTTTTTTCTGGGGAATTTAAACATGAACAAAGAGTCCCAATACCAAGTTCACGTTACCCCTGAGAAAGCCTTTGTCCGTGTGTTTCAAAAGGCTTCTTATTTAAATTGCGGCCCATTGCGTTCATTCTTCGAAGAGTCGATGCTCAGCGGACGGCGCAATTATATCGTGGACTTTCAGGATTGCAGCAGCATGGACAGCACTTTTTTGGGGATCCTCGTCGGGGTTGCTCTGAAATTAAGGAATTTCGATGACGAAGGCCACCTCACGCTTTTAAATCTCAGGGGAAGAAACTTGGAAACCGTTCAAAATTTGGGCATTCACAAAATTGCCGAAATCAGTTCCGAAGAAACGCCATCCGATCTTAATGGTCTGAACGAGTTGAAAAACGGGCAGGTGAATGGAACCGCTTGTTCCGAAACCATTTATCAGGCTCACAAGACGCTCATGGAGCTCAACGAGAAAAATTCGCGAATGTTCTGCGACGTGGTAAACTTTCTCGAGCGGCAAAAGGA
>JAYOMW010000133.1:0-9050 GCA_038121045.1 Opitutia bacterium
AAGAAAGGTTTCAGCTATGGGGAGAGTGACGAGTTCGGGTTCAAGTCGGTTTCCGGAAAAACTTCAATTTATGATTTCAATGCCACGATCCTTCATTTGATGGGGTTGGATCATGAGCGCCTCAGCTTTTATCATAACGGACTCGAAAGACGACTGACCAACGTTCATGGCCACGTCGTCCGCCAAGTGCTTTCCTGAATCAACCACACTCTCATTGATTGCCGATCGTCCATGTGTCCATTCCTGCAATTTGACGGTTTCTCGTTTCATTATGAAAATCAAAACAGGATTTCTTCTGCTGTCATTTCTCCCGATGACCCATATTTCAAAGGCCGCGAATTTTGCTGATGCTCCACCGGAGAATGAATCGGTAAGGAAGTTATTCGCCAAGGAGGTTCACTTGGAACCTGCCGTCAAGGGCAAGCCTCTTCCCACCAACGACTGGTGGACTTCGCTCCTCGCCGAGTCTCCTTTCCCGGGACGGATGTATGCTTATCCCTTTACCGTGAGCGCCGATGCCTCTGCGATGAAGATTTGGTATCCGCAAAAGTGGAACGATGCGGGAACGGAAATGGTTGCCGGCGAACCCTTGCTGATCGAGCCCATTGACCCGAGCCCGGATCCAAATCCTCCGGAAAAAGTTCTTTTTGATTTTGAAAGCGATTGGGCGACCTTGGGGTGGACTTTGGAGGGCAAGGCCTTTGGAAAGAGCCCGATGACCAATGCCCAGCATGGAAGCCGGAATTTCGTAGGTTCCCGGTTTGCGGCAAGTTTTTACGGTCATGACGGTGGGCTTGGTACGGCGACTTCTCCAAAATTCAACTTGGACAAGGATTTCCTTCACTTCAAAATTGCCGGGGGCGATGACAAGGCGATCCTGGGGGTTCATCTCCTCGTCGACGGTCAATCCGTATTGCAGGAAGTCGGCAAGAAAAACAATGATTTCAGTTGGCGCAAATGGGATCTTCGCAAATACAAGGGCAAGCATGGTCAAATTCTCCTGAGAGATGAATCAAAGGGCGGATGGGGTTTTGTGTCCGCAGATCATTTCGTTTTGTCGGATAACGATTCGATTCCCAAGTCCGGAGCCTTCTCTCATGCATCCACTCTGGGTTGGGGGGACTGGCATGTTGCCATGCGCCTGCATCTCTCGAATACCAAGAAGGCAGACGTTACCTTTGGACGGGGCATGCCGTACGTTTGGATCGAGCCCACAGGGATCGATCTCAAGATACCGGGCGTTGTGAAACCGGATGGCACACTTCTTTACGAAGGGGCGACCTACGGGGTTCATGCTCCCGGCGGTTCCCTTGAGTCCACTGGAAATTTTACCCGGTTCAGCGGTCCTCTTCTGGCAATCAGCGCCTTGGGCCATGAGCCGAACGTTGCCTCTAAGTTTTCCAAGCATGCATCCGCCGTACCCCGCGATACGCGTTTTGATTGGAAGTACGACCAAGCCAAGGGTCGGGTTGAGACAACTTGGGTGATCAAGACAAGTAATGGGGAACCGGTTCTTCAGGGTTGGATCCCTCATCACTACCGAAAAACCACTCACGATTTCAACCTTGTGGGTGCGGAGTACAAGACACGTCGTGGGAAAATGATCGTTGCCCAAGGCAATCGGTTTTCCATTTCCTGGCCTTTCACGGGAATGATTCCGATCTTCCCGATTCCCAAGGATGGTAAATTCAAGCCCGAAGTTCTGACCGATTTGATCGAGAGATGGGCGAAGGGTATGCTCGCCAAGGAGGAAAAGCAAAGGCAGGGTGGCGATACCTATTGGGGTGGCAAATCCATGCTCAAGACCTGCCAGGCATTCAACATGGCCTGGCAGTTGCAACTTCCCGTTGCCAAGGACTTGTATGCCGAGGCAAGACGCATCACGGCTGATTGGTTAACTCATGAGCCGGGGGAAAAAGCTTTTTATTATGCACGTTATCCGTTGCCTTGGAGTGGGCTTGTCGGTTTCAATCCCAGCTACGGATCCGAGCAATTTACCGACAACCATTTCCATTATGGTTATCTTGCCATGAGCGTCGCGCTAGTGGGGATGCATGATCCCGCTTGGCTTGCCAAGTACGGACCGCCTGCTCGGGAAGTGGTAAAGCAATATGCAGAATGGGAAAGGGGTTCGTCGCGCTACCCGCGCCTGCGCACCTTCGAATGCTGGGCTGGGCACAGCTATGCAGGCGGGATGTCCAGCGGGTATGATGGCAACAACCAGGAGTCCTCGTCTGAGGCGGTTGGTTCGTGGGCGGGCATGTTTTTTCTCGGTGCGGCGATGAATGATCCGAATATGCTGGCAACTGGTGCAATGGGTTATGCGATTGAGACCGAGGCGGTGCATGAATATTGGAACAATGCCTATGGGTGGAAAAACCCCGAGCAATCCAACTGGTCACCGAATTACAAACCGACAATCTGCTCCGTCATGCGGGATCGGGACATGGGGGCATGGACTTGGTTCAGTGGCGAGCCTATTCATATTTATGGCATTCAGTGGCTTCCGGCCTGGACGCATATGAATTATTTCGGAGCTCACAAGGACCATTCCCTTTTTCAACTCAATCAGATGCTGATCCGGCAAGGCAAGGACAAGGGCAAGATGACTTGGGAACGAATCGATGGCGACTGGGGGCAGGTTGCGGCCGCTTATGCCGCTTTCTGCCAACCCGAAGAAACGTGCCGCGTGCTTGACGAGGCGATTGAAAAGAATTGGAAAATTTCCAGTCCCAAGCATGCGGGGATTCCTTATTACCTTGCCCATGCAAGTCGGGTCTATGGATTGATTGATTCGGAATCCCACACGGATCTGCCCACTTCCGTAGTGTTTAAAAAACCGGACGGCTCAAGGACCGCTCTTGTATACAACCTGTCGAACGAAGCAAGGAGTGTCACCGTTTACGTGAAGGGCAAGCAAGTGTTGCGTGGACAGTTGAAGCCAAAGGGCCTGATGGCCGTTCCGCTGAAATAAAAACCTCAATGGTGCAGAGGGTCTTTCCGCCACGACTTTATCGTAGGGGTGAAAAATCCAAGGCTTTGAGATAAAGTCGCTCGGGTGGTCGGACCAGTAGCTTTCCGTCCACTTGTGACTCCCGGACAATCTTTTTCCAGTCCGGATCCTGTCCAAACGCTTTCCAGTTGAGATCAGCCTGTTTGCGGTTGGCGTGGTGGACCAGATAGATCAGGGTGTCCTCCCTGTCCGGTTGATCGAAGGGTGTCCAATAGCCAAGGTTGTTGATACCATGCTTGTTGAAAAGACGCGTGGTGTGTTCGCGGAAACGGTTGTTGAGGGCACTCAGTTTTCCCGGGTTTGCGACATAGGTGCGAAGCTCGAAGATACCACCCGGCTTTGCGATTTCGTTCCTTGCGGAATCGGAATAGTCGTTAGGGGTCAGGAAAAAGTTGGTTGGTTTTTCGGAGAGCAATCCTTGGAACTCGGGTAGGTCCATAACCTTTTCCCATTCCTTGTCATTGGAGAAATTGGTCCAGTTTCGATAGGCTTCGTAGCGGGACGGATGCTCAAGAAAGTAAACGATCGTACGCTTTGTCTTGGCTGATCCTTCCGCAGGAATCCAGTAACCCAAAGCCTTCAATCCATGCTTCTTGAAAATCCGGTCGGTGTGCTCGCGGAAACGCTTGATCAAATGTTGAAACCGGCCCTCGTTTGCATGATAGATCCGCAACTCGTAAAGCGGGCCTTCGAGTAAGCGCGAAACCGGTTTTGGATTGTTGAAGGAAGGTTTCGCATCCTCCCCTTTTTTTCTACCCAATGCTACTTCTTCCGAGGCGTGAAAGATCCAGGCCATATCGTCGGAAACCTTTCTGCTCGCATCATGGCCACCGATGAATATGCCCTTGTCGCCGAACGGAGAGCGGCAAAACGTCCGTGGCGAAACAAGCGTAGGCTTGCCGTCCTTGTAGGCATTGTTTACCTCAAGAACTTCATAGGTTTGGTCGGGGTAGCGGATGGCGTACAAAGCCCCGGCGTAAAGGGCGCTCCCTTTCCATTTCAAGTGATGCTTGCCTTTGATGTTCCCTTGAAAGCCGATGAGGTGGACGGTTTTTCCCGATTCCCAATCCACGAACGGATAGGCCATGTTGTGAGCACCCAAGGTGTAGGAAACCTCGACTCCTAATTTATCCTTCATCAGCTCCATGATCATCGCCTCGTCGTGAACCGAGTATCCACCCTTTCCGTCCGGATCCAGCCGTTTGATTTGGCTTTTCGAACGGTCGCCCGGAGCCCAGAGAAAGAGAAGGGAATGACCCTCGCCGTTCGGGTTCTCTATGGTGGTCAACCCGCGTATGCCTCCGACGTCGGTATCGGTATCCTCATTCAAGTCGATGATTTTTTCGTAGCTGGGACGAACCCCGTCCTTCCTCCGGAATATCGCTCCTCCTTCTGAAAACATCAGTGAGCCGTTGGCTTGAACGATCCCGAGTGGCCGGGTGTGGAGAGAACCGCCTTCCGGGAATGGGAACTCCAGATGCTTGCTCCATTTGATCTTTCCCTTGCTCGATGGATCGTAGACTCCCGATACGATTCCCGGATTTCCGAGTGACAGGAAGATGCGTTCGATCCCGGTTTTCTTATCCTGATACACCTCCATGTCCCTTGGCACCCAGCGAATTCCTCCCACGCTTGAACCATGACGGATCAAGGTATGAACCCAAGCTCCCGTTTCATCATCCCTCGTCCAGGAGGAGACGGCGCCTCCCCGCTCGAAATTCGCGCCCGCCGCCATGAGCAACAAGTTTTGAGGGTGGGGGAGAGGTTTGCCCGATGCGTCCCGGGTAAAGGTCACGGACTTGAGGATGTTGCCTTTCATGTAGTCTAATCCAAGGTCGTTTGATTGGCCCATGTCCAGGTCGACTTGCCATTTTCCCGTCAAGGAATCAAGACGAAGAACTTGGGCCGATTGCTTTTGTCCGTCCGGAGGGATCACCCAGCGGGCATCCATCCAAAAGCCGTTGGATGCGTAGAGTTTTCCCTTGTGGGAGACAATATGCATGATCTCCGATCCACCGGCATAAGCACCCTTCTTGTCGAGGTAGCCTGCATCGTAGCTCTGGGTCCAACGCGCCTTTGGGTTCTGTTCGGATCCGTTTGCCAAAAACGAGACCAGAAGCGTGAAAAGAACGAAGGACCTGATCGGGCAGGGCATGGGAGACGGATGCAGGTTGGGTAAGTAAATTAGCGGATGGCCGAATAATCCGTGGGCTTCATGTAAGTGGATGCCGGAGGCTTGGCCAATCGGCCGACCCCAGATGCTTGTGCCGCCTTTTTCCATTCCGGATCAGCAAGAAAGCTCTGCCATGATTTCTTGGCCTTTTCCCTGCTCTCATGCTTGATGATATAGACAAGGGTGTCTTTCGAGTCAGGTTCGTCGAGGGGATGCCAATAGGCCACTGATTTCATTCCGTGTTTCTCGAAAATCCTGATCGTGTGATCCCTGAAGCGGGCATCGAGTTTGCCGAGTTTTCCCTCGCCCGCCTTGTAGACACGCAACTCGAAAACATCGTCCTTCTCTGCTTTTCCGTTTTTCCAACTAGGGGAGTAACTGGTTTCATTCATGTAAACGGAGTCAGGTCGTTGGGCTAGTATTTTTCCATCCACTTGTGATTCCCGGGCTACCTTCTTCCAGGCGGGATCCGAACCAAAGGCCTTCCATGATGCCTGGGCCGCATCCCTGCTCTCGTGCCTGATGACGTAGATCAGGGTATTCTTCGAACTTTCCCCGTCGGTGGGTACCCAGTAGCCAACCGATTCAATTCCGTGTTTTTTGAACAAGCCTACGGTGTGATCGCGGAAGCGGGCGTTGAGGTTGTCCAGTTTACCGGGGTTGGTGACGTAGGTTCTGAGTTCGTACACTGCTCCGGAGGCTATTTGGCCGAAAAGAAAGAACAGGAGCACGGTGATTACTTTTTTCATGGCGGAAGTTTTCGTTGGGTTGACCGGATGTGATGAAAGTATGATTCATGACTCGGAAAGAAAAGATTTCAATGACCAAAGCCAGAGCTTGGAAAATTAACCGAGTGAGTTTGTTGATTCAGGGCGCCTGCTTGAATCCGGTCTGGATTGGCCAAGCAGGACCTTGGGCATCGAACCGGTAAGCGCCTGAGTTCGGAGAAGTGTTCCGAATCCTCCCTTCAAAATCTTTGTCCGTCGAATATTTTGGGTTCGCAGCTCCGATCAGAATCGATCCGGATCGGGGGTAAAGATTCCGAGTCAGATCACGGATCAAATTCCCATGACCTTTCCATTCCGCCGGTCCTAATTTTCCTCCCGCTATGCTGCCTTGCCCGGCATTGCCTCCAAAGGTCAGGTTATCCTTTCGAGGTATCTGCATGGCCACCTTGGCGTAGAAGGCGTTGTTGGCTATCAGGATCGGCCCCGAATATTTTCCCTTTGAGGGAGCGATTAGGCGAAAGGCGGTTTTTCCTTCGTTTACCACGGTGTTGTGGAGAATCTTTAAATTTCCAACCACGGCGCTTTGGTGGTCACGCGAGTAAATACCCGTCCCTTTGCAATTGAATATCAGGTTGTTTCGGATGATGGCGTCGGCGGCCGCCTGAATGCCATTGTCCGCCGCGTTGAAGATGAGGTTGCCCTCGATCACGTTCGGCGCTTTTCCATCCGCGTCGTAGACAATGATCCCAGGATACTTCACGTCGTGGATGACGTTGTCGCGGACAAGGTTTCCCCAGCTTCCGTCTTTGAGTTCGATGCCATCTCCTTGCGTGACGTTTGGTCCGTCGAGGTCATGCAGGTAATTGCCCTCGATGATCCCGTGAAAGAACTGGGCCTGGGTTTTTCCGTCGGATGACGAATTGGCCCCCAAATAGAAGGCTTCGCCATGCCCACCCGTATGATGAACGTGGTTTCTGCGAAAAATCATACCCTCGTAGAGATTTCCCATGTGGTTGCAAGTCACGGCCGGGCCTCCAACGTGATGGACGTGCAATGCCTCCAAGGTCACGAACTTAGCCATTCGGTCGCCCTGTTTGTAGATTCGAATGCCGGTCGATCCCCCCGTGATTTCCAAACCTTTGATCGTCAGGTACTGCGTGCCGGCGAGATTGAAAGTGTTTTGGCGGGCGTCCGGCCGGCGGAATAGGACACGGGCCTGGTTGGCCGCCCGGATGACAATGGGCTTCTGTTTCGTGCCAACGTGACTGAGTTCGAGCTTGCGTCCATTCGAATAGGTGCCGGCTTCAAGAATCACTTCGTCTCCGGGTCGCAAGCCGTTACCGTGAAGCAGGTCGAACCAATTGTCGGACGGGCTTAGCCGATAGGTTTTGGCCGAGGCCAAAACCGAGAGCAAAAAGGCAGAGCAAAACGTAGATGCGGAACGCATGAAACGGGTTATTGGGAAAAGACCATCACTCATTCGATGCTTGGGTTCTCGAACCAGATGACTCCCCATCCCCCGTTTTCCTCCGTCGTGGCAATGTCCAAGTCCCCGTCGCCGTCCAAGTCGACCAGAAAGGCGTTGTCCATTTTCTTGCGTGATTCGGGGGCGGGCAATCTCATCAGAGTATTTTTCCACTTACCTTTCTCAACCCGGGTCAGGTACCATAACTGGGCTTCGTATTCAGGGATGATCAGGATTTCCGGATAGGTCGGATCCCCGTTCATCTCGAGAATGGCAACTCCCTTGGGTTTGGGCTTTACCCTCACGCTTGCCGGTTGTTCGGGCAGGTCCACTACAACCTTTTCGTAAACCGGAACCCCCTTGTCATTGGCACGCAAGAAGATACAAATCTTTTGAGCTGACTTTACAAGATCGATGCGTCCGTCTCCGTTGACGTCGCCATAAGCCGCGAACATACCGCTTGTCTGAGCGTCTATGACTTTGACCGGCCAAGGTTCGGTTATCCTTTCTTTGCCGGGATTGAGGTAATAAAAAAGCCCTTGTCTTCTTCGCTCCTGAACGAGGATATCGTTGTCTCCGTCGCCATCCATGTCGGTCACGAAACAACTCATTGGCCAAATTGCCTCGCCAAGTTCGTAGCGTTTCCAGTTGGTCGCTTCCTGCTTGTTTTTCTTGGGTTGCTTGTACCACGCCTTGGCCCCGACAATCAAATCGTTCAGACCATCCCCGTCAACGTCGCTGACTACCGGATTGCGGGCTTCCTGCTTGAAAAGGGTCATCCTGGTCCATTTCGACGGGTTTCTAAGATCATTTTTTCCGGGGTTGAAGAAGACATGCCCGCCGTTGGCTACGTAATCGACGTCCCCATCCTGATCGAGATCTCCGATCCCGGAATCCTCGCACTTTCCGTGTTTTTCAAATTCGATGTAGTCGGTCCAAAGTTCACGGATTTTTTCCTTGCCCGGATTGAAGTACAGGCGGCTGTAACCGCCTTCCTCGAAGTTTACGATCACGTCGAGATCGCCATCGCCGTCCCAATCGTGGTGATTGAAACCGTCCGGGCCGTCATCGTGGGGATCGGGTTGGATTACGTTGACCCGCCAACCGTCCGGGCCGGGTTTGCCAACGTGCTTTTTCCATTCGGTTTTCCTGTCATACTTCTTCTTTTGGGCAAACACGGGATCAAGAACGAAGGAGCACAGGAGTGCCATTGTTGAAAAAATTCTAACCACGACTTGTTTATCCATTAAACTCAATTTCCTTAGACCCAAGGATCTCGGATGGCAATGGCGCTTTCCACCTCGATGATCGCTTCAAAAATTCGGCTCGTGTCTTTGCCAGGACTTCGCTCGAAGAGAAGCTCGCTTGTTTTTTACGCCTTCTTGGTTTCGAAAAGTATTTCTCAAATGAATAAAGTTTGAAATTGCATAAAAAAAACACAAAAAATGCAAAAATTAAGATTGCAAAAAAAAAGCAGAACAAATACAAAATAAATTTCATACAACCAATACATGCTTACTTTTCTGTTTTACGTAACTTGCGGAGGGGTTCTTCCGCGAGTTCCCTTTAATGGCACTAAGGCAAACTAAATCCACAACCAGTCCGCCAAGGTTCGAACGACTCAATCCCGCATACCGAAAAATCATGACAATAACAGCTGTTACTTCTGTG
>JAYOMW010000134.1:0-8967 GCA_038121045.1 Opitutia bacterium
CAAATATGCGATTGCCGACAACAACGTTCACTTCAAGCCCGAGGGGAAGAAAGCGCTGGGAAAAAAAGTTTCCGACTGTATCGCCGATGCCTTGAAAGAAAGGGTTTCGGGGAACAAGTAAAACTCCCGGGCAAATTCCACTCCGACCGAGCGGCGTCAGGGATCCGGTGGTCGAACCAGGTTTTGCCGAATCAGGCAGCCTTGAATGTCCGAAGGGCGTTTCGTTTACTTTTTCTCTTCTGAGTCTTTCTTGGAAAATACGCTCACCAACAGCACGAAGAAACACAAAGTAAGGCTGAAAAGGGGGATTTGAAGGGCCGGAGGAAGTGAGTAGATGATGGCGGTCGCGGGTATCCAGACCAACCATGTGGAAAGAAGAAGACGCCCGACTTCGAAGAGGAAGGATTGCCTGGAGGTTGTCCGCAGAAACAAAGACCATGAAAACCCACAGTCTTTCCAACCGTAAAAGAAGGCGGTAACGGGAGCTGCCCAAAGAATGCAGTAAACGAATTGATCCATGAACACCTTGATGAGGATGGTGACCCAATCCAATTCGTCACCAAAGAGAAGGCTTTGCAGGCGGTAGAAAGCATCCACTTCCGTCCCGCGGGCAGACCAGTAGAGAACGAAAAAGGCAGCGTAAGACAAAACCATTCCCACGGGAATTTTTCCTGCCACCCAAAGATAAAGAAAGGGAATGAAGCCTCCGAAGAAACCGGTCGCAAGGAAAGAATACCAATACCCGTAGTCCCTTTTCGTTTGCATGACGAAATCGAAAAAAATTCTCGAAGAATCAACGAAATAGTAAGTCAGAACGACGCCCAAGCCAATGAACCACAAAACGATCCCGGGAATCAAGTTCGCCCTAAAACCCGCGACACTTTGACGCCAAAGAGCGGAAGTCGAGTATTCGGTATTCTTACTCAACGATCGGTCGCCTCAAGGCGCTTTGCTTTTCTTGAACCCTTTTCATCGACTCCATTTTCAAGGGAATGCTTTTGCCCGAATTACGGTATTTAGCCAAGCTAGATAAAAGCGAGTTGTCGATCATCAACAGATGCAATAGGCGTACAAGCACTTCGCCCAACGCCTCATGAAAGATTCCCCGAGAAAAGAAATCCTCAACAAAATCGCTCACGCCATTAGCAAGATCGATTTAGCCCACCCCGTACGCGTGGGGATTGACGGACTGAGCGCATCGGGCAAGACGGTCTTGGCCGACGAACTTGCCGGGGTTCTGCAAGAGAAGGGAAAGAGAGTCGTGCGGGCGGCACTGGACGGTTTCCACAACCCGCCCGAGATCAGGCACAGGCAAGGCCCCATGTCGGTCGAGGGTTACGTCGAGGATTCGTTCGATTACATGGCAATCAGGGAAAAAGTCTTGCAACCCTTGGGTCCGGGTGGTGACCGGAAGTATGTCCCCGAAATTTTCGATCATCAAAAAGGAGAAGCGCAAACGATCGGGCCAAGGGAAGCCCCCGAGGATGCAATCCTGCTCTTTGAGGGCGTGATGCTCTTCCGCAAGGAACTCGTCGAGTTTTTCGATTTCCGGATTTTGGTCATGTGTTCGGTCGGGGTAATTCTCGAGCGGGCAAAAGTTCGTGACCTTGCCCATTTCGGAGACATGGAAACCCTGCTTGAAAAATACCGGAAGCGTTTTATTCCCGGCCAAAAAAAATACCTTTCGGAAAACCAGCCCGCTCAAGTTGCGGATCTTATCTTTTTCAACAATGACCCCGATTACCCGAGCCTTTCTTTACGAGGCGAAAAGAAAGGATGATTTTTCCCTTGATCGAATAGTTTGGAGTTCTTTCGCGGCAAGAGCCTTTCCCTTATACCTCCTGATCCGCCTTCGGTGCGCGAAAAACTATAAAGCACCAGAAAGCTTCGCAGCTTTCAGCGTGAACAAGGTGGTCACGGTCATTCGAAACCACCTCGAGGCGTTGAGTCCGATGAATCCTTTCACTTTGGCTCGACCGGACAGTAACGAGGGCTCCATGCGTGAGCCTTGACTTAGCAAACAGGTGAGGGAAGAATGGAGGGAATGCGAACAAATCCCATCCTTAGGGCACTCCTCTGCTTGCTTTTTTGTATCTGTTTTCTTGGTCCGCCAATCTTCGCCGACCAAGAACTGAACTCCGTCGATCATGCCGGTATCCTTCGATCCCTGAACAAAGAAAACTACGACCGGGGAAAAGCGACCTACGAGAACCTCTGCGCCAACTGTCACGGAACCGATGGCCTAACCCCTGCCCTTCCGATTTCACCCGCCTTCGGAAAAGGGCCCTTGAAGTTCGGAGAAGATCCCTATTCGATGTTTGTCACCCTGACCAAGGGCAACGGGTTGATGGGCCCCCAAACTTGGATGAGTCCCGAAGAACGCTATGACGTGATCCATTACCTTCGGGAAAAGTTCATGAAGCCAAACTTCCCGGGATACAAGCCCATCACCGAAGATTATTTGGAAGGCTTGCCCAAGGTCACCCTTGCCCCGCCTCCGAAGAAAAAGAGACCCGACCGTGATTTCGGGCCCGCTTTGGCCTCCCAATTGGGAAGAAACGTGTCCAGCGTCCTATCCATAAAACTAGGAGACAAGCATACCATCAGCTACGACTTGCACAGCATGGACCTGGCGGACTTATGGAACGACGGTTTCCTTGATCTGGGGAGTACGCAGCACTACCGAGAGCGCGGAGAAGGAGTCCCCATGATCGATGGCAACAGAATCGTTGGTCTTTCCAACTGGAAGTGGGCTCACGACGGAACTTTCGACTACCCGACCGAAGATCTTTTGCCCCGTGGACCCATGCCCGCAAAATGGATGCATTATCATGGGCACTACCTGTTTGAAAACCAAGTCGTACTCTCCTACTCGATCGACAGGCGAAAAATTCTCGAGATGCCTTCCAAGCCCAAAGGATTTGGAGCCATCGTTCAAACCTTACAAATCGAAGCCGGCAACGAGGACCTCTTGCTTCAAGTTGCGAAATTGGAGAAGGACAACGTCGTTCAAGGCTATCTTCCCTTGCTGGCCAAGGAAGCGAAACTCGATCCCGCATCCGGCAAAGGGATTGCGGTCAATATGGTCAAAGAAGACGGCGCAATCGGTCGCTTCACGGCAGTATTCGCAAAAGGAGGCTCCGACGAATCACGCTTAAAACCAGGTAAAGAAAACGCAACCATCCTGACCATTCCCGCTTCGCGAAAAAGCCAAACCCTTCAAGTCATCCGCTTCTCGGGAAAAGGTGAAGGAGAACTTCTGGCCTTCGCCAGCTACCTGACTCATCTGCAAAAAAGAAAGACCCTGCCGAACCTCCAGGACAAGATCAAGGGCGGTCCCCCCCGGTGGCCGGAAATCCTCACGACCCAAGGGAAGGTATCTTCGGCAAAGGAACCTTATGTTCTGGACACCCTGACCCTACCCGAGATTCCTTCCGGAAAGACCTGGCTTAGAACTTCGGCTTTGGCCTTCTTTCCGGATGGAAGAATGGCCGTTTGCACGCACGGTGGAGACGTTTGGATTGTCTCGGGAATCGACGGGGCTCTCGATGAAATCAAATGGAAACGTTTTGCCGCGGGCATGTACGAACCCTTTGGGCTTGAAGTGGTCGATGGCAAGATCTACGTCACCTGCAAGGATCGCCTGGTCCGCTTGCACGATCTCAATGGCGACGGAGAGGCGGACTTTTATGAAAGTTTCAGTGCGGACGACGACGTTTCGACCTTCTTTCACGCCTTCAATTTCGACCTGCAGCGAGACCGGGCCGGCAATCTGTATTACGCGAAATCCGGACAATACACTTCCTACGCTCTGCCTGGATCGGTAATCAAGGTTTCTCCGGACGGGAAGAAGAGAGAAGTCCATTGCACGGGCTTCCGCACCCCCAACGGAATGGGCATCATGCCGGACGGACGGGTCACCGTAAGCGACAACCAAGGGAGCTGGATGCCCGCATCCAAGGTAAGCCTGTGTCAGCCCGGTGGTTTTTACGGCTACGTCCAAACCCATAGCCGAGGTGCTCTTTGGGCGCCCGACGGTGGGCGCATCGATCACAAAAAGGTCATCCCGCCCAAGACTTTCGATCAGCCCTTGATTTGGATGCCTCAGGCATTCGACAATTCATCGGGCGGACAGTTGTGGGTCGACGATCCGAGGTGGGGTCCCTTGTCCGGCAAACTCCTGCACACGAGCTTCGGCAAGGGTTGGCTCTACTACATGATGCTTCAGGAGATCGAAGGTCAAAGCCAAGCGGCCATCGTGAAGATCAAGATCGACGCTCTCACCGGCATCCAACGAGCCCGGGTCAACCCAAAGGACGGACAAGTCTATGCAACCGGGCTGAACGGGTGGAACGGCGGGGGACGCAGAGGGCTTTCTCAGGGTCATGTTCACCGCTTCCGCTACACGGGAGAACCCGGGCCTCTACTCAGTGACGTCCAAGTGAAAAAAGACGGAATCGAGTTAGGCTTCAACTTCGAGCTCGACCCCGAGGTCGCCAAAGATCCATCCCGTTACGTTCTGGAGCAATGGGACTACAAGTGGACGGGAGGATACGGATCCCGGGAATACCTGCCCGGTTCGGACAAAAGAGGGCGTGAAAAGATAAAAATCGAAAAGACCACTTTGTCTCCGGACGGCAAGACCGTTCATTTGGCCATCAAGGGAATCAAACCGGTTAACCAGGTAAAGATCGATCTCAAGCTCGAATCCTCGGATGGGAAACCCTTCGAAGACATGGCTTATTTGACCATCAACCGAGTCCCTAAGTAATCAACCTTACCCAAAGCACCGAACAACCACCAATCCATGAACCGACTCTCCTTCCTTATTCTGCCCTTCCTCTTCCTTTTGGGCCAGCTCGGCCTTGCCAAAACCAAGCCCAACTTGATCTACGTCGTGTGTGACGATCTCGGCTACGGAGACTTGGGTTGCTATGGGCAAAAGGTAATCAAGACCCCGCGCTTCGACCGCATGGCGAAGGAGGGTCTGCGCTTCACCGACCACTATGCCGGGCACACCGTCTGCCGGCCTTCGCGCCTCGTCTATCTGGTCGGCAAGCACACCGCCCACACCGCCATCGCAGGCAACAACATGCACGTCCTGCCCAAAGGATCGGTTACCGTAACCTCCCTGCTCAAAAAAGCCGGCTACAAAACAGGTGGAGTCGGAAAGTGGGCTCTCGGTCATCTCGGTTCGACCGGACATCCCAACAAACAGGGCTTTGATTTCTTTTACGGCTACCTCGACCAAGGGGAGGCTCACGACTACTACCCTGAACACCTCTACCGCAACGAGACCAAGGAAAGGCTCCCCGGAAACGTCAACAGCGGCAAGCGAAACGTCTCCTCCAAGAAGGTGACCTACGCCCATGACCGGCTGACCGAAGAAGCGCTCGCCTTCATCGAGAGAAACCACAAGAACCCCTTCTACCTCAACCTGACTTGGAATATCCCCCACACCAACAACGAGGCCAAGGGAAACGGTCAGGAAGTCCCCAGCCACGGAATCTACGAAAAGGAAGATTGGCCCGAACCGGAAAAAGGCTTCGCCGCCATGGTCACGCTCATGGACAAGGACATGGGCAAGATCCTCGATCTGCTTGAGAAACTGGGCATCGAGAAGAACACGCTGGTCATCTTCACTTCCGACAACGGACCGCACAATGAGGGAGGGCACAAAGTGGGCTTCTTTGATTCGAGTGGACCTTTGCGCGGCTACAAGCGCTCCCTCCACGATGGCGGAATACGCGTGCCCATGATCGCCTGGTGGCCGGGAACGATCCAACCCGGCGAAAGCAACCACCCCTCCGCCTTTTGGGACTGGCTTCCCACTGCTTGCGAACTCGCCGGAATCGGGACGCCCGAGGACATCGACGGAATCTCTTTTGTCCCCACCCTTTTGGGCAAAGGCAAGCAGGTTAAGCACGACTACCTGTTTTGGAGATGGAGCCGATTCCGGGCCGTCCGCATGGGAAAATGGAAAGGCCTGCAAACGGACAAAAAAGTCGCCCTTTATGACTTGAGCAAGGATATCGGAGAGGAAAAGGACGTCGCCGCGAAAAACCCGGACGTCGCCAAGCGAATCAAGGCAATCATCGACGACCTTGAGTAAACTTTCCGAGACTTAGCGAATTTCCAAACCCTCGATGGTCTTCTCGTAATCGGCCATCAGGTTGATCACCGCCTGCACGCCCGCCTCAAGAATTTGTTCACCCTTTTCCGCGGTCCCTTTGGATGCGTCTCCCCAGGTACCCGACTCGGTCATCCGGTATACGCTCCCGGGCGAAGAGAAAAAGACCGCGTTGTGCAAGGCGGGGGAACTGGTGATAGTCTCGGGGAAATTCGGGAACTCGGCGTTGGCCTTTTCCATATCGACCCAGTCAGGATTGATCGCAAGAAGCATGGAGACTTCGCCGGCGCCCGCATGCAACCCCTTGCCATCCTCGGTCATGAGGGCAAATTCCTCCGCGGTCAGGCCATCGTAGTAATTGAACGGGAAAGCCCTGGCCCCTTCGGGCATGGTTTCCGCGGCCTGGGCGCAGGCATAGGCCAAGGCGTAGGTGTTGTCGTAGTGGCCGTTGAGAAAAACGATTCGCTTGAAGCCTGCTTTGGCAAAAGAAAGGGCCAGTTCCTTGACCATCGCCATGAAGGTTTCGATGCTCAGGCTGAACTCGCTCGTGAACCCCTTGTGCGGATAGGACAAGGTATAGGCCAAGGATGGAGCCACCAAGGCATTGCCCTCTTTTTCGCAGAGCCGGCGGGCGATCTCGCGGGGAATGAAAACGTCGGTGCCGATGGCGGCGTGGGGACCGTGTTGTTCGGTCGCGCCGACCGGCACGTAGAGAGTGTGATGAGTCCGGAGGAATTCCTCGATCTCGAGGTTCGTGTTCTCGTCTAAGAAGACTGACTTTTTTTTCATGGGATGAAACTTTGGATTTGTCTTGGTGGGCGGATCCCATGCATGCAAAACTATTTTGTCCTGTCCACGGCAAAGCAACCCGGAATGCAAATCAGCAATTTTTCTTCCAATCTTTGCCAAGAAGGGTTCGAATATCCGCGATGGACGACATCGAGACCATAACGGACGAACCGGAAGAACCCGAAGGCGAGGAACCCTGGTGCCTGACCTGCCGGGAATACACCGACTACCGAAGGAAATGGTCGACTGTTTCACGGGCCAACACGGACGGCGGTACTTATTCGGACGTTGTCGAAACCCCCCATTGCATCGATTGCCAACAACCCATGCATTATTTGCAAGGTTGCAGGAACTTGGTCTGGGCCATGAATTCTCTCGCTTGCGTCACTTGGGCGCTTGCCTTGGCCGTGACCCTCTCCCTCTTCGACCTTTCGTCAGGAAGCCTGATGGCCTTGGCTTTGTTCACCTTCCTCTGTCTGGGCCTAAGCCGTATTCCGGGTAAATCCAGGCAGGCGCTGCGGGAGTGGAAAAAGTGGAAGGAAGAAGAAAGCCTCAAGGAATTGATCGACTCGAACTCCAAAAGATGAACAAGAAGGCGGGCCTTGTTTTGACCCTCGGGGTAATCGGGGTCTCCGCGGGATCCCTCTTCGTGCGTTTGGCGGAGTCTCCCGCCTTGGCCACCGCCGCCTACCGGATGACTTTCTCATTCTTAGTCCTGGCTCCCTTTGCCTTGGCCAAGGCCCGGAAGGAAATCTTCAGTCTGTCCAAGCGGGAAAAGGGAGCCTGCTCTCTGGCAGGTTTTTTCCTCGCCTTGCATTTCGGGACCTGGATCAGTTCGCTCGATCACACCTCGGTCGCCAACAGCGTAGTCTTGGTCAACACCATCCCCATCTGGGTTGGGATCATCGGTCCCCTGACCATTGGCGAAACAACGAATCGATCTTTCTGGCTGGCTTGCGCCCTTTGCCTGGTCGGGGCTTTCGTTCTTTGCGGAAAGGGTTTCAGCCTGAGCTTCGAAACCGCTCTCGGAGACAGCCTGGCTTTGGCCGGCGCCTTTTTCGTCGCCCTCTACCTGATGATCGGGCGAAACCTCAGAAAAAAACTTTCGCTCCTTTCCTATGCCACGATTTGCTACGGTTCGGCTTCCCTTTTTCTCTGGATCGCCGTCTTGGTCTCCGGCGAGCATGCCAGCGGATATTCGAGCGACACCTGGGTTGCCCTGCTTTGCCTGGCCGTGGTCTCTCAAATCCTCGGGCATACCCTTTACAATTGGTCTCTCCAGTGGATCAACGCCGGGTTCGTCTCGCTCGCCTTGCTCGGCGAACCCATCGGAGCCATCCTGCTTGCCTGGGCCTTTCTTCCCCAAGAGCATCTAACCCTGCAGCAGACGGCAGGAGGCGCCTTGATCCTCTTTGGCGTTTACCTCGTCGCTCGCAACAAGGCACGGAACAAACGCCTTGAAGAATAACCGAAGATCCGAATCAAAGTTTCTCAAGAAGCCCGAGGCGAGAAGCCGTTGACCAGAGCCACACCCGCCACGATCAGACAAAGGCCGGCGAGAACCTGCCAAGGAAGTGACTGGCCGTAGAGCAAGAACCCGAGCAAGGCCACGCAAAAGACCCCCAGTCCGCTCCAAGTCGCGTAGACCACGGCGAGGGGGATTTCCTTGATGGCAAAGGTCAAAAAGTAAAACGACAACAAATACAGAGCGCAAAGGCTGACGCTCGGCACGACTTTGCTGAAGTTTTTAGAGGCTGGAAGAAGAAGAGTTCCGGCGACTTCACAACCAATCGCTCCGGCTAAAAACAAGTATTTGACCATGGCCTTTCATTACCCTCTTTCGCTAACTTGGCAACCCAACCCTGCGAAGGATTTTCCTTTTTAACGAATCCGAAACTTGATGAGAGTCTTCGCTTTCCCTAGGGTGAGCTCCATGCTTCTTCATTCATTCGCCAATGTGTTCAGTCTCGGCGCCATTGCCTTGCTTTCATGCTTTTCCCTTGGCCTCGCAAGCCACGCCAACGAAAAGTCCCCCAACGTCATTCTGA
>JAYOMW010000135.1:0-8656 GCA_038121045.1 Opitutia bacterium
GGCTGACTCTCCCATGGCCAAGAGAAAATCGATCTTCATCGGGGACGGGAATTTGGGAGCCGACGAAAACCCTCCGCTCGAGTCGTCGTGACTTTTACAAATCGTGCGGACGGCATCCAAAAGAAGGGAATTGGTCCAAACGTCCGCAGGCGAAAGGTCCGCATGATTAGAATGCTCGAGGTTCGCCACGACATTTTGAGCATTTTCAATCAGTTCCTCTTTGGCTCGGCGGTAGTGATCCGATATGCGCATGAGCAGTTGCGGCCAAGGAACGATTCCCTGGCCCTTGTCTTGTTTGGGAAAATAGGTGCCTCCCCAAAAGGGACGACCGTCGCTTAAGCAAAACAGATGGAGAGGCCAACCGGCCGATTGGTCGAACATTCGAATGACTTCGAGGTAGGTTAAGTCGACGTCCGGTCTTTCTTCGCGGTCGACCTTAATGCACACGAAATGCCGGTTCATGATCGATGCCACGAATTCGTCCTCGAAAGAATCCTCGGACATCGCAAGGCACCAATGACAAGAGGAATAGCCGATTGAGACGATGACCGGCTTGTCTTCCCTTTGAGCTTTTTCAAAGGCGCTTTTTCCCCAAGGCATCCAGTCGACCGGTTGGTCGGCGTGTTGCCTCAGGTATAGACTGGATTGGGAGCTAAGTTGATTTGGCATAAGAAACTTTTCATTTTTCAGAGATTACGTTGATTCCCAAGCATAATGAGAGAAAACTTATTTTCCCATTGTCCCCGCGGCTCCCTGTCATTACGCAAAAAGGATGCCTGAAATCCGAATTCTCTCCGACCGGGTAGCCAACCAAATTGCTGCCGGTGAGGTCGTGGAACGTCCCGTCGCGGTGGTCAAGGAATTGATCGAAAACAGCATAGATGCGGGTGCCACGAAAATTGAGGTGGAATTTAGAAACGGGGGGAAGTCTTATTTGCGCGTGGAAGACGACGGTTGCGGAATGAATGCCGATCAAGCCCTCCTTTCCCTCGAACGTCATGCCACCAGCAAGATAAAAAAGGCGAGTGATCTTCACGAGGTTCAAACCTTTGGATTCAGGGGGGAGGCTCTTCCTTCCATTTCGAGCGTGAGTCGGTTCACGCTTCGAACGCGGTCCAAGTCGAATGCGGATGGGAACGAAATTTTCATCAATGGTGGAAAAATGATTCACGTCAAGGAATGCGGGATGCCCTATGGAACGAGAATTGAAGTTTCGCATCTTTTCAATTCGGTTCCGGGTCGGAGAAAATTTCTCAAGACGGAAGTGACCGAAGCGGCTCATATCATTCATATCTCCAAGCTTTATGCCTTGGCTCATCCCGCCATTGCCTTTTCTTTGATCGAAGGCGGACGAACGCTTTTTCGTTCTCCCGCATGCGAAGGGTTTGCCGAAAGGGTTCGCGAGACCTTGGGAAAGGGCTTGGCCGAGTGTCTGGCTCCCATTGAATTTTCTCAGCCCGGTCTTTCCTTGGAGGGATTGATCGGAAAGCCCGGGCAAAGCCGTCCCACGAGAAAGGAAATGATCTTCTTCGTCAACCGGCGTCCGGTCGAAAGCAAGACCCTTTCGTATGCCGTGCTCGAGGCTTATCACACCTATGCCCCGAAAGGGCGCTATCCTCCGGCAATTCTCTTTCTTACCCTCGACCCCTCTCAAGTCGACGTAAACGTTCATCCCGCAAAGCGCGAGATTCGCTTTCGGGACGAGCGGAAAGTCCGTCAGTTTCTCATGGATGGTATTCTTGAGAGAAACAGACAGTTGGCCGGTAAGGTGAACGAGGTCGAAAACGAGCAAGAGATGGAAAGGGACTCCTCTTCCGGGATGCTTGTTCCCCAAATTGATCCGCAGGCTCTGAAACTTTATCAAGGCAAGCCGGGATCGTCTTTGAAGGAGGGAATGAGTTTTGCCCGCGAGCCTGAACTCCCGCTTGGTCAAAACCCGGAATCGAAGGCCGGAGGAATTGAAAACCAAGAGGGGGTCGAAGAGGCTGCTTCTTCCTTGGTAGGGTTGCGTCACAGGGTGGACGTCGATTGGAAATTCCTCGACCGCCCGCATGGCGACATGGCGATTTTCTCGACCCCACAGGGAGTGGTCGCCTTGCATTGCCGGGCTGCCTATGAACGCATCCGTTTCGAACAACTTGAGGATTCGTTGAAAGGGGAGGGGAACTCCCGCACGCAGACTCTGCTTCTTCCCGAGTCGCTCGAGCTTGACGGGGTTGACGCCGCCTTGCTTGAAAAAGGAAAGGAAGGGCTTGATAAGGTTGGTTTTGCCGTGGAAGAGTTTGGGCGTAATTTCTATCGCATCGAGGGATGCCCCACTTGGATTGATCCCAGCCAAGCGGTCGGTTTTTTGCGGGATTTCCTGGAGGTGGCGCGTGAAAGCGGAGGTGAAATGAACACCGCAAGCTTTGCCAAGGAGGCATTGATCCGACAAGCGACCAAAAGCCAAGGCGCCGGAGAAGATTTTTCCGATGATGAAATTGTTCGGATGACCAACCGTTTGCTTGCCTGCCGCAACCCATATACCTGTCCTCGCGGTCGGCCGACTTATTTCGAAATTCCGAAGAGAGATTTTGAGACCAAATTCCGCCGAAAACTCTGAAAATTTTGTAATCCGTAAGAATTTGCTTCCAAATGACGGCTGTTTTCTAGAAAACACTAACATGAAATGTTCACGCCATCTTCTTGCCGCCTTGCTTTTGCCCGTCGTTCTTCTTCAATCCAACTGCACTCTTTCCGAAGTCGGAAGCAAAACGAAGGACGGCATCAGCAAGAGTGCCTCCTTTGTTTCATCCAATAGCAAAAAAGCTTATCAATCCGGCAAGGCCGCGCTTGGCTTTGCCAAAGCTGAAAAACCGAAATCCAAACCCATGACCGTAGCAAAGAAAGCTTTTGGCGAAATGCCCGATGGCTCAAAGGTGAGCGAATACGTTTTGACCAATGCGCATGGCATGCAGGTTTCCCTCTTGGACTACGGGGCAACCGTGAAAGACATCATGGTTTCAGATCGAAACGGGGCATACGCGAACGTTTCCCTTGGTTTTGGAAACTTGAAGGATTATCGTGAGAAAAGCCCTTATTTCGGATGCACTGCCGGACGTTATGCCAACCGAATTGCCAAGGGCACCTTTACTCTGGACGGAAAGGAGTTCAAGTTGGCAACCAACAACGGCCCGAACCACCTTCACGGAGGAGAGCGGGGCTTTGACAAACACGTGTGGTCCGCTCGCATATCGGAGACGAAAACTGCCGTCACCTTTAGCCGGAGAAGCCCGGACGGAGAAGAGGGTTACCCGGGGAATCTTAGTTGCAAGGTTACTTATACGCTTACCAACGAGAACGAGTTGAAGGTAGAGTACGAGGCGTCAACGGACAAACCGACTGTTTTGAATCTGACCAATCACACCTATTTCAACTTGGCCGGCGAAGGTGATCCGACCATCTTGGATCACGAACTCACTCTGCATGCCGATCAATACGTCGCTACCGATGATACGAATATTCCTACCTCGTTTGATCAGGTTGACGGCACCCCTTTTGATTTTCGAAAAGCCACGGTAATCGGCGAGCGCATTGAGGCTGATCATCCTCAGATCAAGTATGGCAAGGGCTATGATCACACTTGGGTCGTAAAGCAAAAAGCGGGCGAATCTCTGGCTCATGCCGCCACCCTGCGCGATCCTGGTTCCGGTCGGGTCTTGGAGATTTATACCGATCAGCCGGGCATCCAGTTTTATGCCGGCAACTACTTGGACGGAAGCTTCAGCGGTCAGGCGGGGAAAGTATATCCGCTCAGGTCGGGTTTGTGCTTGGAGACTCAGGTTTTTCCCGACAGCCCCAATCATCAAGGGGAAGAAGGATGGAAAAGTTGCGTTTTGAGGCCAGGTGAAACCTACACCCATCTGACCGTCCACAAGTTCAGGGCCGAGTAAATTATTTTTTCGGAAATTCTCGCCAATTTTTGCGCCTTTGCTAGGTTTGGCGCGATGGTTGCCTTACTTTCAAGGCAACCATTGTTACTTATAAATGATTTCTCAGACGACTTCAGAACCCATTAGCTTAACGCAATCCCTAGATGCTCCCGCGGAATTGGTTGCGGAGATCAAGAAAGCCATCGAAGGCCATCTTCGGCTTACTTTGGCGCGTCATTTGGACAACGCGACCCGGAGGGAAGTGTGGACGGCCACCTGTCTGGTGGTTCGAGAGAAAATAATCGACCGGTTTATCGAAACACAGGCCGCTCACAATCGGGAGAAGACCAGGCGCGTCTACTATTTGAGTCTCGAATATCTTATGGGACGCTTGCTCAATGTTAATTTGCGGAACACGGGCTTGCATCAAGCGGTCGGGGCCGCTCTTTCCGAACTCGGTTTCGATTTGGAAGATTTATGCGAAGAAGAGCATGACATGGGCTTGGGCAACGGGGGGTTGGGCCGATTGGCTGCTTGTTTTCTGGATTCCATGGCGACAATGGATCTTCCGGCCATCGGGTATGGCATTCATTATCAATTCGGCTTGTTCCGTCAGGAATTTGAAAACGGCAGACAAGTGGAGCGCCCGGACGATTGGCTGAAATACGGAAACCCATGGGAAATCGTCCGCCCTCAGTACGCTCAAAAAGTCTTTCTTTACGGCCGGGTCGAGCATTCGTACGACGACTTGGGAGATTACAGGCCCCAGTGGGTCGAGACTAAGCAGGTCGAGGGAATTCCTTATGATTTGACCATCGTCGGGTACGGAGCCCGAACCGTGAACTTTCTTCGATTGTGGGAAGCAAAAGCCTCCGAGCAACTCGATCTTCAGGTCTTTAACCAGGGGGGGTACGTGGAGGCCGTCCGGGAGAAGGCGATGGGGGAAAGTATTTCGAAAGTTCTATATCCCAACGACGAAACCGAAAGCGGAAAGGAACTTCGTCTGGTTCAGCAATATTTTTTCGTTGCTTGTTCCCTTCAAGACATGATTTCACGATTCCGCCGGACCGAAGACGACTGGAATTTGTTTCCCGAGAAAGTGGTCGTGCAACTCAACGACACGCACCCCGCCGTGGCTATTTTGGAACTGATGAGAATCTTTCTGGACGTTGAATGCATGGCTTGGGAGAGGGCATGGGAATTGGTTCGCAAGACCTTTGCCTACACCAATCACACTTTGCTTCCCGAAGCCCTGGAAACTTGGGGGGAAAGCTTGTTCGAAAAGGTTTTGCCTCGGCATCTGCAAATCGTTCGGGAAATCAACCGGAGGTTCGTGTCCGAGGAATTGTCCGCCCGTTGGCCCGAAGACGGGGACAAGGCAAACGCGTTGTCCATTGTTGCCGACGGTCAGGTTCGGATGGCTTTTCTTTCGGTGGTGGGCAGTCATTCTGTCAATGGCGTCGCGGCTTTGCATACGAAATTGCTCAAAAATCGATTGCTTAAGGATTTTGCGGATTTGTATCCCGAAAAATTCAACAACAAGACCAACGGCATTACCCCCAGGCGTTGGTTGTTGGGTTGCAACCCTGAGCTTGCCGAGTTGGTCACTTCGGTGGTGGGCGAGGAATGGGTTACCGATTTGAGCTTGCTTCGCGGATTGGAGAAAGTTGCCGACGATTCTTCCTTTCAGGAAAAATTCATGGCCATCAAGCGCAAGAACAAGGTCTTTTTGTCGGAGATGGTTAAGAATGAAATCGACGTGAGCATTGATCCCGATGCACTCTTCGATTCTCAAATCAAACGCTTGCACGAATACAAGCGCCAGCATCTCAATCTTCTGCATTTGCTTACCCTTTACCGGCGCCTTTTGCATGATCCCAGCTTGGATCTTTCACCCCGGGTCTTCCTTTTCGGGGCGAAAGCAGCTCCCGGTTATCACTTGGCCAAGGTTATCATTCATGCGATCAATTTGGTGGGCCAACGAATCAACGAGGATCCGAGAGTCAAGGGCAAGCTCAAGGTTGCTTATTGGCCGAATTATGGTGTTTCCTCCGCGGAAAGAATCATTCCGGCGACCGACCTGTCCGAGCAAATCTCGACCGCAGGGAAAGAGGCGTCGGGAACCGGAAACATGAAGTTCGCCCTGAACGGAGCCTTGACGATTGGAACTCTGGACGGCGCCAACGTGGAAATTCTCGAAGAGGTCGGAGAGGACAACATCTTCATTTTCGGTCAGACCGTGGAGGGGATCGAGAACCTCAGGAGCAACGGTTATGAGCCTCGCAAGCACTACGAGACGGATGAAGAACTCAAAGCGGTTTTGGACTGGCTTTCCTCGGACTACTTCTCGCCCAAAGAGGGGAATGTGTTAGAAGATCTGCCGAAAAGTCTTTTGGATTGGGGGGACCCTTTCTTCGTTCTGGCGGATTATCGCGCTTACGTGGAAGCTCAGGAGAAGGTCAATTCGGCATACTTGGATCAAGGCCGCTGGGCATCCATGGCCATCCGGAACGTTGCGGGGTCGGGCAAGTTTTCATCTGATCGTACCATTGGTGAGTATGCCTCCGACATTTGGAAATTGAATCCGTTGAAAGTGCCGGGCCAAGTTTCGTGATGCATACAAACGCAGGGATCCTCTCCCTTTTGCTTTTCCCGGCTTTTCTCCTTGGGGAAGAGCCCGCCCGCGAACTCCCTTTTCAGCCGGGGGAGACCTTGAACTATGATCTCAAGTGGGGCCTTTTCCCCGTAGGGTCGGCAACAATGAAAGTTCTGCCCAAGGAGGATGAAGGAGACGATGGTTTTCACCGCTTGAGCTTTTCCGTCCGAACCAATGAATTTGCGGATGCCTTTTACAAAGTGAGAACGAATGTCACGAGCGTGGTCGACCGAACCTTCAGCAAGTCGATGCGGTATGAAAAATCCCAAAAAGAAGGTAAGACGAAGCGGGAAATCGAAGTTCTTTTTGATTATGTTGCCGGAAAAGCGAGCTATTTCGAATCGGAGCGGCTCGTGTCGACCTTGCCGATTCCCCCCCAGGTCCTCGATCCGTTGTCCATCGCCTATTTTTTCCGGTTGGGCGAATTGAAAGCCGAAACCGAAACCATCTTGCCGACCTGTGACGGCAAGAAATTGAAGATGATCAAGGTTCGGACCGGTAAAATCGAGAAGATTCGCGTGCCTGCAGGTACTTTCAAGGCCATGGGAACGGTTCCCGAGATGAAGGATCTGAGCGGTGTTTTCAAAAAAAGTCCGGAGGGCATTCTTCGCATTTGGTATTCTGCCGACTCGCGGAAGATACCCGTAAGGATCAGCAGCAAAGTAGTTGTTGGAAGCTTCACCGCTCGGCTTGTGTCGGCCGAGGGGCTCAAAGGGGAGTAAGTTGGGGCGGGAATTCTAGCCTGTGGTGATCGAGCTTTTCATTAGCTCGACGAAGGAACGAAGGGCCGGGGTAAGCATACGGTTCTTCTTGTGAATGATGGCGAGCGGTCGGACGTGCGCCCCATGATCCAGCTTGCAAGTTGTCAATTGATTGCGCTCGATCTCATTGGTCACCGTGTTACCGGGAAGGATGGCTATGCCGGCATTGATTTCCAAGGCTCTCTTGACGGTTTCCACATTGTCGAATTCCATTACTATTGAAATTTCAACGCCCGCTTTGCTCAAGATTTCATCGGTGGCCTTTCGGGTGGGAATGTCTTTCTCGAAGGAAATAAAATCCTGCCCGCTCAAGTCATTCACGGTGAGGTTTTTTTTCTTGGCGAGAGGGTGCTCCGGGTTCATCGCAACGACGAGCTCGTCCTGAGCAAAGTTGATGGAGCTCAGTTCCTTGTGATTCACGGGGAATGCGACTAATCCGATGTCGGCGGTTCCGTGCAAAACGTCTTCGTAAACGAGGTTGGCCCGACGGTATTCGACTCGTGCGTTTACGGAAGGAAATTCCTTGATAAAAGACTTCAAGTAGGGAGGGAGCTCATGAAGGCCAATGCTGTTAACGGTTGAAATTTGGATCGTGCCGCTGACGATGTTCCTCATCTCCTGGATTTCACAATTCAGTTTTTCGTACAGGGAAAGGATTTCCTTGAAAGTCGAATAAAGAGCCGTTCCTTGCGGAGTGAGGCGAAATTTCTTTTGATTGCGATCGATGATCAGCATGTCATAGTGATTTTCCATGGCCTTGAGCTGTTGACTGACGGCCGATTGAGTCACCTCGTTCAATCGGGCCGCCTTCGAGAAGCTTTTGGTCTCGACCAAGTCGCAGAAGGTCTTGAAGTTTTGAATATGCATCCTCTATCGTTATAATGTCAGCTAATTGTTTGCAATTTTATTATTTGTACAGCTAATGATGTGTAATGCTAAACGAAGAACAATTCAGGGAAAATCTCACCGAAGTTAAGGGCCAAATTGAACGATTTTGCCTTGAATTCAATCGTTCGCCGGATGAGGTCACCTTGTTGCCGGTGACCAAAAAATGGCCAGGCGAAGCCGTTCGGTTTTGCCAGCGGGCCGGAATCTCTCGAGTCGGTGAAAATCGCGTTCAGGATGCTCTCGTCAAGCAGCAAGAAACAACGGGCATCTTGTGGGAGCTTATTGGTCACCTACAAAGCAACAAGGCAAATCAGGTGATTGGGCGCTTCGAACGAATTCAAACGGTTGATTCCCTTAAGTTGCTAGGCAAATTGCAGGCGGTGGCCGAGCAAAAAGGGGTAAAGTGCAAAATTCTTCTGCAGGTCAACACTGGAGAAGAT
>JAYOMW010000136.1:0-8574 GCA_038121045.1 Opitutia bacterium
TGGTGCGGGCACTCGGGATCGAACCGAGGACACCAGCTTGGAAGGCTGGGGTTTTACCACTAAACTATGCCCGCGTGTAGAGGCTAATTACCATTACGGGGTTGACGCATTGGGTCAAGTTGTAATTGCTTGTTTCCAAGACAAATCGAACGTTTTGGCGACGTAGACAGTCTTATGATTTACCGCTGGTCAAAGGGATGGGAATCCTGAAAGTTCGCGGGGAATC
The DNA here is from genome assembly GCA_038121045.1 of Opitutia bacterium. Taxonomy (GTDB): domain Bacteria; phylum Verrucomicrobiota; class Verrucomicrobiia; order Opitutales; family Seribacteraceae; genus Seribacter. The sequence continues at coordinate 227 of JAYOMW010000136.1, forward strand.
GTTTAACCGTCAGGAAAAGGGAAATTATGGATAGGAACATGGTGTGGAAATGGGTCGCGGCGGCCTTTGTCTTGAATGTATTCGGGTTGCTTTGGATCAGAAACGAGGTGGTCAAAGCCGCTCGCGAGGGTGCCGAGGTCGGCGAGGAGAAAAGTTTGCGGGTGGCTGCCCTTGAGCCTAAGGAACGGGCGGAAAAAGCGGACCGTTTGCTAGTGGTGTTCAACCAGGACTTGGTCGGGGAGGACAAGATTGGGCAAGCCGTCGGTTGGACTCCTTTCCTGATCGACCCTTCGGCCAAGGGAAATTGGATGTGGAACAGGAAGAACGCAATGGAGTTCAAGCTCGACGAACCTCTTCCGAAGGGGAATCGTTTTTCAGTGAAAGCCACGGATAGGTTCGCTCTGAAATTAGGCCAGCCTTTGACGGGAAAAAATGAATTTTCATTGCAAAGTTCGCCTTTGCGGGTCGAGCGTTGTGTTGAGTCGGGCCGGAAGGGCGATCGGATTGAGGTCGAGTTGCGTTTCAATCAGGAGGTCGAGCCGGCTGTCTTGGGCGAAAGTTTCGAGGCGGTGGATTCGAACGGCAAGGTTTTGGCCAAAGAGGTTCTTGGCGCGGGAAGAAGGCGCGTGCATGTGGTCATGGTCGAATTGCCTACGGAGCGAAGTCTCGAAGTCAGCCTGAAGAAGGGGATGCCGGGCGTAGAAGGTCCTTTGGGCTTGGAGAAAGATTTCATTACCCAAATTTCTCTAGCTCCTGCTTTTGGAGCGTTGAAAGTCAAGACCCCATGGAGGCGGGGTACCGACGAGAAATGTTCCGTGGAGTTGCGCTTCAATCAAAGTCTTGATGCCTTGCAGGAAAAACCGGTTGTGTCCCTCGTCCCAAAGATCGAAGATCTTGTGGTCAGCCTCACCCGGGGAGGGATACGGCTTTACGGGTCTTTTGAGGGGCCGGATCGCCACTTTGTGGCCACGCTTCGAAGTGACCTCCGTTCGTGGAATGGCGAAATTCTACCTGCGGGAGCCAAGTTTCCTTTCGTTTTGCCCAAGCGTTACCCCGAGGTGTCATTTGTGCAAGATCATGGGGTACTCAGCCCGAAGGGGAACCTGGAAATCGAGCTCAAAACCTGTTCCATTCAGAATCTGCGGCTCAGTGCCACGAAGATTTATCCGAACAACCTGGGATCCCATTTGCGCGGGGATTCGAGGTACAGCCCGCAGCGGATCGGCAAGGAGCTGTTTTCCACGGTCAAGCCGATCAAGGAGGGGGCGAATTCGGTTCGCACGAGCGTAATCAATTTGAAGGACTGGATTGAGAAGCCTCTCGGGCTCTACTATATTCAGGCGGAGAACGAGGAGAGCAGTTGGCACGATGATCAGGCGGTGGTCGCGGTGACGGATCTGATGATCACGACCAAGGTTCATCCCGAGGGCGTGCTTGCCTGGGTTACCTCCCTCACCGGTGGCAAACCGCTCGAAGGTGTCCGGGTCACCGTGCTTTCGACCAAGAACCAGACTTTGGCCGAGGGCACCACGAATGCCCAGGGACTGGTCGGTTTGACTGCCCCGGAAGATCATCCGGCTGGGGCTCCCTGGGTCGTGTTGGCGGAAAAAGGCGATGATTCGAGCTTCCGCCGTCTTGATCAAAGAAAGTGGGATCTCCCCAAAGTGGCCAAAGACGGGCGGGAGCCCGTTGTTGGTCTGGACGGCTATCTTTATGCGGCCAGAGGAGTGCGCCGCCCGGGTGAGTTGGTTCGTTTGACGGGGATTGTCCGGGATGAACAAGGAGAAATTCCCGATCGCAAAACACCTCTCGAATTAAGGGTCTTCCGCCCGGATGGAAAAGTGGCGGAATCAGTTTCGGTCCGCTTGCAAAAGGGCGGAATCTTTCATCATGATTTTCAAACCCCGAGGGAGGCTTGGACGGGGACTTGGGAATTCGGATTGTTTCTTCCGGGTACGGATCGTGAAATTGCGAGCGTGAAGAGCGGAGTGGAAGCATTCGTCCCCGTCCGATTGGAGGTCGAGAGCGAACCCGTTCGGTCCTGGTTCGGGATGGCTGAATCGCCCGAGATCGAGATAGCCAGTCGGTACTTGTTCGGGGTGGCGGCGTCGGGCGCTCCTTTTCGGGTGAGCGGCGAATGGACGCAGGTGCCCTTTGAAGCAATCGGCTTGGATGATTTCACCTTCGGGGATCCTTCCGCTACCGGAAAGGTTGCCTTTGATTCCATCCAGAGCGAAACCGATGAGAATGGCGAGGCCTTGATCTTTCCTTCGACCGATCGCCTGACCCCCGGCTTTTGGAAGGGATCGGGGTATGTTTCGGTCACTGTTCCGGGTGGGGGTACGGTGAGCGATTCCTTCGAATTGAGGAAGTTGCAGGCTCCGAGGATGATTGGCGTGCGGGTTGCCCGGGGCGAAGCCGTACTGGTTGACGAACCTTTTGCCGTCGAGTTGACCGCCGCCCAACCTTTGGCGGACGAAGTTCCGGTGGGATCAGTCGAGGTCGTTTTGGAAAAAATCGAGTCCGATTGGGTGCACCGGCGCGTAAACGGCACTTGGACGTGGAGCAAGCGGGAAGATGCCGTCGAGCGTTCCAAGTTGCTCGTCGAAAAGGTTTCGGCTTCGGAGCAATACTCCAAGGTGGAGATGACTTGCGATGAGCCCGGTTTCTGGCAGATCGTGACCCGTGACTTGGTGGGTGGAGCCTCGACCAAGGTGCGTTTTCAAGTCAGTGCCGCGGGGCGCCCCGTTGCGGCGACCTGTTCTCCTCATCGAGTGGATTTGACCCTTGATCAACCGTCTTATAATCCCGGAGGGATTGCCAAGGTGTCGGTCGACTCTCCATTTCCCGGTCAACTGCTTCTGACGCTCGAGACCGACCGGGTTGTCTGGAGCAAGAGCGTCACCATCACCGGCGAAAAAGAAGACCTGGCGATCCCTTTGCCTTTGCGAATGCCTGGCGGAGCGTTCGTTACGGCTTCGGTCGTCCGTCCTTTGGATGCGAAGTCATCGGAATGGAAGCCCTATCGCGCGTACGGGATCGTCCGCTTGGCAACCGATTTTACGGAGCGTGAGATTGAGCTCGATCTTCAACTTCCCCGCGAGGCAAGACCGGGGGCCGAGGTTGTGGTCAAGGTCGGCTCCAATCTTTCGGAAGGCGATGCGTTGGTCCACCTTTGGGCGGTGGACGAGGGGGTCTTGTCGGTCACCGAATTCACCACGCCCTCCCCGGGCAATTCCTTCTTCGCTCCCTGGCGGGCGAAGGTGGATTCGGGTGACCTGTACCTCGAACTGTTTCAGGATTACAGACGGTCGAGTTCGATGGAGCGTTTCGGGGCGGGCGGGGGAGCCTTGCGTCGCTCTCTGGTTCAGGCCCAACCGCCCAAGAGCGTGATTCTTTGGAACGAGTTCGTGCCGGTCGGCAAGAACGGACTCGCCGAGGGGAAGTTTTCTTTGCCTGATGACTTTACGGGTGAATTGCGGTTCATGGCCGTTGCGGTTGAAGGAAATTCCTTTGGAAGCGCGGAAAGTTCGCTTGTCGTGACCTCGCCCTTGCTCGCCGAGCTTTCGTTGCCCAGGTTCGTCGCTCCGGGGGATAAGTTCCTCTCGCCGGTAACCCTGTTCAATTCAACCAAAGAAGACCGGGTCGTGGAAACGGTTTTTGAGGCGGAGGGTCCGGTTCGCTTGCTGGACGATCCCAAGCGTTCCATCGCCGTTTCCGCCGGCTCTTCCGTGACTACCTGGTTTGAACTCGAAGCGCAGCGCGAGATGGGACGGGTCCTTGTTTCCGTCCGGGCTTCCGGTCAAGGTGAAGCAGCCTTGGCCAAAGGAGCCTTTCCGGTCCGTCCCGCCGCCTCTCTTGACGCCGAGTACGAGACCTTTGTTTTGAAAGCCGGGGAGAAGATGACTTTTCCTGTGTCTGAACGCTTTCTTCCCAACGGCTTGCTCAGAACCGTGACGGTTTCCTCTTCCCCGGTGACCGAATTGGTTCCGGCCCTCGACGAACTCCTCGGCTTTCCTTATGGTTGCGCGGAGCAGACCACGAGCAAAGCCATGCCCATGCTTTACGCTTCCGCTCTGCTTGATGGGGGAAAGGCTGATTTTGCGGAGGAGTCCGTGCGGGCGGGAATCAGGAGGTTGGAGTTGATGCAAACGACTTCGGGCGGTTTGTCTTATTGGCCGGGAGGAAAGGATCCTTACCTCTGGGCGACTTGTTACGCTTCAGGTTTTCTGATGGAAGCCAAGAAAGCTGGTTTTGAGATGGATGAGGCTTTTCTGGCGGGGTTGACTTCGTACCTGCGCAAAACCCTTCGGGCGGGCAAACACGGCTTGAATGAGCAGGCTTTCGTTTGTCAGGTCTTGGCGACCTTCGGCAAACCCGAAAAATCCAGGCAACGTTACCTGCTCGACAAGGCCGATGCCCTTGACCTTTCGGGTCTCGCAAGGTTGGCCGCAGCTTGGCTGGCGAGCGGTCGGCCCGATCTCGCCCGTCAGTGCCTGAGGGAAGACGCTCTTTCCCAAAAGATCGACCGTACCTGCGACGGCCGGCTTACCTCCGACGTGGCGGCTTGCTCCACGATGCTTTCGGTCCTGCTTGACCTTGATGAAAAACATCCTTGGCTGGAGGTTTTGAAGGAACGCATTCTGTTGGCAAGGAGGGACGGTCGTTGGCCAAGTACCTTGGACAATGGCTTGGCCTTGGCTGCCCTCTGTAAACTCCATTCGGTCATGGCAAGGGAGGAAAGTGAATTTTCCGGAAACGTTTCGACCCGTGGGTCGGAAGGCCAATCCTTTTCCTCGGACCGGGTTGCCGGTCATTCCTTTTCGGGAACGGAGGACCTTGAATTCTCGTCTTCGGGTACCGGAAAAATCTTTGTCTCGATCAAGACCGAGGGATTGGTTTCCCCGGAAGATCTTCAGCCCGTGGACCGAGGGATCAAGGCCCGCAGACGTTGGCTGAATTCGGAGGGCGAAGTGATCAGGGATTGGACCAGTGGCGGCGCTGAGTCTTTGGAGGTCTCGGTGGGCGATCTGGTTTGGGTCGAGGTAATGCTTCAGGCAAAGGGTTCCGCCTTGGAAAACATTGCTCTGGTGGATGCTCTTCCGGGAGGTTTTGCAGTCGAGAATCCAAGGCTTGCGACGTCTGCCGTTCGGGTGTCGGGCCGGTCGATCGGATTGAAACCGAGCAGTCGGGCCGAGCGTTCCGAGTTCCTTGACGATCGGATTGTTCTTTTTGCAACGGCCAAGCCCTCCTCTCAGGTTTTCCGGTATGCCATTCGCGCTGTTTCGGGCGGTCAGTTTCTCGCTCCGCCCATACAGGCTTCCTGTATGTATGACGAGGCGCAGCACTCGCTAGGGGAGAGTGGTGCGGTCAAGATTTCAGTTCGATGACCACTCGGGGACGGTGGGTCGCGTTGAGGCGCAAACGCTTGCTTTGTTCGATCATTGCATTGGTCGGTGCGGCGGGCGTTGCTTTGCCATGGCACATGGCGAAGAATCCCTTTCCGTTGGAACGGCTCGAAGCCTTGCCGGAGAGCGCGGTTCTTTCCGACCGGGAGGGCCGTCCGCTTGCACGCTCATTGACCGTTGAGGAACAATGGAGACTTCCTGTTTCCCTCGAAGAAATTTCGCCTTGGCTCAGAAAGGCTACGATTGCGGTGGAGGATGAGCGTTTCGAGCAGCATCCGGGAGTAGATTTCGTTTCGGTAGGCCGGGCTTGCCTCCAGAACCTTTTTGCCGGTGGAGTCGTTTCGGGGGCAAGCACTTTGGATATGCAACTATGCCGGATGCTCGATCCTCGGCCAAGAACCTTTGAATCCAAACTTTCCGAGGCCTCCCGTGCCTGGCAGGCGGACGTTTTTTTGTCCAAGGACGAGGTGCTCCAGGCTTACCTCAACCTCGCTCCTTATGGGGGCAACCTTCAGGGTGCTGAGGCCGCTTCACTACGGTATTTCGGGAAGTCCGCAAAAGAACTTTCCTTATCCGAGGCTGCCTTGCTGGCCGGTATTCCTCAATCACCCGCTCGTTTGCGTCCGGATCGATACCCCGAAGCCGCGCTCAAGAGACGCAATAAGGTTTTGGACAGAATGTCGAAGGAGGGGATGATCAGTTTTGAGAAAGCTCGTGAACTGATGGCTGAGCGCATTGAACTGGAGCTTGGCTTGCTAACTGGGAAATCCGCCAGGCATTTTGTGACGGAGGCCCTTTCGTCCCGTCCGGAGGGGGGGCTTTCCTTTTTGGATTCCCGGTTGCAGGAGGAAATCGAGGCATTGGCCCGTCGACGCCTTCTTGCCTTACCGGCTGGTTCGGATATTGCGGTTGCGGTCATTGAGATCGAATCGGGGGGACTCGTTGCGATGCTCGGAGGCGTCGATTTCGAAGATCCTTCCGGAGGGCAAGTCAACGCGGCAAAGGCGTGGCGGTCCCCGGGGTCCGCCTTGAAGCCTTTCGTCTATGCCACGGCTGCCATGGAACGACGGTTGGACGGGGATACCGTCTTGTCGGATTTTCCGACCTCCTTCGCCGGTTGGAATCCGGAGAATTTTGATCGTACTTTTTCCGGAGAGGTGACGGCCGGCGACGCCTTGAGAATGTCACTGAACCTGCCCGCCTTGCAGGTTTCACAAGAAGTCGGGGCGGCCAAGTCGGCGGGGGTTGCAGAGGCTTGCGGAGTTCGGTTCAGAGGGGATGTCGTTGGCCAAGGTGGACTCGCCTTTGTATTGGGAGCGGTGGAGACGAACTTGCTCGATCTTACCAATGCCTACGCAACCCTCGGAAGGAAGGGGGTCCGTAGGAACCTGCGTTATTTTCCCGATGATCCGATCGTGGACGCAGCGATTCTGGATCCGGAAGTTTGCGCTTGGTTGGGGGCGGAACTGTCTTCCTGGCGTCTTCCGTCATCGGTATTCGAAAACACGACAAGCGATTCGACTCCATGGTTCATGCGCAAAACCGGTACCTCGTCGGGCAGAAGGGATGCTTGGGCGATTGGTCACAATGGAAAGCATGCGGTGGGCGTATGGGTCGGCAGGTTGTCCGGCATGGGCGATCAGGCCTTCGTCGGATCACGCGCAGCCGAGCCCCTTTTGGCGAAGATTTTCAATTTGCCCCGCATACGAAGGACTGATGCTCCGCCCGCTCCCGTGCCCTGGACCGTTGATGATCCCATTCCGTTTCCCGAAAAGAAAGTCCTGTCCATTCAGCGTCCTGAGAGCGGTAGCGTATACCGGAGGGTAGGCGAAAGTTTTGAGATTCGGCCGAAAGCGAACCTTGGCGGGGAATTGCTTTGGTTTCTCAATGGCCGTCCACTTTGCACGGAAGAGGCCAAGCGAACCATGGTCGGGTCAGGAAGTTACGAGCTGCTTTGCCTGAGCCCGACCGGGGAGCATGCTCTTTCTCGATTCCGGGTTTATTAGGTCGCTTCCAATCCGAGGGCCCGACTGGTTTCATCCATAAACAAGTTGGAACCTGCCCGGAAGGGAAAGGATGGCATGGACGGGGTAAAGGAAGTCATGGGGAAACAGGCATCCCTTACGAAGTCAAAAGAGGCTCCGGCTCCCTCGCAAATTGGGTAACCGGCAGCACAATCCCAAGGCTTGGGGCGAAATTCCAAACACCCGTCGATGCGCCCGGTTGCGACATTGGCCAAACCGATGGCGGCCGAACCCGGACAGCGTATGCGCCAATCCATGAGCTTGGGACGCAGGGTATCGAGATCGGCGGTGGGAATGGGGAAGTGCATGCAGAAGGTAAGTTTTTCGTTGACCAGTTCGGTGGTTGCTTGGACTGGGTTCGTTCCTTCGATTGCACCGAACCCGGGACCTCCTTGCAGCAACTTGTCCCTGCTGTAGTCGTAGATGTAGCCGTAAATGGGCATGCCTTCGCGCAACAGGGCCAAAGAGATTCCGCATTCGGTGATTCCGGCTGCATAGTTGTTCGTTCCGTCGACCGGGTCGAGCAACCAGCAAAACTCGGCTTTGAGAGGGATGGGATCGGGGGTTTCGGCTTCTTCCTCCGAGCAGAAATCGTCGGATGGGAAGGAGTTTTTCAAGGTAAGAAAAAGGTTTTCCGATATCGTTTCGTCCACCACCGTGACCCGGGTGCCGTCCTTTTTCCAGGAGCTTGTCGTTTTCCCGAAGTTTTCACGAAAGTAGTCGACCTGAGACAAAACTGCGGAATGTCCTTGGATAATTCTATCGCGAAGCCCGGGATCCGCGCCGGACAGGTCAGGGGTGAGGTTGCTCAGGGATCGATCCATTTGCCTTCTTCTTGTATGAGATCAACGAGGCGGTCAACGGCTTCGTTTTCTCGGATGGATGATTTCACTCGATCTTTTCCTACGTAAAGATC
>JAYOMW010000137.1:0-2657 GCA_038121045.1 Opitutia bacterium
AAATACACCATGCCCAGATGGAAAGATTTTTACTGCCCAGATCTGTAAATGAAACGGAGTAAAGCAGGCAGGCTCCATAACTGCATCCAATGATGAGCAAGTTATAGCTCAAGATTCTGAATATGATCCGAAAATCCACTTGATGAATTGGTAGTCTCGATTGCAGGAAATTACCCGCTCATCTTGATCAAATTAAAATAAACGGATCTGACGAATCTAGCGAATGAAAATTAAACAGTCTAGAAAGGTATTTGAGTGGACTTTTGGGAGGAAATTAGAGAGCAAACCTAAGATGGATCCCTCCCGTTCAGTGGTCTCCATGCTTGGAATCTGCAAAGCCTACGACCGGGCCGATTTCGACATATCGGACAGATAGGGGAGCATCTCCTTTGGGTCGAAAAACTTGCCAATTGAAACTTCGAACGAAGCTCAGAGCCTTCTTCCATTCGGTTGCTTGCGCTTGTCTCCTTTGAAACGGAATGCCTCTTTACCGGTAATGTCGGTGCTCGCAAAGGAGGGGCACCAGAATTTTTCAACGTGATTCACGACCAAGTCGGTACCGGTAAAATGATCCACCCCAGGTGGGCGCTCGGGGTTGTACATCGTGTCGGTCATGTCGCGCATCAGGGCAACGTTCTTGCCAAGTTTGACCATTTGCCGAATGGCGAACGGACGCCCGAGTACGCACATGTTAAGGTGCACTCCACACAAGATGATGTTTTCGATGTCCCTTTCGGCGAGCAAATTGTAGGTTTCTTGGCCATTGTCCGTGAGGGCATCGCCTTCGATTAATTCAATCAGCTTGTTTTGACGTTTCCATGCCTCGCGGATTTCACATTTCTTGCCTTTGCAACTGCAACCCATGTCGGAATCATCGATAGGCAGGACGCCCTCGCGTTTCCCATCGGTCCAACACCACGCCGTTCCCCAGCGTGGTGATGTCGAAAGCTTGACCGGAGTCTTTGCAAAAGGGGAGTTTAAGGCGAGTTTTCGTTGCGGCGTGTTCTTGTAGAAATCGACGACACTGCTTGGCGCATGTATGACAAAGACGCCCTTGGTTCGAGCAATTTTCACTGTTTCGTTCAAAACCGGAGCCATTTCCTCTACTCTTCTCGCCGCTGACTTGCACCAATGATCGTCCCACATGTCGCAAATGATGATCGCGGTTTTTTCAGCCCTCCACTTCGTTAATTCGGTTTTGGTTTTTCCTTCACCCGTTCCTTTGCTTTGAGAGCGCAGGTTGAGCTTGAGGTGTTCGGCGGATAGTGAAGCCGTAATGGCAGTCAGTGCCCACGCTAGAATAGTTGTTTGCAAGACTTTCATGGATCCAACCTTACAGCCCGTCTTCAGGGTTTCAAGAACCTTAGTTTTTTACAGATCCGTTCCGCTGCAACGGGCGAAGCGATCAAAGAATCTATTCAGACTAGGCCAAACGACTGCCTTGCCTCCAAAATTGTTTTGGGTGCTTGAACCCTTGTGGGGGGGCTTTGACGAAGAGGTTACTTTTCCTCAGTGCCGTCTTTAGGAGAATTCTTCGTCTCTCCGTCATCTTTCTTTGGCTCCTTGCTCGGTGAATCTTCTTTCTTTTCCAGAGCCTCTTGAGATTCTTTTTTCACGGGAGATGGGCGTTCGCCAGCAGGTTTTGAATCGGACTCCTTTTGCTCGGCTGGATTATCACTCTTGATCTCATCAGGTTTTTCTACCGAAGAATCGGTGCCACCTGCCTTCTCTTGGACGGGTTTGTTTTCCGGTGCTTTCACTTTCTCGCTACCTGGCTCTTTTTTTCGAGGCATGTCTTTGGCTGGAGACCCCGAGGTTTTTTTGTCGGAACCACTCTTGTCATCCCCGGACTTGGGTTTGTTCGGGCTAGCCTTTTTATCCGAACTTTTCGGATCACTCTTGTCCTTCGGGTTGTTTTTTCCGTTTTGTTTTCTTTTTTCTTCGTTCTTCGAATCCTCTTTTTCGTCCTTGGGTTTGCTCTGGGACGCCTTCTTCTTGGCGAGCTTATCTTTTTTGGCCTGCGCTGCCATTTCCTTTCTGGCTTGGATGAAGGAAACGACGCAAAGAATGACGAAGATAAGGAGCAGACCGGCCGAGACAAGCATGGTGGTTGGCTTTAGGCTCGAAGCTTGGATTATTCCATTTGGCTCTCCTCGGAGCCATGACATTTCGGCAACCGCAGGACCGATTCTCTTTGCCACCATATAGAAGGCGAATAACCCAAACAAAACGGTAAAATGCATGATGTGTTTACGAGCGGATGGTTTTATCTCCGCAGCCACGACCAGTAAAATCAGAATAAGGCCAATGGCACTCGGTATGAAAGCGGTCAAGCTCTTGCCAAATTCAAGTGTGTTGTTTTCGGGTGGATTTTCGTAGTCGATGTTCTTCCAATTGGAAACTTTAAGGGTCGATGGCCCGCTATTCCCGGCTGCATTCACGTAAACGAACTTGATCGTCGAGGAGTTGGCATCGACCTTGTCCCAAGCAACGGGAGTCTTCTTGTAATCAGGGTCGCCCGCGTTCAGGTAGTTTTCGTTGTCCTGAATGAGAGATTCAAGGGTAGCCTTAGTCGACGAAGCATACCAAAAAGATTCGATTCCATCAGGGTCCTTGCCCATTTGCTCAATCGCATTGTTGTTTTGAGACGCCTTGGT
>JAYOMW010000137.1:2757-8381 GCA_038121045.1 Opitutia bacterium
GGTATTTTGAGCATCGTGTTAAAACATTGTGTTCGGGAGCTTCAGGCAAGCACGGAAACAAAAAAACGTAAATTTGAGAAAATTTTACCATGGAATAATTTCGGCATTAGAGTATGTTGCGATGTCAAATCATTTCAAACATGCCTTTGGAAACGCCACCTGCTCTTGAAATTACCGAAGATACGAATCTCGAGGAAGAACTTGCCGCGCCTTGGAAGGTAATTGTCTTGAACGACCCCGTGAACTTGATGAATTACGTGGTTATGGTCTTCCGCAAGGTATTTGGCTATGACGAGCAAAAGGCGACCCGGCATATGCGGGAAGTTCATGAGTTGGGAAAGTCCGTACTGTGGACAGGTGAACGCGAGCTTGCCGAAACCTACGTTTACCAATTGCAGCGTTGGCGTCTCCAGACTGTCTTGGAAAGAGATGATTGAATTTTCCTTGCAGGTTGAGCCCAGGCTCATACAAGCGGTTCTCCCCGAACTGGGAAAGATCTTCGCAGCTTCGCAAAAAAAATCCGCCTTCACCTTTGTTTGTCCCAACCCTTCGGACGATGACTTGGTCGAGGCCTGGGAAGAGGGATTGGCCGAAGAGGCAAGATCGGACCGGAGTGCGTTGGCCAGGCTCTTGGGCAATCCAAAATTCGCTTATGGGCGAGTGGAAGTGGAGACGGACGATGCGGAGGATCTATTACGCGGGCTGACGGAGCTCCGCTTGGCCATCCGGGTTACGACCCTTGCGGAAGTGCCCGACGAGGTCCTTGAGTCCGGTGGGCTTGCCTTGGAGGAAAGAAGCTCGTCCGAGAGAATCGGTTATTTTGCCTATCTTATCCTTGCCGAGGTGCAGGAAAACTTAATCGCCGCTCTCGTTTAGCCTGGGCGCAGTATTTGGTTGTTGGCAATCGCGATGCCTCCGAGCATTGCTCCCACGATCCCCACGTAGCCTTGATCGGTTCCGGCCAAAAAGAGGTTGTCGAAGACCGTTGATCCGTCCCGTCTTTTTTGGGGGGAACCGTAAAGTGTTCCGTTTGCATGCCCCGTGTATTTTTTGATCGTTCTTGGGGTGAAGGTATCTCGGAATAGGGTCTTCGACCGAAAAGAATCAAGCTCCCTTGCCCCATTTTTGAGATAAGTTGATCCGTTGACCAAAATTTTTTCCTCCCAAAGTTTTTTTTCCGATTCATAGTCTTTTTGTTCCAAGCTTGACCAGAGATCAAAACTTGCCGGGTGGGTGATGCGCAATTTGCTCTTTTCGCCGGAGGGCTTTCCTTGGTTTCCATAGTTTTCCGGCATGCAGATTACCCCGGAACGCAGGTCGATCAACCCCTCTGGTTCGTCGTAGTTGAAAATTTCGGAATCGTTGAAAAAAATGACGGTTTCTTCCCATCCGAAATCCTTCGGTTTTCCCTCGAATACGAAGATCGACTCCATGATGGAGAATTTGCCTTCGGTGGTTGATTGAGCGGATGACTCCGGTTCAAGCAAAGCCTCCGTTTCAACCGCGCCACAAGTGGAGATAACATAGTCGGAGGTCAGGCTTTCTCCGTTCTCAAGAACGACTTCTGATACTTTTCCACTTTGGGTTCGGATCGTTTTGACCCCGCAATTCATCCGCCGTTCGACACCCAAATCTTTGAGCTTTTCGGTGAGCGGGTCCAGAAGTGCCCGTATCCCAAGTTCCGGTCGAGCAAGACCTTGCCTGAAGATCGCATCGAACAACATTACGAAAGTAGGGAAATCAATGTCGTTTTTGCGGGCGGATCCGTAATAGCAAGTCGGACATAGAAGCATCTCGCCGAGCAAGGGGTCATGGAAGGCATCTTTCAGGATTTCTCGGGTTGAAAGCTCTTCTGCGTTTACCGAATAAGCAGGGAACGCCTCCATGTTTTTAAGGAGGGATTGAAAACGGTCCCGTTCCTTGGGAAATTTGTCTTCGACTTGTGAAATGAAAAAATCGAAATTGTTGTCAAACAGCAAGCTTTCCGAGCCAAACGTAATCCGGGAATGGCTTTGGGGCAAAAGATTCAGTGAATCCAGTGGAATTCTGAGTTGCCGGCAAAGCTTGAGCAGAGGAGACGATTTGCCCGATTTGAGGGAAGGGTAGTTGGTCAGGGCATGCAGGCCAACGTCGAACTTGATCCCTTTTTTGGCGTAGAAACTGTTCAAGCCTCCCACGACGTAGTGTTTTTCGAGAAGGATTGTTTTTTTGCCGAACATTGCCAAGCGAAGGGCAGCGGCGAGACCGGACAGACCGGCTCCAATGACAATTACGTCGTGGTGGTCGCTTGCTTGATTGGCGGGGATAGCAGGCAACCTCGATGGAGCGGGTGGGAACCTAATTAGGCTGCGGCGCCAGACTCGAACTTGGGCAGCAAATAATTGGCCGAACTGTCCAAAGATTCAAGCTCGCGGTACTCGGCTTCCGGCACGTCGATTCCGTGCTGCTTGCGGAGTTCCATCACGATATCAAGAAAATCCATTGAGTCCAAGTCGAGTTGATCCCGCAGGCGAACGTCCGGCTTGACATCGGTCAAGTCCTCGTCCGGCGCAATCTCAGCGATGATATCAAGTACGATTTGTCTGACTTTTTCCTTGTTCATGATTGAGTGAAAAGCCTTTGCTAAACTAATCTGCAAACTTTTTCAAGATAAGAACTGAATTGATTCCAAGCATACCGAAGGAATTGTTCAGGATCACGGAGATGCCGCCTTTTTTTTGCCTTGGTTCGTTTATCACCAGACCAGGCAACTCGCAATTCGGGTCAAGGTCGTCGACGTTGATCGTGGCATGTGCATAGCCGTCCTTGAAGGAGGGTAAGTTGCCCGCAAGCTCAAGAGCGCCTGCAGCCCCCATCGAATGACCGATGAAGCTTTTGGTGTTGTTGACCAAGGTTTCGGAGTTTTCACCGAACACATTTCTCAAGGCTTTGCACTCTTGCTCGTCTCCCTGAGGGGTTGAGGTGGCATGAGAACTGACCAAGTCAACCGAGTCGACGTCTATTCCGGCATTTTCGATGGCTTGGCGGATGCACTCCTCCTGCCTCTCCGGGTTGGGCAAAACGTAGTCGGTTCCGTCCGAATTGATCCGGTACCCCAAAATTTCCGCCACGATATCGGCCCCCCTGCTCAGAGCGTCGGAAAGCCTTTCCAGCACATAGATGCATCCACCTTCGCTTACTACGATTCCGTTGCGACCCCGATCGAAGGGCCGGCTTGCCTTTTGAGGATCGTCATGGGTCGCCAAAGCTCCTTGGCTTTTGAATCCCGCAAAAATCCCATAAGCCCGGATGCTTTCGCTCACACCCCCGGCCAAAGCGACGTCGCATTCTTTTAGCCTCAGCATTTGAACACCCTGTATGATACCCGCATTGCCTGCCGCGCAAGCTGCTCCCACGGTGTAATGAGGGCCGGTCAAGCCCAAGTTGACCGTAATCTCCCCGGCAGGGTTGTTGGCCACAGTACGGGGGTTGTGGTGGTGGCTCCAGTATTTTACTTCCTCATCGTAATGATCAAAAAGCTGGCAAACTTCGGTTTCGGTTTCGACGTTCCCATGCTCGGTGATTCCCAAGTAAGTACCGATTCTCGATGGATCCAAGTTTTCCAATTCGAGGCCCGCGTTCAAGAGGGCTTCATGGGCGCAAAAAATTCCTATGCCTCCGGCCCGAGTGCCTACGCGGACCTCCTTTCGCTTCTGATACTTGGTTTTCTCGAATTCACAAACTCCCGATGGTAAGTCGCCCATGTTGCGCACGGGGAAAGAACTGACACCGCTTTGGCCTGCGAGCAAGGCACTGCGAAAAGTTTTCAAGTCATTTCCGAGAGGGCTGGTCAGACCTATCCCGGTAATGACAATGCGTTCATGATTCATTGGGTTTGAAGGGTTCGAAATAGATCAATGCATGAATATGCGCTCAAAGGCAAGAAGGCAAGTTGCTCCCTGTCTGAAATTGTTAGTAGCGTATCTCATATGCGTCTATTCTTTTGCGGAGGGTGGCCCGGGTTATGCCTAGCATGGCGGAGGCTTTTACTTGGTTTCCTCCGCTTTCCTTGAGGCAGCGTCGTATCATTTCTTTTTCCACGACTTCAAGCAAGTTGGTTTGGGAAGTTTCCCGGGCATGGGCATAGGCGATGTCGTAGCCTTCTCCGGCGGAAATGGAACTCGGAGCGGAGGGGATGGCGGAATCGCTTTCTTTTGCGGGCTGACTGCCGAAAGCAGAGATGGTCGTTTCCGGGTGTTTCAGAGAAGCCGGGTCGGCTTCCGAAGCAATAGGATTGTCCGTGGGTGCGGGTGGCGGGGGCGCGGGTTTCCCGGCTGTTTCCCGTGAATCGATGAGATTCGTCAAAGTGCTGGGCAAGTCCTTGCAAAGGATGCGTTTTCCCTTTGATACGACCGACGAGGAGTGAAGAGCGTTTTCCAATTCTCTCACGTTTCCCGGCCAGTTGTACTTCTCCATGACGCTCATGGCTTCCTTGGAGATTTCCGTTGTTCCCGTGGACTGTTTCTTGTTGAGCCTTTGGAGCATGAAGTCGACCAACTCCGGCAGGTCCTCCATTCGTTCTCGCAGGGGAGGGGTCTCGATCCGAACGACGTTGAGCCGATAGTACAAATCCTCGCGGAATGTTTTGTTCCTTACCATTTCCTCCAAGTTCTTATGAGTTGCCGCGATGACTCGGACGTCGATCTTCTTGATCCTGGTAGCGCCCACCCGTTGGATCTCTCCTTCTTGAATAGCCCTTAGGATCTTGGTCTGCGTAGGCAAAAGCATGTCCCCGATTTCATCGAGAAAAAGGGTTCCCCCGTGACAAAGCTCGAACTGTCCCGTCTTGGCATCGGTGGCGCCTGTAAAAGAGCCTTTTTCGTGTCCGAACAATTCGCTCTCGATCAAGTTTTCCGGGATTGCAGCGCAGTTGACCGCATGAAAAGGGCCTTCGGACCGATGGCTGTGCCTATGAATGCATCTGGCGACAAGTTCCTTTCCCGTGCCGCTTTCCCCAGTTATCATGACCGTTGCCTCGGATGCGGCGACTTGGCCGACTTTTTTCAGTACCTGTTGCATGCGATCCCCGCTGCCAACGATGCCTTCGGCGTAATCCGCGCTGTTAAGCAAGCGTTCGTAGGATTCCTCGGAGCTGACCGAATCTTTTCCCGCCTTGAGAGCCTTCGAGACCAACTCTTTGAGCTTCTTAAGGTCGAAGGGTTTCAACACGTAATCGAAGGCACCGTGTTTCATTGCCTCGATCGCAGTTTGGCTGGTTCCGAAAGCGGTCATCAGAATAACCATGGAAGAGGGAGCGGCGGTTCTGAGATGTTGGAGAGTTTCGATTCCCGAGATGCCATCCATCCGGTTGTCGAGAAAAATCAGGTTCGGTTTTTTGCTCCGAGCCGTTTCGATTCCCTGCTCTCCGGAGTCGGCGGTCAAGATGGAATAGCCTTCATGGGCAAGAACGCGATCAAGCGAATACCGGATCTCGGCATCGTCGTCGATTAGAAGAATTGTCGGCTTTGAATTTGTCACGATTCGGATATTTGAAAATGGGAACTAAATCACCTTTTATCCCACGAAAGGCTAAAGCTCAAAGAAAAATTGGAACAAGATTCTTCTAAATTTTGGAATTGAAAGGT
>JAYOMW010000138.1:0-8240 GCA_038121045.1 Opitutia bacterium
AAACTCCACTTATTGGAATGAGATTGCCCACGCCAACGGAGCAGCCGATTTTGACCCGAATTACTGGCAGCAGATTAAGCCTGGAATGAATCGTTTCGACGAATCGGGATCCGGAGCCCAGGTCAATTCGGCGGATTACTCGATTTGGGCCCAAGTTGGCGGAGTCGGAGGAAATGCAGGAGACGGGATATGGGGAAACAGGGATGCCGCTGAAACCGCTATCCCGACCGACGCAAACTTCTCTTACGGGTCATGGACCGGTTCGGCGGCCCAAGGCGATTATGTCTTGAGCGGAACGAAGATCTACGAGGCAAGGGTCGCAACCTCGAATGACCCCAGCGTGGCAGGCAACGAAAGTGATTGGAATTTGGTCGCGGATGCGGTGACAATGACTGCAGCAACGGTATCGGAACAGGCAAACAGGAGGCGTTTTACGGATTCAAGCTTTTGGTCTCATTACACCATACCTGATCCGGATCAAAATTCCGGTCATTGGCAAGTGGTCAAGGAAACGGTCATTACAAGCAGTCAACCTTTGGGTACGATTGACATGACGGTTTCATTGGCTAGCTCGAATTTCGGCAGTTCATTCACCGGATTGGCATCGGGGTTGGGCAATTTCTTCGTCGGGGAAGGTGAAGGAGCGGTGCGGATCGATTACGACGTAAACAATGATTCGCTTTCGGAACTTATCGACCGGGTTAATTCATCAAGCGCAAACATCAATCTATTCTATGATCCAATCGGCGACAGATTCGTAGCCAGAGGCAAAGACACCGGTGCGATTGGAATCACTCTACACGAATCACCCACTTGGGATAGGCTTGCTTCCTCAAGCGTAAACGTCGGAGCAGGCAACATTCTTCAATTGATGGGCTTGGCCGACCCGGCGGTCATATCCAATTCTTTCAACCCCACCAACTTGCCATCATACTCCGAAGGCACTTACGTGTCGATCAGCAGCGGAACTGCGACGACTTACTGGCAAGCCTTGCAGGATAGTCCGACCGAAGAACCGAGTGCATCGAGCTCACAGTGGCGACAAGTTATTCAAGGCGTAGGAAGAACGATGAACAGTGAACTTGGAAGCAATTCCTCGGTCACCATCAACGGTGGCGACTTGGTCTACAGCACCGGTACGAGTTTTGATGGCATGCATCATGGCTATGAGGGTATTGGTTTTGACATCGCCGGAGTATCCATTGGGAGCTCCGCTTCATTCACAGTAGCCAAAGACGTCAATGCAGCCAAGGCGGCCATCGACAAGTTCGTCGAGGAGTTCAATGATGCCCAAGATTACATTAGTAGTTTGACTTCCGTCACGCGGGACGGGGAAAATGTTTCATCCGGAAGGTTTACCGGCAACATCGAAATAAGCAGGTTGGGCAGTCAGCTCCGAAAGGTGGTTTTTGGCGAAACAAGGCCCCACTCAGAGAGCGCCCGGACATCGGATGGGGCGGACCTCATAATCAACAGCAATGATGGCTCCAACACCGAAATCAACAATATAGCGACGCAACTATCTCTGAATTCCGGCAACGATGGCTACACCATCAAGGTTCTGGATCAGAACTCGACTGGCTCCACGGCTTATTTCAAATGGAATGGTTCCACTTCGGACTGGGAACAAACAACACCTGCCTACTCGACTTTCCGCCTACCCGACGTCGGCCTTGATTTCGGAGTGGGGTCCGACAGACTGGTCGTTGAGAACTCAGCCCTCTTGCTCCAAGCCTTGAATGAAACTCCGGAGAAAGTGGAAGCTCTTTTCTCCGAAGTCACCGTGGATAACGCTTTTGACCAAAACACTCAAACAACCCGGCCCTATCAGGGCATCACCTACGCGCTTGATGATTTCATCTCGAACTTCCTTTCAGGCGATGACGGAACAGGCTACAAGGGCGCTTATCAGGCTCACATTGATAGCGTCAAGACTCAGAATGAGCGTATTGACGACAAGATTGAACAGCTTGAAAGATACCTGAAGTCCAGAGAGGACCAACTGAGCGCCGGTTTCATGAAAATGGAGGAGATGCAATCCAAATTAGATACCCAACTTCAAACCTTGCAAAATTCATTACCCAAAAAATCATCCAAATGACGTTTTACCACTTTCTTGTTCTTTTTGCGCTTCTTCTATCTGTCTCTACTGGTTGCCGTAGATTCGAGGAAGAGAAGATCGTGGCTCAAGCCGAGCCATTTGTGCCAAGCAACCTTTATCCTGTCGAAAGGTTGCCAGAATATTTCAATAGAGTCGTCGTCCTCCCTTGCTACTACCATGATTTGGATTCGCCACTACTCGAATACGTCGACGAAGTTTTCCATCAAGAATTAGCTCAAGAAAGAATTTTTGAGACGATTCGCCTTTCTGCCTATCAAATGAAGCAGCACTTTGGCGTAGATCGTGTAGATTCAAGCAAGCCACTGCCTGAAAACTTCCTTCGAAAACTCGAGGAATTGACTGCTGCGAACGGGGTGCTTTTCGTCGACCTGGACTCCTACAGAGCGTACAGACCATTGGCTCTTGGGGTGAGGTCCAAACTGGTTGATCTTAAAAGCGGCGAGTTCATGTGGGCAATTGACGAAACTTTTGATTCTGGCCACGCCGACGTGATCGCCGGAGCCAATGTTTTCCAGAAAAGCTCACAGGTTCGTGCCATTTCATCCAAGACGGCCGGGAGCACTCTGCATTCCCCTAGAATTTTCTCAAAATATGTCGCATCGACTTGCTTTTCCACGTTGCCATCCAGATAACGATTTAAAAGGTTGCATTTCAGTAAGATTTGGCGCAAATTAAGCTGTAACAATCGTTTATGGAAGCTATAACTAACAACGAGAACACTCCTGCTCTCAGGGCTTACTCCAAGGGAGGAGCACCTGCCCCTCAGGCTTCCGCCCAACCTTCCGAGTTGGCCGCAACAAAAGTTCAACTTACCGACGTCAACTCTCTTGCTGTCAAGGTTTCCGAAACTGGCGAAGATATCCGTCCGGATGCTGTTGAAAGGGGTCGAGCCCTGCTTGCCGACCCGAATTGGCCAAGCGATACGGTGCTCGAGGGCCTCGCCCAAAGGTTATTGAACTCAGAAGATTTCAATTCCTAACTTATTTAGCTCGGTTCAAACCATGCAATACGACAAGATCGCCCGCTCTTACAAAGCTCAATCTGTCCAAACTGCTAGTCCCGGGAAGCTTGTATTGATGCTATTCGATGGTTGCTTGAGATTTACCGCCGCAGCAAGGAAGGGGTTCGACGAGGAAGAATTTACCAAAAGGAATGAGGATATTAACAACAACCTCATTCGGGCTCAAAATATAGTAACTGAATTGCAGTCATCCTTGGATATGTCCGTACCAGGCGATTTGCCGGGTACGCTCTACAGGTTGTATGATTACGTCATGCACAACCTGCAGCAGGCAAACCTCAACAAAGAAGTCAAGCCTATCGATGAAGCGGACAAAGTAATCAGTGAACTTCGTGAAGCTTGGGCAGAAATGCTTACCCAAAACCCCGAGGATACTCCTTCGGGAGACCAGCAGTCGGGATCCCTTTCCCTTCAGGCTTAAGCTCCCCTTTCCGCTTTGCCCAAGAACTCGCCGGAGTTTACTTTTTTTCTCGAGGCACTTGAGACCTTCGAAAACCTGCTTCATGCTGAAACGCAAGCGATTGCGGCCAAGCACTTGGACACGATCGAGGAGATCATAGAAAGGAAGGACGAAAACCTGAGGGCTTTGCTGGAGGCCAGAGAGCGGATTGAGATTGACCCACGCTCCATCTCCGAAGCTGATGCGTTGGTTGATCAAGTTCTCGACCTTCAGGAAAAAAACGTCGAGTCCTTCCGTCGGCTTTTTCAAAAACAATTCAAACTGAGTCAGGGCATGGAAGACTCGGAAAAGCCCATCGACAGGAAACTGAGAAAAGCATACTTCGCCGTCAGCGAAGACCGCATGCCCGAAACCGATAACTGAAGGGGCTTTTGCCCTAAATAAACCATTCGCCTTGCTCAAGTCTCTTGGATGATTTACTGAATACCCCTTGCAATGAAAGAACGAAATCTTTTTGAAAAAGTATGGGATGCCCACGCAGTCGGGGAGCTTTCCAACGGGCAAACTCAATTGTTTGTGGGAAGACACCTGATCCATGAGGTTACCAGTCCTCAGGCTTTCGGAATGCTTAGGGAAAAAAATCTTCCTGTTTTATACCCTGAACGCACCTTTGCAACGGTTGATCACATCGTGCCGACGAATGAAGTAAGCGAACCCTACTCAGACCCTCTTGCCGATGCCATGATCAAGGAGTTGAGAAAGAACTGCGATGATTTCGGGGTCACTTTCTTCGACGTTGGGACAGGAAAGCAAGGCATTGTCCACGTCGTTGGTCCGGAGCAAGGCTTGACCCAACCAGGCATGACCATTGCCTGCGGGGACTCCCACACCTCCACGCACGGTGCCTTTGGAGCCATTGCCTTTGGCGTCGGAACGAGCCAGGTCAGAGATTTGCTTGCCACCCAAACCTTGGCTTTGAGCAAACTGAAAGTAAGGCGTATCGAGGTAAATGGAAAATTGAGTCCGGGAGTTTACGCAAAGGACGTCATTTTGCATATAATCAGGCTTCTAGGAGTCAATGGGGGAACCGGCTATGCATACGAATATGCCGGCAGCGTCTTTGATTCGTTCTCCATGGAGGAAAGAATGACCGCTTGCAATATGTCCATAGAAGGTGGAGCCCGGGTTGGTTACGTGAATCCGGACCAAAAGACTTTCGACTACCTCAAAGGCCGGAATTACTCACCCGAAACGAACGAATGGGATCAGGCGGTATCACGATGGATGGCCTTTGCTTCGGACGACAACTGCGGATACGACGACAGGGTTGAGATCGACGCATCGGACATCGTGCCCACCGTTACCTGGGGAATCAATCCTGGGCAAGCAATCGGAATCGACCAAGTGATACCTGACCCTGACTTGGCGGAGTCAAGTGAAAGGGCAAGTATAGAGGAAGCCATTGATTACATGAAACTCACCCCCGGGGCTCCCATCAAAGGTACCCCTGTGGACGTTGCTTTCATTGGATCATGCACCAACGGAAGGCTTTCCGATCTGGAGGAAGTTGCCACAAGAATAGATGGGTATACGGTCAAAGAGGGGATTAAGGCGATTGTCGTTCCAGGCTCACAGGTCGTCAGCAAACTTGCCGAGGAGAAAGGATTGGATCAAGTTTTCCGCAAGGCTGGCTTTGAGTGGAGATCCGCTGGTTGCTCCATGTGCCTGGCCATGAACCCGGACAAGTTGATCGGAGACCAGCTTTGCGCAAGCTCCAGCAACCGAAATTTCAAGGGGCGTCAGGGAAGTCCCACTGGCAGGACGATGCTCATGAGCCCCATTATGGTTGCAGCTGCAGCCGTAACGGGCAAAATCTCTGACTCAAGGGAAGTCTTTGCCTGATCCAAATCATTCATTCACAATGGCACTAGAAAAAATTTCGATCGTAGAAGGGAAGGGGGTCTACGTGCCCGGTAACGACATTGATACGGACCGTATCATTCCTGCCCGCTTCATGAAATGCGTCACCTTCGACGGTTTGGGCGAATACCTTTTTTACGACGTCAGGTTCAACGAGGATGGCGAAAAGAAAGATCACTCCCTCAACAACCCTTTGTTTGCCCAAGCAAGCATAATGATTTCCGATGCGAACTTCGGTTGTGGCAGTTCGAGGGAACATGCCCCGCAATCACTCTACCGAGCAGGATTCAGAGCAATTATAGCTGGAAATTTCGCCGAAATCTTCTTTGGCAACGCGACCAACCTGGGAATGCCCTGCGTCTCGGTGGAAAACGAAGAGAGAAAACGATTGTCCGAATTGGTGGAAAAACAACCGGACCAGAACCTGACGGTTGACGTTGCCGGCCTAAAGGTTCGTTTCGGAGAGCTTGAAATCGATTGCCAATTGCGCAAAGGCGCAAGGGATTCTCTCTTGAACGGAACATGGGACCCCCTTGACGAACTACTGACGCACAAGGAATCAATCGATCATACCGCAAGTTCTCTTGGTTACGTTTAATCCTGGGCATACCGTGAAGCTTCATTGGCTGGCCTTACTTTCAATTGTTTTCGTATTTTCGTTCGGTTGCCTCCCTGGCGAAAAGCCTTCTTTGGAGCCGAATGACTTCCTCAAGGCCCTCGACTCAAAAGGTTTTCGCCCTCTCGCAGTCCCCGCTGAAAATTTTCCGGAACTACAAGTCTCCCAGCCAGGAAAGACTCCTGCCGGCGTATTTGAGTTTGAGGAAACTATGTTCGCAATCTATGAGACCCGAAGCACGAATGATGAGGCGGCGAATGATCAAAACGGAACCCTTGAGGTTTATTTCAACGCAAACCTCATGCTTGTCACAAACAAGAAATGCAATCCAAAGGTAATCGAAGCCTTTCAAACCCTGCGTCCCTCTCTTACCTACCGTCAAGCGGGCCTTTTCGTATACCCTCTTGGTCTTTGCCTCTTGATTGCGGTATTCGTGATAACGGAGAGAGCTTATTCATTAAGGCGCGGCTTAACCTTCCCTCGCAAGGTCGAGAAAGCCCTGATGAGTGGGGAATTCCCCGACAAGCGTTGGAAGAAGCGATCTGCCGCCGAAAGAATTGTTTTTGTTGCCATCCATGAAACCCCTTCCCCCGACTCACTGAGGGCTTACGCCCGACTCGAAGTAGCCGCCCTGTCGAAAGGATTGTTCTTGCTTGAAGTCGTTGTAGCCGGAGCGCCGCTCATTGGCCTGCTCGGAACGGTTACGGGATTGGTCAGCGTTTTTTCCGCAATGCCCGCATCAGGAGGAAGCGGTGGATCAGACATTTTCTCAGAAGGCATAGCACTTGCCTTGCTTACCACAATCATGGGCTTGGCCATAGCTATTCCGGCGCTCATCGGGCATTCCTATCTTATGCGCGTGGTAGAGAAGAGAGCAGTATCCCTTGATTGGCTGAGCTCTCGGTTGGTGGACGCCATTCTCCCCAAAGATCATAAGAACATTCAGGGATGACGCTTATATCGGAGCCAAAGCGACAAAGCCCCAAAATCGACGTGGTGCCTTTGATCGACGTCCTCATGGTGCTTATCATTTTTTTTCTCGTCACCATGCAGTTTCAGGACCTTCGGGCCATCAACGTCAAATTACCGAAAATCGACAGTGCCGGCTCGAATCTTCTTGAAAATGAACTGATCGTATCGATTGACGAAGAGGGGCTTTTTTACCTCAACGGAAAACCTGTTGCCGAAGAGAAAATTATAAGCATTTTTAAAATGACCTCACAATTACCGAACAAGCCTACCGTATTGGTAGTGGCCGACGAAGAGGTTCCTTTGAAATTCGTTACGCGGATAGTAGACCTATGCCGCCAGAACGGGCTTGAAGATTTCCGCCTGCAAGCCCGCTAGGACACCGGGTGCTCCGGAAAGAAGGGGTTGTGCCTTCTTTCCTCATCGATCGTAGTCATTGGTCCGTGGCCTGGACAAACAATAGTTTCCCCCGGCAAAGTCATGATTTTCTCTCGGTTGTTTTGTAGCGCGTCTTGGTAGGAAACCATGCCTCCGCCCATTGAGCCTGCAAAGATAGCATCACCCACCACTGCGACTGGTTTTTCGAGTCCATCAATAACATAAGTTAAACCGCCTACAGAATGTCCATGTGTATGTTTGGCTACAAGAGAGAGTGAATCCATCGAATGCTTGAACCCTTCTTCGATAGGATCGCATCCGTTTAATAACTCGAGTTGGTGAACGTAGACTTTAGGATTCCCAGACTGGATGCGCAAATCATTCAGGCATGCAACATGATCACGATGGGTATGGGTGAGAAAAACGGCATCAACCTTGAGCTTTTCCTCTTCAATAAATGCTAAGATTTGCTGAGCATCTGTCCCTGTGTCAAAAACCCATGCATTTCGTGAAACCTCATCCCAGACGACATAGGCGTTTACGATCATATCCCCATACACAGAGCTAATTTGCTTTAAACATCAAAAGCAACATTCATACTGTTATACCAACAAAAAATAACACCTTATGCCAGAGCAACAGAAGCTTTATATTATCCGAAAAGAATATGACGGCTTTGGTGGTGCTGAAAATGTAGCAAAACGATACAACGATCACTTCTCAGCTCACTTTGATACCGATTTGGTATATGCAGGTGCATACTTAGATAATCATCGATTTAACGGTAACAAAGTCCCTGGTTGTTTGAAGACAT
>JAYOMW010000139.1:0-8227 GCA_038121045.1 Opitutia bacterium
ATGAAAGCGGGAAGTTCTTCTTCGGGCGTAAAGCCCTCGTTTAGGTTGATCATAAAAAAAAGTCAAAAAAAGGGCCGCTCGAATGAACGAGCGACCCTTAAAGTCAAACTCTGTTAAGCTCTACACTTAGAAAGTGTAGGTGAGCTCAAGAGCGATGAAGTCGGAATCCGAGTCAGCGTTGTCATGGCTGATGTCGCTGTACTCGAGGATCGCACCCAAAGAATCGGTGATTGCGTAGTTAGGAGCAATCGTAATTTGGTCTACATCGACATTGGCGGCGGCTTCATAGCTGCTGTAACGAACGGCAACACCAAGCTTGTCGGAGACATCGTAGTCAACGAGGAACATGTGAGCGTCGAGGTCAACGGTCGCAGTGTCAGCTTGCGTAAACTCAGCGCCAAGCAACGCTTTTCCAACTTGATAGGTGGCAGTTACGTTGGTAACATCGATTTCATTGGCGGCGGTAGCTTCGTTATCCTTGAAGTAACCAACGCCAACGCTGAGGTTTTCGATTCCAGTGAAGGCAAGAGCGACTTCGAAATCAAGGTCATTCTTAGCAGCACCGGCAGTGCGGACGGTACCTGCAGGATTTTCGATCGAAACACCAAGGCTCCAAGCTTCAGCTGCGTAGGAGACACGAAGTCCTTCTCTAGCACCATCATTGGCATCGATGTTACCAAGGTTAAAAGCAGTGTCTCCATATGCACGAGAAAACGTGTAGAGACCAGCAGGGTCTTCACGCTCAAGACCAAGGGCGGAACCATAACGACCAAAGGTCAAGGAAACACCGTTTTCGAGGGTGTAGGTGAAGTGTGCTTGCTCAATTTCAATGTCGTCATTGCCAGAACCGATGTTTTGGGAATCCAATGCAACGGTACCGGAAACAGAACCAACGTTGAAAAGGAAGTTCACTTCGATTTCGTCGAGTCCCCAATCGGCAGTGTCTGCGGAAGGTTGTCCAGCAGCAACATCCTGATCGGTTTTGGTTATGGAACCATCAATAAATCCGTTGATGGACAAGTTTTCATTGATTTCGACGGCGGAAACGGATCCCACCAAACCGAAAGCAACAAGCGTAGCCATTATTTTGTTTTTCATAATCTAGTTTGTTTGTTTGTTTGTTTGTTGTTTAGGTTAACCTAGGACTTATTCTTGTGGAATAAATCAGTTGTCAATTTACCGAATCGGAACAGAAAGTCAATCGGATATTGGGCGTTGGACAAAATTTTTATCGGAAGATATTCAGGCTCTCCATGACGCTCGAAACCCTTTGAAAATAGGCTCAGAAGGGGGAAGAGAAGGAAACCACGCGGTCCCGGAAAAAGCTCACTTCGCCCACCTCGTTGGTTCCGTCGGCATTCAAGTCGCCTTCGTAGTGATAAACTTGATCAATCCGCGGATTGAGCGAATTTTTGATTTTGTTGGGGTTGCCGAGGAGTTGGCGTACTTTGAAGGCTGTGAGGTTACGGCGCATGCCGGTCCAGGTTTCTTCCTTGGTCCAAGCCCCGGCCGCTTTGGCTTCCTCGCTTTTCAATTGGAGCCTCAGTTTGGCCATGAACGATTTTTTTTCCTCTTCGTCTTCGGGCAAGACCAAGGATTGAGAGGCGGTTTTGGCCTCGGTCGCCGTTTTTTGTACGGCTTGCATCTCTTTTTTCACTTCCGAGTTGGCTTTTTCCAATTCGGCGACGCGTTCTTCGAGCCCGCTGACTTTGCCCAGAATGAGGTCGAGCTTGCGGGAAAGTTCGGCGTTGGAAACGGAATCCTCGGCGAGCAAGGTTGTTGCGAGGACAAAGGTAAGGAGGAAAACACATTTCATAAGTGTCTATTTCTTAGAGGACAGGGCGGGAGGCAAGGCTAAAGATTCTTCTTTGTCGCTCATTTCGGAGAGAGGGTCCGGATGGCGAGATCCTTGAAAATCGCAACCTGTTGATCGCGCGGTTGAATGAGCAATTGTTCGAAGGCTTCCAACAACGCTGCTTGCAGGTCGATGAGAGAGCGCGTGTTGAATCTTTTGACGATAGGCAACAGTCGTCCCAAAAACCAAGGGTTTTGGGTAAAAAGATTGAGGGTGGATTTTTCACCCGAATCCGAGAAGTGGTGAGCGTGCTTGCGCCCCAATTGTTCGAGTTTTTCCTTGCTCAACCTTTGGCTCGGGTCCAATTCCCCGCCGTCGGCCAAAACTCGTAGTTGAATGAGAAGGCGGTTGCGGTTTTGCAGGGTGGCGAGCAGGGGGCGGGCGTCCTTGGCGTGAAAGAAATGACGCTCGATGGCATCGAGGGCCCATTGGAGGTCGTTGGAAAAAAAGGCTTCTGAGGCCTCGAAAAAATCACCCTCCCCAAAGTCGGGAACCAGTTCGGTGATCAATTCTTCGGTAATCGGTCCTCCGTCTTTGCCCAAGTAAGCGGCAAGTTTGCGCGTTTCCACTACGCCTAGCCTTGAGTGACCTCCGATTTTTCCGGCGAGGAATTCCACCGCTCCGGACGCGAAATCGACTCCGCATTCCCCGGCGGTTTCTTGGACCAGACGCCGAAAAGAAACGTCTTCCTTTTCCTGTTTGGCCACGTCCTCGCAAGTTGAATTGCTTTTTAACCACTTGATGAACGTGTGGTTACGATGGATCGGGCAGGCGGATATAATCAGTTTTGATTCGCCCAAGTTCTCAAGGAAGGGCTTGGCTGCCTCGAGGGCCTCTTTGGATCCTTGAGCAGCTCCCGTTTTGGTTTGATTGAGGAAATTCGCCTCGTTGATCCACACGAGCTTGCCTCCCCCGAAGAGCGATAGGGTCTGGCAGGCCGAACGGGCTTCGGCGAGGATTCGTTCCACGTCTTCGACCCGGTCGGCCCGTCCGTCGATGATTTCGCGGGACAGGTCGTCCGGAAAATCCTCGCTGTGCCCATCGTAAATTTCCTTTGCCCGCTGGCGGACGAGGTAGTCATCGTCCCCAAGAACGACGTGCAGCGAATCGGAGGGCATTGATCGGGGGAAAGGGAAGGACTAAACGTTTAACTCGTCGTTTTCAGAGGCCGCGAACACTTCCTCGAGCTTGTACTTTCTGAGTTTTCTTCTCATCCAGTCCAAGGCCGCGGTCGCGGCCCGTCTCCGGTTGGATGCCCGGTCTCCCCGTAGCTGGATTTTTTTGGCCCAGATTCCGACGGGGGAAGAATAACCCAGATAGATCGAGCCGACGGGAAGAACTTGAGTTCCCCCGGCGGGACCTGCGAATCCCGTTGCGCTCAGGCCGTAATCGGCCCCGAATTTCTCACAAGCTCCGGTCGCCATGGCAATGGCGACTTCTTCGCTGACCGCTCCGTGTTGGGCGAGCATGCTTTCGGGGACTTCGAGCATTTGAACCTTGGCGTCGTTGTGGTAGCAAACCGCACCGCCATGAAAAACTTTGGAAATACCGGCAATCTCGGTGAAGGAGGAAGAAAGCAACCCTCCCGTACAGGACTCGGCGACGGCCAAAGTTTTGTTGAGGGATCGCAATTCCCGAAAAATGACCTCGGCCAGCGTGCGGTCGCCCAAGCACACGAAATCCTCACCGATTGCATCCCGGCAGGCGTCCGCCAAATTATGCAAGGCTTCCTCGGTCAATATTTCGCCATCCAAGGAACTGAGCCGGACGTCGACCATTCCGGCATGGGCGCAATAACCTACGACCAGGGCTTCCTTGCCTTCGAAAAGGTGTTCGATTTTCTCGGCCAAGGCGCTTTCGCCAATCCCTGCGGTGCGAATTTGCAAGTAGCAGTCGATCTCGGGAAAGATTCCCTGTTCTTGAAGGCGCGGAACGACAATTTGTTCAAACATGGGATGCATTTCCCTCGCCGGTCCGGGAAGCATGACGAGCATTTTTCCTTCCTTTTGGAGAAGGAGTCCGGGGGCCGTGCCATACGGGTTGTCGAGAACTTCCGCATTGCCGGGGCGGTAGCATTGCCGGAGGTTAATTTCCGGCATTGGCTTGCCCAGTTGGCTGAATCTGTCTTTGAGGGAGATTTCGATTTTCGGGTCGAAGACGAGTTGCTCTCCGAGGGCTGCTGCGATGGATTCCCGTGTAATGTCGTCGGTCGTCGGGCCCAGACCGCCTGTAGTGATGACGAGGTCGGATCTCTGCCACGCTTGCGAGAAGAAAAGTCCGATGTCTTCCGGGTTGTCCCGAATGACCAAGTTGGCGGCCGGTTCGAGTCCGTGATGGGCAAGCTGGGTGCCAAGGTACGTGAGGTGGGCGTTTTCACGAATGCCTAGGAGAAGCTCGTCACCTATGGTAATCGTCTCGACGCGTATGGTCGAACTCATGGTTTGTTTGAAAAAAAGTTAAGCTGGATTAGTTGTGTTGTGTTTTTGCCAATGATTAAGATACTCAAGATTTTAAGGATTGCCAATGCAAAATCGGATCGTTGAGTTGCGGAAGGTCGCTCGGGCTTTGCCTCAGTCCTCGGGTGTGTACCTCATGAAGGACCGCCTGGGTCATGTTATATATGTGGGCAAGGCCAAGAACCTGAGGAGGAGGGTCGGAAGCTATTTTCAGGGTGGCCGGCGTTTCATTCGTTCCCAACCGAAGGTTGCCGCGATGGTGGAAATGGTTCGTGAAGTGGAGGTGATCGAGACGAAAAACGAGACGGAAGCCCTTTTGCTCGAAGGCAAGCTCATCAAGCAATACAAGCCGAAATACAACACCGATTTCATTGATGACAAACAGTTCCTTATGGTCTGCGTGGATTTTCAGAACGATCTTCCGAGGTTTCGGCTTTGCCGCAACCGGAAGAACGACGGAGCTCATTACTACGGCCCTTTTGCCCAAGCCGGTTTTCTTCGTTCCACTTTGTCCGAGATGCGCAAGAAATTTGGGATTTTATTGTCCGATGCCAAGCCCGTCCGCTTGAAGGGGGGCCGGGTTCGGCTTTATGACGACGCCAGAGCGGAGATTTTTGCAGGACACAACGAGACTACCGTCGAAGAATATCGGTCCCGGGTTGACGAGGCCTGCTTTTTTCTCGAAGGGAAGGCCAAAAGTTGGCTCAAAGAGATCAAGGAGGAAATGAAAAAGTGCGCCGAGAGGATGGATTTCGAGCGGGCCGCCAAGTTAAGAGACCTTTCCGGTTCTTTGTCCAAAACGATTGCCAAAACCCGGCGTTTCACACGGGGATATCCGAGCTCGGTCCAAAGCGAAGGGGAAGATCTCGCCGATCTTGTCGAGCGGCTTGAGCTGGATCGTACTCCGGATGTGATCGAATGCTTCGACGTCTCGCACGTTTCGGGAACGTTCGTGGTGGCCTCCATGGTCAGGTTCGTTCAGGGAAAGCCTGATCCACGAAGTTACAGGAGATTCAAGATCCGGAGTTTTCAAGGAAACGATGATTTCAGGGCGATGGAAGAGGTGATGGAAAGAAGATATGGACGATTGCTCAGGGAGGGCGCCCGGTTTCCCGATCTCGTGGTGGTGGACGGAGGGGAGGGGCAGGTGAGTTCAGCCAAGGGCGCTTTTGCCTCCTTGGGTTGCCCGCTCCCGCCTTTGATCGGCTTGGCAAAGCGGGAGGAAACCATTGTTTTTTCCGATGGTCGAGAAGACTTGAAGCTCAACGCCCGTTCGCCTGCCCTTCGTCTCCTTCAGCGGTTGCGGGACGAGGCTCATCGTTTTGCCAATCAGTTCAATGCGGATCTCAGAAGCAGACGAATAAGAGAATCGGTCCTGGATGATTTTTCGGGGCTCGGCGAGGTTCGCAAAAAGGCTCTGCTTGGTCGCTTTGGAAGCATCGAAAAGTTAAAAAAGGCAAGCGTCGAGGATTTGAGTTCAGTGGAAGGTATCGGCCCCAAGATCGCCCAACGGCTGAACCTTTTTCTGCGGAAAGGCAAAAGCAGCTAGTTTTGAAAAGGAAATACGGCCTTTTCGGTTTTCTTCCGATCTACCTCCTCTCTCTCTTCGGAGGTGCTGCGAACCCTTGCCACGCTACGGAGAAGAGGATCGGAATGGTTCGGGCTTGGGAGGATCGCAACGGCCGCACCATACGGGCTTTTCTGAAAGGCGTAGACGAAACCGAAGCGATTCTTGTCAAGGAGGGCAAGGAGTATCGCTTTCCCATCTCCCGTCTCAGCGAGGCGGACCGCCTCTATGTCAAGGAGTGGATGGAATCGCGTCTTAACAAGCAAGCGGATGCAGTTCGTGCAAAGCCCTTTCCTTATTTGTCCGACGAGGAATTGAAATCGGCCCCTTTTCTTTCTCTCAAATTGGTGGAGAAAACGGTTTTCGATCTTACTAATCATGAGCGTAAGAATCGAGGAATCAAGCCCTTGCGAGAATACGAAGAGTTGTCTTCGATTGCCCGAGCTCACAGCAAGGACATGTGCTTGAGGGGCTTTTTTTCGCATCAAAATCCGGACGGTGACGATCCGACCCAAAGAGCTCATAAAGCGGAGTTTTCGGGCCTCTCAAAGAATGCCGAGGGAAAACCGCGTTCCGGTTTGTCGGAAAATATCGCAAGGGTAGGGCGTTATTCGTCCATTCGGCAATCCACCCGGAATGAAAAGGTCGTGGGCAGAAAAATCCGATGGCAAAGCGAAGTCATGTTGGCCCGGCAAATCGTTCAGGGATTGCTCGATAGTCCGGAACACAAAAAAAACCTGCTGGATCCCACAAAGGACTATTTGGGGGTTGGCATTCACTTCTTTCGCGAGCATGTTTTTGTGACGCAAAACTTTTTCTGACCTCATGAAGTTGCTCGTGCCGTTTTTTTGTATCTTTCTAACAATCAGTTTGTTGGCTGAGGATTGGCCTCGATGGCGCGGGGTTAGGGGGGACGGAAGTTGGCTTGGCCCCAAAGTTGCCCGAAAACTCCCCGAAAATGGGCTTGGGCGCGTCTGGAAGACCCCCTTGAATCCCGGTTATTCGGGAGTGACCGTCCGGGGAAACCGAGTTTATACGATGGATCGTCCGCCGGTAGAGAAATTTGGTGAGACGGAAAGGGTGGTTTGTTTCAATGCCTTAAACGGGAATCTCTTGTGGAAATTCGAGTACCCGTCCGAATACGGAAATCTTAGCTACGGTAAAGGGCCGAGAGCCTCCCTGACTATTCATGAAGACAGAGTCTATGCGCTCGGGGCGATGGGGCATGCCTTTTGCCTGGATGCAAAAAATGGAACAAAGATTTGGTGGAGAGATTTGCTTTCCGAGGAAAACGCCACCAAGCCTATTTGGGGTTTTTCGGGTGCCCCGGAAGTATTTGAAGAAGAGATTCTTCTGCATGTGGGGGCTCGGCCTTCGGGCAGCATTCTGGCTCTCGATTTGGATACCGGACGGACCAAGTGGCGGGTTGGATCCGATGAAAAAGCCGGTTATGCCCCTCCTTTGCCCATTACGCGTGGAGGAAGGAAGGAATTGATCTGTTGGGGACCCAACCAAATCATGGGTTTACCGGTGGGGGGAGGAAAGGCGCTCTGGCGGATTCCTTACAAGGTCAAATACGGTGTTTCCATTACGAAACCGATTTATCATGAGGGCATTGCTTTGGTTTGCGGTTATTGGGACGGATCGAGGGCAATTCGTCTGGGGAAGGAACCGGGCGATGCCAAGCTTCTCTGGAAAGATCAGGAGAAGTTATGCGGGTTAATGTCACAACCTCTTTACCGAGAGGGGTTTTGCTACCTTTTGGACCGCCGCAACGGATTGACTTGTTTCGAGCTGAAAACAGGGCGGATTTTATGGACGGACGATCACCAATTGACCGCGGCGGGGAGAAACCCCCAAGCGAGTTTGGTTTGGGCTGGCAAGGAGGGGGATGCGTTGTCCCTGAATGCGGAGGGAGAATTGGTTTTTCTGAACCTGAGCAAAACAGGGATTGATGAGTATTGGCGCGAACAGGTCACGGGCAAGACCTGGGCCCACCCGGCCTACGCGGGTACGCGGGTTTATGCACGTAGCGACCGTGAGTTGGTTTGTTACGAGTTGCCGGTCGAAAAGTAGGTTCCGGTTTGAGCCGGTTATTTGGGAAACGGTTGCAAGTTTGCCGAAACCTTGCACCATGATTTTCAGGAAACAATAATCTCCGCTAACCTCGCAAAACAATCGTTCGATCATCATGAAAAACCTTTTTATCGCTTTCCTTGTTCCCTTGGCGTTCCCCCTCCTTTCAATCGGGCAGGAAGAACTCAAGAAAAGATTGTCTGATCTCATTGAACAGCATGAGGAAAGGAAATTTTACTTACAGGAATTGGAATTCGAGCTTGAGGATGCAAA
>JAYOMW010000140.1:0-4595 GCA_038121045.1 Opitutia bacterium
GCTTTGACCCCGTTGAAGATGCCATTGCCGAAATAGCGAAAGGCAACATGGTCATTGTTACGGACGACGAGTCCAGGGAAAACGAAGGCGACTTGATTATGGCCGCATCCAAAGTTACGCCAGAGGCGGTTAACAAAATGATCGTGCACGGCCGTGGACTCATATGCGTTCCCTTGTTGAGCAACCAATTGACACGCTTGGGCATATCAAGCATGGTTCCTCACAATCGAGAGGCTCACAGAACCGATTTTACCGTTTCGGTCGATGCCGCCGATGGCATTACCACGGGAATAAGCGCGTACGACCGCTCGAGCACGATTCGAATCCTGGCCAACCCTGCCGGCAGTCCCGAGGAGCTCGTTCAACCGGGCCACGTATTTCCGCTGAGAGCTCGTTCCGGAGGAGTGCTTGAACGGGCTGGTCATACCGAGGCAGCTGTGGATCTGGCTTCTTTGGCCGGGTTGCATCCGAGCGGAGTCATTTGTGAAATTCTCAAGGCAGACGGAAGTATGGCCCGCTTGCCCGACCTTCGGAAACTGAAGAAAAAATGGAATTTGAAACTGATCTCGATTGCCTCGCTGATCGAGTACCGCCATCAGCGTGACCGTTTGATCGAGAAGTTGTCCGAGTCGGATTTTCCCACTGCATTCGGCACTTTTTCGCTCCACCTGTTTAGAAGCATACTGGATGGAAGGATTCATTACGCTTTGACAATGGGCAAGATATCCGCGCGCTCGTCGACTCTTGTTCGCGTTCAGACGGCCAACGTCATGAACGATGCCCTTGGACTAAATCAAGGCAAGGACAGCAAAAGGCCTATCGATCAAGCCCTTCATGCCATTGCCCAAAAAGGATCGGGCGCCCTTCTTTACATGGAACCCAGACGGGTTGAAATCGGCAGGGATGATCTTTCGTCGTCTGAGCCCAAACTTGACGCACTGGCCGTTCCCAAAATGGATTTTCGTGATTACGGAATAGGCGCTCAGATTCTGGTCGACCTCGGGATCAAGAAATTGAGACTTCTCTCCCGCGACCGCAGGAAAGTCGTGGGGCTCGAAGGCTATGGTCTTGAAATCACCGATTACGTTCTTCTTCCCAAGAAATGAGTCAATCTCCTCCTAGTTACAAAAGAATTGCCCCCGATGGGTTTTCCATAGGTATCGTTGCGGCTAGTTACAACGAAGGATTGGTCGAGTCATTGTTGGAAAAAGTGAAAGCCGGTATCTGTGAGAATGGCCGACCTGCCGAATTGCTCGTTGAGCGAGTTCCTGGCTCTCATGAAATTCCATGCGCCGTCAACCTTATGCTCAATGCCCGAACTTTTTCCTGTATGATCGGCCTCGGGGTTGTGATCAAAGGAGCCACTTCACACCATCATCTGGTTGCCGAAAGCGCCGGGAATGCCCTTCAGTCCCTTTCTATCCGTCATGGAGTTCCGATCATCAATGGAATTATCGTTACCGACGACTTGGTCTCGGCCGAGGAGCGAATAACCGGAGAGCTGGATCGCGGAAGTGAGTTTGCCCGCGCTGCGTTGGAAATGGCTCAATTATACGAAAAATGGACGAAGACCTGATCACCAATCCTTCCTGGAGTCAAAGAAGGCAGAACCGGGCGACTGCCTTCCGTTTCGTTTTTCAGTGGGAGATGAACCCGCCCGAAGACGCAAATGCCGAATTTGCCGAATTTATTGCCCGCCTCGGCCATCATGAGGATTATTTTTCCTATGCCGCCGAATTGGTTGACGGGGTGATCGAGAAAATCGAAGTCTTGGATTCAATCATTCGTGAGCTTGTCGATAATTGGGAGTTTTCGCGAATCGCCAAGGCTGACTTGGCCTTGCTCCGGGTGTCTCTTTACGAACTCAAGTACCGCTTGGACATTCCGCCCGTCGTGATTATTGACGAGACCTTGGAGATCAGCAAGGAGTTCTCCAGTGAGAATTCCCGTAAGTTTCTCAACGGGGTCCTCGACAAAGCCAGGTCCATGATGCCAAGGCCGGCCCGCAAGCCTGCGATCTAAAGATTCTTTCTATCTTTTCCCAATGGCGAAGGCCCGAAAACCAATTTGCCTGAGTTCGGCAAGGTCAAGAAGGTTTCTGCCGTCGAAGAGATAAGCGGGTTTTCTCATCCGCTCGAAAACTTTTTCGAAATCCAACTCTTTGAATTCATCCCATTCGGTAAGGACGGCGATGGCATGAGTGTCCGAGCAAGCTTCTTCGGCGCTTTGGCAGAAAGAAACTTGGTTGGCCGCCTCTGTATCTGAGCTTGTGATGCCAAGTGAAGAATGCACGTCGGATTTCTTAACCTTGGGGTCGTAGATCCGCAAAAGGGCCTTTTCCTCAAGCAACCGGCGGCACACCGAGATAGCAGGGGATTCCCGGACGTCGTTGGTGTCCTTCTTGAACGCATAGCCCAAGATGGCGATGCTTTTTCCCGAAACCGTATTGAACATGTTGTCGAGGATGCGGCTTACGAAACGTTCTTTTTGGTATTCGTTCATGCGCACGACCTGATCCCAATAGGATGCGACCTCAGGGAGACCGAAATGCCGGCAGAGGTAAGAGAGGTTCAGGATGTCCTTTTGGAAACAGGATCCCCCGAATCCTACGGAACTTTTGAGGAATTTGGGGCCGATCCTCGAATCCGTTCCAATTGCCCGGGCGACTTCGTCCACGTCGGCTTCGGTTTCCTCGCACAAAGCTGAAATTGCATTGATGCTCGAAATTCGTTGGGCCAAAAAAGCATTGGCCGTGAGTTTGGAAAGTTCCGAAGACCAAAGGTTGGTGGTTATGATCCGCTCACGGTCAATCCAATTGGCATAAATGCTCGCAACAAGTTCAACCGCTTTCCTGCCGCCTTCATCCATATCCCCCCCGATCAGAACGCGATCCGGATTCTCCAAGTCTTTCATCGCAGTCCCCTCGGCAAGAAACTCAGGATTCGATACGACCTGGTAGTTGTGGCCATTGGGTGATTCGCCAAGGATTTCCTTGACCATTTGAGCGGTGCGTACCGGAACGGTTGATTTTTCAACGACAATCTTGTCGCCGCCCCCTACCTCGGCAATCCGGCGGGAGCAGGCATCGACGTAACGCAAGTCAGCCGCCTGTCCGGCGCCCGATCCATAATCCTTGGTCGGAGTGTTAACGCTGATGAAGATGATTTCGGCTTCCCTGAGTTGTTCATCAATATCCGTGGAGAAGAAAAGATTACGATCGCGGGCTTCTTTCACGATCTCAAGGAGTCCGGGTTCGTAAACAGGCAGGTCGTCGGAATTCCAAGCATCAATTCGTTCCTTGTTCAGATCGACGACGGACACCCTTATGTCCGGGCATTGTCGGGCTATCATTGCCATCGTGGGTCCCCCCACGTATCCTGCCCCTATGCAGCAAATTTTCATCTTTTCCTCCTAGCGCCTAATTTTGTTTCTTGCGATTCCATAATGAGCCACTCAAATAAGGTCACTTTTTAGTCCTATGCCAGACTTTCAACAACTCACGCAGTTTCCCTGGGGAAGGCTCTTTGTTCTCTTCTTCCTCATTTATCTCATGTTTTGTGCTTTTGCCGCATTCTACGCGGACAAGATTCTCTTTCCTTTTCCTTCGCCGCCGACTTGTCGCGAAGATCAAGTTGATTTCTACCTGACGACCCAATCCGGCATCAAAGTTGCCTGCGCTCACAGGACTCCCGAAAAGGCCAATGGACTGGTCGTGCTTTACAGTCACGGAAACGGCGAGGACATAGGAAACCTCATGCCTCTCCTGGATGAAGTCAGCGAAAAGGGAATCGAGATCCTTGCTTATGATTATCCCGGGTATGGTTTGAGCCAGGGCAAGCCCAGTGAATCCGGATGCTATGAAGCCATTGATGCCGCATACCAACACCTGACCCAAGAATTGGGGGTGGAACCCCATCGTATCGTAGCATGGGGACGTTCTCTGGGGACCGGTCCATCCTGTTACCTCGCCTCCACTTCGAAAGTAGGTGGTCTTTTGCTTGAAACCCCGTTTCTCAGCGCCTTCCGGACGGTTACCGAGATTCCCGTCCTTCCTTGGGACCGTTTTGGGAACCTCGGGCGAATTCAAGACATTACCTGTCCATCCTTGGTCATTCATGGAAAACTCGACGAAGTGATACCTTTCAGGCAAGGTCGTAAAATTCACAAGGCATTGCCCGAGCCCAAGATTTTCCTCGAAATCCCGAATGCTTCTCACAACGATCTCAGCTTGAAAGGTGGACAGCTTTACCAGTCGGCCATTGACGATTTCTTAAGTCAACTGGTTGAAGGTTGATCGAGTCGCATTTAACTGTTATTGAACGAATTCAACTTGTTTTCGTCTAAACAAATTGGATGTGATTTATATGTGTGTGGAGAATAAGGTATGCTTGGTTTAAACAGAAGGGAAAGCAGAGTGTTTCGTTTTTCATTGGTCGGGCACGGATTCGTCGCATTGGCTTGTGCTTTTTTTGGCTTTCTGCCCAGTTGTGAAGAGGAAAAGGAGGTTCATGTGTTCGAGTTGGCCTCGGCTTCGCCTTTCCCCGCTGACCTGCCCGCCGTTCAGCCTCCTCCACCGCTTCCCCCCGTCGACCCGG
>JAYOMW010000140.1:4695-8189 GCA_038121045.1 Opitutia bacterium
CCACCGAGAAAGGTTAGCTTCAGTCAATTCAAGAAGGATCACAAATTGCCGGATCCCCCGGCTCACAAGCCGAAACCACCTCCCAATAAGCCCGCTCCCAGAATCGACGTTTCCAAGTTCGGTCTTGGGGCACCCAAATTGGGAAACACGACTTCGCCTTCAACCGTCCCGCCAAGCGTTTTGAACGCCTACCTCTCTCAGGTGCAGACCAAGATGGACCGGGTGTGGAAAAGATTGCAAGCATCCACCGATCTCGGTTTCGGAGGGGAGGCCCGCTTGAGCTTCCGAATCACTTCGAACGGCACGATTGTATCGGCCAAATTATCCAAGCACTCAGGTAACCAAGCTTTGGACGATCTCGTGCTTCGCGTCAGTCGTTCGGTAGGCAACGTTGGAGCTCCCCCCGGCGGAAAACTTGATTCCGCTCTCGAAATTCCCTTTGTCGTCAACTGATTCTGGCAATGAAGTTCGACTGGAAGCGCCCTTTGTCCCCTATCCTTTTGGTCGCAGGCCTGCTCATATGCATTCTTCAGGGCAGTGAAATGCACGGCGCCGTGACCGGGGTAAGCCTCTTTCTAATTTCCTTCGCCCTGATTTTGGGCTTTTCCCGAGGCTCTTCTTAACCTCTCTTCAAGTTCTTCCCTTTCGCTCTCTTCGATCGATTCTTCGATCAACCGCTCTTGAATGGAAAAAGGTTTTCTGTTCCTTCGGGCAATCTTCAGGTATCGTCCGTTGCCCTTCAGTTCAGTGGCAAATTCGTTGTCCTTGAGATAACCCTCCAACTTTTCGATTACCCGGGCTTCCTGTTCTTCTTCCTCAATCGGAAAAGCGACCTCCACCCTCCTGAAGAAATTCCTGGGCATCCAGTCGGCGCTTCCCAAATAAGTCCTTTGATGTCTGGGCGCATTTTGAAAGTGATAGATCCTGCTGTGCTCAAGGAACCGGCCCAAGAGACTTCGGATCGTAATGTTCTCGCTCAAGCCCTTTACTCCCGGTTTCAAACCGCAGATGCCACGCACGACAAGGTCGATCCGTACGCCTGCCTGAGACGCCGCATAGAGGGCATCTATGCTTTCGGGGTCGATCAAGCTGTTGACCTTGATGATGATCCGAGCTTCCTTGCCTGAGCGGGCAGCCTTAGCCTCAAGTCCGATCATGCGAATCATGCTTTCGTGGAGAGTGAATGGGGCGACCAACAGTTTTTTGAAATTCGGTCTCCGGGTGTATCCGGTCAGGGAATTGAACAAGTTCGCCAAATCCGAAGTGTAACTCGGTTTCGCGGTGAAAAAACTGAAGTCGGTGTATGACTTTGCCGTGCTGGGGTGATAGTTTCCGGTGCCAAGGTGAGCATACTTGCGGAGTTTGTTTTTTTCTCTTCGGACCACCAAGCAGCACTTGCAATGGGTCTTCAGGCCCGTGAGACCATAAACCACGTGGACGCCCACCTCTTCCATTTGCCTGGACCACTGGACGTTGGCTTCCTCATCGAATCGGGCTTTTAGTTCGACCAAAGCAGTCACCTGCTTTCCATTGCGGGCTGCATCCATCAATGCCTTTACAATCGGAGAATCTCCGCTGGTCCGGTAAAGGGTGAGCTTGATGGCAAACACCTCAGGGTCCTTGGCGGCTGTTTTGAGAAAGTCCACCACGGGCGAAAAGGAATCGAAGGGATGATGGAGAAGGATGTCCTTGGCGGCCAAGGTTTCAAAAATGGATTTTCCAACGGAAAAAGCCTTGGGGACTCGAGCCTCGAAAGGCTTGAACTTTAGGTCTTCGCGATCCACCACGTCGGGCAGACTCATGAGACGGTAAAGGTTGATCGGTCCGTTTATGCGAGTGACGTCGCTGTCGCTCAAACCCGTCGACTTGAGAAGATATTCGAGAATCCCCTCGTCGACATCCTCGTCTATCTCCAGCCTGACTGCCTCCCCCTTGCGCTGGTTGTGCAATTCCTCCTCGATGGTCAGAAGAAGGTTCTCCACCTCCTCCTCGTCGAAATACAAATGACTGTTTCGGGTGATCCTAAAAGCCCACGCCCCCTCCTCGATGTGCCCGGGAAACAGATCGCTTACGAAATGGCGAACCACTTCACTCAGAAAAACGAAGGTTTCCTTGCCTCTTTTGGGGTCCCCTACCCTGACCAAACGGGGCAAGATACGAGGGACGGGGACAACCGCCATCAAAGGCTTGCTTTTCTTCCTCCGGGCATTCCGCAAAGCCACGAACAAATTCAATGACTTGTTCAGGATCAGAGGGAAAGGATGAGTCGGATCAATCGCCAGAGGCGTAAGCACCGGATAGACCTCTCTTCTGAAGTAAGTTCTTAGCCAAGTGAATTCGTCTTTGGTCAATCTTTCGACGGGCTTGAAGACGATGCCGGCCTTTTTCAAAGACGGTTGAAGCTCTTCCCTCCAACAAGTGTATTCCCTTTGCGACATGGCCTGAGCTCTCTTGCGTACCTCTTCAAGCAAGGCTTGGGGCGAAGTTCCGTCCATGCTTGGACGTGTGATGCCGGCGTCCACTTTCTGCATCAACCCGGCAACCCGGATTTCGTAAAATTGATCGAGGTTCGAACTGACGAAGGAAAGAAAGCGGGTCCGCTCAAGCAACGGATACTTCGAAGAAAAGGCCTGGTCGAGTACCCGTTCGTTGAAAGCCAACCAACTGAGTTCTCGGTTGAAATAGGTTGGATTCTCCTTGTGTCGGGAGACCCTTGGCTTTTTGGCTTGGGGAGTCATCGGGGTCAATGGAATCAATATACGCGAATCTCTTTGTCTAACAATCGCAAAAGCAGATTTGCGTAGTCGCTGTTTGCAAAAGGGCATCCCCTCCCTTGACCTTGCGGCGGCATTGGGCTATGATGTAGACATTGATCTTTGAAACTTTGATGGGGGTGTCCCGGATTCGACTGCAATGTGGAAAATCCGGTCGCGCGCCGAGGATGACGCTTGGCCTCGTAAAAAATGCTTCAAACCATTACATGGCAAATCCAATGTAGTACCCTTCGAGCCTGAGCTCGAAGCTCTTGCAGCTTAAGTCTGCAACGTCCACAGTCTATCGACACCTGCTAGGTAGTCGGGGCGTCAAAAGGCAGGTAAAACCTCGGAGCGTTTGGTTGTCTATCGGAGGCTAAACGGCTGAAGACAGCATCGGCTTGGAAGGTGT
This sequence comes from Opitutia bacterium, assembly GCA_038121045.1. GTDB lineage: Bacteria > Verrucomicrobiota > Verrucomicrobiia > Opitutales > Seribacteraceae > Seribacter. Next base: position 7,861 of record JAYOMW010000140.1, read on the forward strand.
TCCTTCCTTATCCAAGCTTAAACTAAGAAGTGAACTACGCGCGTAGACGCCGAATCGGAAGTATTGCGGGACGCGGGTTCGATTCCCGCCACCTCCACCAAAGTTTCAGAGTCGCCGGACTGCGACAATTCCAGTCTGGAAGCGGCATGCAGAGCGGTTTGGGCCGCTTTTTCAAGTGGCTCGATTTCGCCAACCCGCGACCCGTTTCGACAGGTTTTGCCGGAAATGTTGGTCAATATATTGGTCAACGGTCCTTCATCAGGCAAATTGCGAACCACCTCCTCCAAAGGCAGCAAATTCGAGTCCGTGTAAATTTTGTCAGTCGGCTT
>JAYOMW010000141.1:0-8126 GCA_038121045.1 Opitutia bacterium
AGGAAGGCAGTTGTCTTGTCATAATGGGAGGCAGTGGTTGCGGGAAAAGCACCTTGTTGAAATCTTTGGTGGGCTTGCTTGAACCGACCAGAGGTGAAGTTTTTTTTAACTCGAGCAATCTTTGGGCTTCAAGTCCGGAGGAAAAGGAAGCAATTCTTCGGAGTTTTGGAGTTCTTTTTCAAGGGGGCGCTCTTTGGAGTTCGATGAATTTGCTCGAGAACGTGTCCCTTCCGCTCGAAACCTACACCGAGTTGTCTGATTCGGAAATAGCCGACGTTGCGGCTTATAAGCTCGGGTTGGTCGGCCTTGCCGGGCACGAGGAATTTTATCCTTCGCAATTGAGCGGAGGAATGAAAAAAAGAGCCGGGTTGGCCCGGGCCATGGCTTTGGATCCTGAAATCTTGTTTTTCGACGAACCTTCGGCAGGGCTTGACCCTCTGTCATCCCGCAGGTTGGATGACCTGATCAACGAGCTGAAGGAAAGCCTTGGAATCACGTTTGTCGTCGTGAGTCATGAGTTGGCAAGTATTTTTGAGATCGCCGATGACTCGATCTTCCTTGATTCGAAAAGCCAAACCCTGTTGCAGCAAGGTAGCCCTGCATGGTTGATTAACAATTCTGAACACGATCACCTCAGGTCCTTTTTGAGGCGTGGTTCGTCTTCCCGGTAAACTCTGATGTTGAAACCGCCGCTGATCTAGACTTTTATCTCAAGTCGTGAAGAATCGAAGCAATCATGCGCTGGTCGGCATTTTTTCAGTGGGGGCGCTGGTCCTTCTCTTGGGCTTTACTGTGTTTACCGGAGGGTTCTCGTCTTTGCGCGACGAAAACGAGCGTTTCGTATTGGTTTTTCATGAAAACGTTTACGGTTTGCACGAGGGTGGAAAGGTTACGCTCAACGGTGTCCGTATTGGTCGGGTGGAGCGTTTCTTTATCGGGGATGCAATTGAAGACGGACCGGTCCCCGTTCAAGTCGAGATCAATCGAAAGTTGGTCTTGAGGCACATGGTCGAACAAAAGAACGAGATTTTTGACGAAGATGGGAAATTCAAAAAAGAATTGATACCCCGCTTAATGGGGCAATTGATTCAGGAGAGTTTCGTAACGGGCATTTTGTATGTGAACCTTACCACGGAAAACGATCCCGGGGACGATCCCGGGACGCCGAATAAACTTTACGGTTTCGTGGAAATTCGAACCAAGGACTCTGTTTTTGCCGAATTGAGCGAGAGCATCAATTTGGAAAAGTTAAGCAAGCAAATGAGCCAACTCATGGAGACGGCAACTGAAAAACTTGATGGTCTCGACGTCGTTACAATGGGAAGTGATTTTTCCGAAACAAACGCCGAAATTCAGAGTTTCCTGAAGGAATTTTCAAATGCCTATGCTCCCCTTGGACCTAGCTTAACCGAGACCTCCGTTGAGGCGAAGTCGGCTTTTGCCGAAATCGCCGAAGTTTCGGCGCGTTTGAACAAAATGCTGGACCCTTCCTCGGACTTTCGGTTTGGGTTTTCCGATACCCTGAGGGAGATTGCGGCTATGGCAAAATCACTCAAGCGCCTGGCCGACCTTTTGGAGAGAAACCCCCAAGCCTTCATCCGGGGCAAACCGAAACCTCAAGAATGAAAACTTCCATGGCAACCTGCTTTTTTCTTTTCCCTTTGGTCTTGCTTTTTGCCTCCTGCGTAATCCCTGAATCCAACCACGTCGAACCGACCTACCACCTTCTTTCGGAATTGCAATCGGATCGTAACGACACTTCGAAGATTAGTCGGGTTTCTTTTTATGTTCGTCAGGTGGAACTGCCTTCTTACCTTCAGGAATCTCGACTTGTCTCGCGTCCCAAGCAAGGGTTGATCGAGTTTACCGAAAACGACCGCTGGGGTGAGCCTTTGGAGGAGGGGATCGCCCGAGTGTTGGGCCTTAACTTGAGCAAGAGGCTCAACGCATTGAGTTACTCGGTTTCTCCGCACAGACAAAAGCCGTCCTGCATGTTCGAGTTGGGAATTACCGTCCAGCGATTCGAGCGAGTTGATTCGCAAACCGTTCTTCTCGACGTTTTGTGCGACCTTCACTACTCCGATGGAGTGAAGCACTTTCCTTTTGCCACGCAGGTGGGTTTTGCTCAGGAGAGTGATGCCCGTGACCCCAGTCGTGAGGTTTTGGCTCTCAGTCAGGCGCTTTCGCAGTTGTCTGATTTTCTTGCCCGGGAGGTGGGTGTGATTCAAGTCGATTCCTCGCAGGATCCTTGAAGGAAAATTGGTGAGAGTGCTTCCTTCAGTTGCTGCGACATAACTCTTTAAAACGCAAAGGAAGTTTCTAGACTGAACTGGCTTGATGAACTTTTCGTTTTCTTCACAATTAAAAAGCTTTCTTGCGTAATATGGCCGTCGTTCTTGCCGTCGTTCTGTTCCTTAGTTCCTTCCTGCTCGCTTATTTTATTTGGAAAAAGAACAGAAGTCAGGATCAGAAGGCTTTGGACGAAGAGATCGATTGTGACTTCATTGAAGAATTTGGTTTGGACAACTCCCAAGAAGGAGATTTGTCACCGGAAAGCATGGAGAAGGTAATCGATTGGTTGGAGGATGACTTGAAGGCCGATTCACCCAATCCAACGGAAAGACGGATAGACGAAGTCGAAGACATTGTTTGAGCTTTGTCGAAGTTCTTCGTCTCTTGCCTCCTTATCCGAGCAGATCGTCACCGATCATAATCATGTGGAAATTTAGACTAACCTGGGATTTTATGCTCGAAGCCGTATGCTTGAGCACTTATCTTTTCGGCATGATTCATCCCTATGCCATCCTTCGTTTAATCTGTCTTTTGTTTTTCTTTTTGTCGATTTGTGGCGTTCATGCCCACGGCAAATCCAAATCCGTTGATGTCCATGCTGGGAATTGGATGAATTGGCGTGGCCCTCTTTACAATGGTTCGTCGCCGGATGATTCGAGTGAGCGCAATCTCCCTGTCAAATTCAACGAGGAAAAGGGCTGTAAATGGAAAGCTTCATTGCCTGGTTCTTCTGCTGCCACTCCAATCATTTTCAACAACTATGTTTTCGTAAGTTCAATTTTGGAGCTTGAGGAAACGAAGCATAAGGGTAGGGGGAGCTTGCTAGCGATGTGCTTTGACAGGAATAGCGGAGATCTTTTGTGGAAGAGGGATGCGGGGAGTGGTTACCGCCCGGGCGGAGGGGACGGCGCCGACTACCTGCTTGATTCGAAATCAAATTATGCGAGTCCGTCGGCCGTGACTGATGGCGAGCGGGTGGTTTTCTTTTTCGGCAACGGGGATCTTGTCTCTTACAGCCTTGATGGCAAAGAGCATTGGAGGAGAAACATCCAAAAAGATTACGGAGATTTTTGCTTCCAATGGACCTTTTCCTCCTCTCCGACTCTGCATGAAGGAAGGTTGTACCTCCCCGTACTGCAGCGAAACGAAAGGGTTCATGGGCGTGGAAAACCTGATTCTCCTTCCTACTTGCTCTGCATGGATCCATCGACCGGCAAAACCATTTGGCGGCACTACAGGTCTTCCAAGGCGAAGAAAGAGTCTCTCGAGTCATTTGGAACGATTATTCCCCACGAAGGAGAGTTGATCGTAGCGGGTGGCGACGTATTAACCGGTCATGATCCGAGCACTGGGAAAGAAATTTGGCGTTGGGGCACTTGGAATCCGAACCATAAACAAGAGTGGTGGAGACTGGTTCCCTCTCCGGTCGTCGGATCGGGAGTCGTTCTCGCATGCGCCCCCAAGAAAGCGCCTGTTTTTGCCGCAAAGCTTGGTTTGAAGGGATCTCATGAAGGCAATAGCGGTTTGCTCTGGGATACGTCTGAAAACGAAACCTTGACCTCGGACGTGCCGACCCCTCTTTATTACGCTGGTAAATTTTTTATCCTGAGCGATCTTAGAAAAAGCCTGTCCCGGGTTGACCCGAAGACTGGAGATATCGAATGGAGCATTACTTTGCCCGGCAAGTACAAATGGCGTTCTTCTCCGACTGGTGGAGACGGCAAGATTTACACCATGAACCACAATGCCGAGGTTCTTGTCGTTTCGGCAAAAGACGGAGAAGTACTGCACTTGGCCAAGATGGGCGGGACTTACGATGACAACACCAGATCTTCGATCGCCATTGCCGGTAGTCAACTTTTCATCCGGACGAATGAATATTTATATTGCATTGACTAAAATAAAGATCCATTGTTAATAACTTTATTTCCCATCCACCACACCCGCGCCGGGCGGTTCCCGCCAATCTACCGCCCGGCGCTTTTTTTTGCCCGGATTTCTTTCTTCACATTTTTGGGAAAAAAAACAAGTATGTATCTAACCTGTTTTATTATATGATTAGATCCCTTCCGAAATTTCTCATGGTGGCTTGCCTTCTCTATACTGGTTGGGCGTTTGGTCAGCCTGTACCGTCCGAAGTGGAGTCCAGACGTGAAAAGCTTGCCGACTTGATGGCTAGGGTTTCGGTTCATGAGGCACAGGTCACAAGGCTGCTTTCGAAAAATCCCGTCCCTCGAACAAATTTCGACTTGCCGCCTCCCGCTCCAAGGGTTCTACCTCCTCCTGCTCCGTCTGCTCCTCCGGTTTCCCTTCCTGAAGCTCCTTACGTGCCCGCCCCGGAATTTGACAACGAACCCGTGGTTGATGAAACAGTCAAAGAGGTCCCCGCTCCACCTTCGCTCGATGATCTTGTGGCAGATCCCAATCAGGTTGCTGCTTCTGGTTCAGATGGCAATACCAGCGCCGATGGCGAGGAAGACTTGGACGATGCCTATGCGAAACTCTATGAATCCGACGTGCCTTCCCGGCACAGGGGGTATTATTTCGGTCCCCTGTTTGGCTTGATATACCCTGCCGACGTTGCTACTCGAACCCCTAACTCCTCCAGCCCCGAAGGTTTTGACAGAACTTCATATGATTCCGGTTCCGGATACCTGATCGGATTGCAGGCGGGAAAAGATTTTGGAAACATCAGGTTGGAGGGCGAATATGGCTATAACAGTTTTGATGCTTCTGGTGGATTGCAGGCTAGCATTCATAACTTCTTTTCCCGACTCATTTTGGAAAAGGAACTTGGTGACCGTTTTGATCTTCGCGGCGGCCTGGGAATGGGTTTGGGGTTTGTGAATTTGGAAAAAGGCCAGGAGTTCAAGGGAGTTGGCTTTGCTTATGATTTCCTTTTGGGAGTGGCTTATCGTGTCGGAGAAAATTGGGGTTTGCAGTTTGATTATCGTTATTTCCTTACCGCTGCGAATGATGAATACGACAGGATCAAGAGCCATGTTTGGATCTTGAGTGCGAGCGTGGATCTCTAGGCATTTAGATCTTTTCCCTACCTTGATTGGCGATGTTAGGTTCTGATTGCTCTAAATTGTACTAGTTTAGTTTTCGACCTGCTTCAATTAGTAGGTTCCGTAGCGCACGAACTTGGTTTTACGATAGTAGTTTGACGAAAGAGCGGGGAAGTGGAGCTTCCGCTGCAAAACCCAAATTTTTCCCCTCGAATTGGACCGAGAAGTTAACTTGGGTCGCATGCAGGAACAAACGATCGACCTTGGCTGCCCTGGAATATTTACGATTCAGTGAAAAATTACCATAACTCTTGTCCCCCAATACAGGCATCTGTCTCAAGGCGCATTGTACGCGAAGTTGATGAGTTTTTCCTGTGTGCGGAATAAGTTTAAGGAGGTTCAGTCCGTACAGACCCGATTTCTCCCTTTCCATGAGGGCTTGGGTGATCGCGACCGGTCCTTTTCCGCGTGAAACCCGAATCTTCCCTTTTTCTCTTTGCTCTATTAAGTTGTCTTTCCAGGTTTCATCTCTGAATTTTTTTCCCGATGGAATTACAATTGCATGATAAGTCTTGTTTACTTTTCGTTTGGCAAACGCCTCCTTGACGCACTGGGCCAGTTTTTTCGTTGATGCTCCAAGAATCACCCCGGAAGTGGGCGAGTCCAAGCGATGCAGGAGGAAAATCTTCTTTGTCTTGCCTTGTTCGTCTTGCCAAAAATAAGCCTCTTCTTCGTCGTCATAATCCGCGTCAAGTAAACTTCTGTTTCTCTTGCCGTCTTTTCCTTTATTGGGGTGGGAAAGTACTCCGGGAGCTTTTTCGAAAGCCCAAATGCCAGCGTCGTGACTTGCGATTACCTGACATTGCCTATCGATAGGGATCTCGGAGCAAACCGGATTCATCGATAGCGAAAGCTGATGGTGATTTCGTCCGATTGTCCGAACTCTTTGATCATCTCATCGGTCCATGTTCCGAAGGGGACGCGTGAGGCAATTGCCTGCCTGCACAATTCTGCGGGAAGCGAAGATTGTCCGGAGTCAAGCCTGACAAGTTTCTCTATTTTACCCGAGGGTAGAAGAGTGAAGCGATAGGTGACGATACCCGGCATGCGGGCTTTTTGCAGGAATTGTAGAGATCCGGTGGCGAGTTGATGCCATTGTTCCTCGATTGATTTGAGCATTTCTTGCAAGTAAACACCGTAAGGATGTAGTCGGCACTCTATGGCAACTGTTCCAATCCTGTGGGCGGTGGTGGAACTTTTCATGAGAGGGCCCCGTATCAATTCGGGCGAGAGTTTGGGCCTGGGTTGCGGTTTGGGCGGAGTCAACCCCGAGTCGTGCCGATTGATTGGGCTTGGGTCGGCGTTTTGGGCGAGGAGGACAGTCTTGCTGTGCTCTCCCTGATCTTCGCTTTTTTCAAAATGGATGCCTTCTTCGGATTTTCCGTTCTTGAGATCGGTTTTCGAAGAGGCTGCCTGCTGAGGAGGAAGTTTGCTTTCCGTGTTTTGCAACGTTTGGTTTTTGGATTGAGCGGAGGGGCTCTGCTTCGGTGGGGTTTGTTCCGCTGAGTCAGCGATCTTGACCGTCTCTTCTTCACCATTGACCTGAGGAGTGTCGTCGGTGACATGGGAAGCGGATGGTTCGGGTTGCGCGGCTTGTTGGTCTCGGAACGAAAAGTTGGAGGTGTCGTCGGGTGGGTTTTCGGGAACTTCACTATTGGCTTCGACAAAGCGCTTTTCGGTGAAATGAATCGGCAGGGCAGATGGGGGGCTCCATTCGACTTGCGCCTCGGTCATTGATCGAGCTTGCCAGCTTCGATTGGCGGACAGGTCGGTGGTGATGGTGAATTTGCCGAAGGCAATCAAGCATGCAAGTGCCACTATTCCACCCATGGCAAAAGAAGCCAAGCCTCCCGAATGCGGTTGGACCCAACCCTTGCTACCGATCGACAAGCTGCCGGACGGACCGCTTGCTCGACGAGGAGCTCTAGACATCACAGGTTTCGGCCGCGTGTCGCAGGGCGAGGCCCTTGTCCTGCCAGGTCGGAATGAACTCCTGAGCGACGTAACCTTCGTAACCTGTCTTCAAGATCGCCCTCATTACGGCTGGGTAATTGATTTCCTGGGTGTCGTCCAGTTCCGCTCGACCCGGGTTTCCTGCAGTGTGGTAGTGCCCGATAATGTCCTTGTACTGCCTGATCCGCCGTATGACGTCTCCGTTCATGACTTGGACATGATAGACGTCAAAGAGCAGTTTGAAGCTGGTGGAGCCAATTTGATTGATCATTTTGGCGCAATGATCCACGTCGTCGCCAAAGTATCCCGGATGGCCCTTCATGGGATGACTGTCGTCGCGGGAGTTTAGGTGCTCCAAGCAAAGAGTGATTTTTTTCTTCTCGGCCAAAGGAAGAACCTTTTTCCACAGCTTGATGCAGTTTTTCTCAGCTTGTTCGTCGTCAATGCCTTCAGCCTTCATGCCAGTGAAGGTGATGACGCGCTTGTAGCCTGCGTCGGCGCACAGCTCGATGGCCTCGGTCAGCTTGGCGAGGCACTCGTCGTGATTCTTCGGGTCAACCGGACCTTTCTTGAATCCGTGACTACCCAGTAGAGAAACGTCTAGGCCCAGTTTTTTCAATAGAGGGTAGTGGTCTCTGGATATGCCCTCCATGGCGACCAGTCCCACTTCCTTGGATAGCATGGCTAGCTCGGGGACCGGCATGGGCTTGAAGGTCCATCCCATAATGGACTGCTTGATGCGACCGTTCTTAATACGGAACTTTGGGTTTGCCTTGTTTTTAGCCGTTTGGGCTTGGGCCGAAGTGGTGG
>JAYOMW010000142.1:0-8088 GCA_038121045.1 Opitutia bacterium
ATCGTCAACGTCCCCTCCCCCATCTGCATCCTCTTCGCCGAATAGCATCCGGAAACTGCGGGTTCTCACTCCGGCACGACCGCCCGGGCTCGCCGGTCTCCCACCTTGAAATAGCCAAGAGGGTCTTCTTTTCCTGGCTCTGCCTCGGCAATCATCCAGACCGCGCCCGGACGGGTCCGTTGAATCTTCACCCCGCCCGGTTCGATCAGGGCATAAGGCTTGGGCTTTCCCTCGCGGTCCATCCACAAAAGCTCTACTTTTTGCCTGCTACGGTTGAGAAAGGTGACCTCGAAAGTTCCTCCATCAGGCTTGGACGGAGGAGCTTTTTCTCCTTTGGCCAACGGTATCCATCGGAGCGCGGAAAGGGAATCAATCTTCGGCTCGACCAGCTTGGCAAATTTAACGGGGGCTTTCTTTCTCAGACGATTAAGATGATTCAAATACTTTTTGTCTCCTGCCAAATTGTTCCATTCATAGGGATCTTTTTCGATTTCATAGAGTTCTTCCCCACCATCCGCATATCGGATATAGCGCCAACCTTCGTCGCTTAAGCCAAAACTCCCGGGGTAATGAAGGTGGGTCAAGGAAACGTGAGGCCAGTCGCCCTTCGGATCCGCCAACAAGGGAACAAGGCTCGGCCCGTCGTGCAGTTCGGACGGGGGAAGGCCCGACAATTCCAGCAAGGTGGGTGCGAGGCTGAGTAAGTTGACCGGCTTGGAGCATCGAGACGGTTGGGTACCTTTTGGCAAACCCGCTACTCCTTTCGGAACGCGCATAATGAGGGGCACCCGCGAGCAGACCCGCCAGGCGGTAAACTTTTGCCAGTGTTCCTTTTCTCCGAGATGCCAGCCATGATCCGACCAAAGGACCACAATCGTGTTTTCCGCATGGGGCCCTTTCTCAAGGGCATCCAAAACCCGACCCAACATGGCGTCTGCGAAGTAAATCGAGGCGAGGTAGCCCTGAATCCCTTGTTTCCATTGCTTGTGAGCCCGAATATGATCGAAATAGCGATTGCGGGCCGACTTGACCCCAGATGAGGGAAGGTCGTCAAGATCGTCTGCCTGGTAACCGGGAGGCAGTTTGATCTTTTCCAGCGGGAAGGCATCGAAATATTGTTTCGGGACAAACCAGGGCTCGTGTGGACGATAGATTCCGCAGGCTAAGAAGAAGGGCTTTTCCCGCTTCTCGCTCAGGCGCGCTCCGACCCACTCCGCCACCGAGTAGTCTCCGCCGTATTCTTCATCGGTCGCATCGATTGCCCCCCAGTCGGTTTCATAATATTGCCAGGGTCCACCACGGGGCAAGCTAACCGGACGCTTGGGTGGCCCCAAGGTCTTTGGAAAAGGGTTCTCCGTTTCCTTCGCGGGGAAATACTCGTCCCAGGAAGGAGCGTCTATGAAGTAGTGGAGCATCTTGCCCGAACCACTGGACCAATACCCCGCTTTAGAAAAGGTTTTGGGCAACAGTTCGACATTCGGCATCATGTCTCTCATCTTCTGCTCGTTTCGGTATAATCCCGAAACGTGAGGTGAAATCCCCGTAAAGATTGCCGTACGCGAAGGGTTGCAGGCGGGAGCCGGACAATGGGAATTTTCGAAGAGAAGACTGGAGGCGGCCAGACGGTCCAAATTTGGGGTAAGGGCCTGCGGATGCCCCCCCATGCAGCCAACCCAATCGTTCAGGTCGTCGATTGCAATAAAAAGAACATTGGGCTTGGATACCCCTAAAACGCTGGGCCAACAGACGCATAAGGAAATGGAACTTAGTATGAAATTCAGCCAAAAGAAACGAAAGGGAAAGATTGGAGATGGACTGATTTTTGCAATCATTGGTCAAACGCAAGGAAAAGGACGGAAATTGGTTTTCCCGTCGACGAAACATCAGGTCAAGACATTCCTTCTAACGAAATCAAATGAAAATCCATCAAAGATGAAACAAGTATTCGAGTTTCTTATTAGGATTTCGCTAAATTCCATCAGATTTCAGTCGATTATAATGGGTGGATACATGTGCCAAAATTTAGATGAGTATGCTTGCCCAAAGTTCAGCCCTGTGGAGTGATTTTCGAGTGGAGAGAAAGAATTCATGAACATGCATTCTTTCTCAGCGGCCCGTGAATCCATTAGCCATATGGAGACCACCGAGGCGAAACTTTCCAAGAGTTTGGGTCGCCTTTCCTCCGGATTGAAGCTGAAAATCGACGAGGATGCGGGGGGGCTTGCCGTCTCGTCCAAACTGGATTCGACCATCTCCCGTTCCGCGGCCCTTGCCAAGAATCTCCAAAACGGACTCTCGTTCCTCGAGTCTCAAGACGCCGCTCAAAGTCGTTTAGGGGCAATCATTACCCGCATGTCCGAACTCCGTCACAGATACGACGACCTTACCCTCAACTTAGGAGACAAACACAGCTTAAACCGTGAATTCAAGGAATTAAAAGAAGAAATCAAGTCGATCGCCCAAAGAAAATTCAACGGAATAAGCCTCTTCTCCAATCAAAGTGACACCCAAAGCAAGCTCATTGTCAATACGACGTCCGGCTCACAGCCCACTTTGGCCCAAATTTCCCGTAACCTTTTCTTCAATAATATTTTGGACACCAATTCCACCCCTGGCCCGATCGGAGCCAATCTAACGGTTCAGGGTAGCAGAGGATCCTTCGCAGGCACCACCATCACTCCCACGGGCGGCACCGCCCCAAACCAAACCGTCAGTGGCGCAGCAGGCTCCACGCCAGCCGAAACCTTCAATGGGGTACAGGGAACGACGCCAAGCCAAACCGTCGCCGGCGGAATCCCCGGATCCACCCCCGTCCAAGCCATCCAGGCTCAGCAAGGTACGACGGGAAACCAAACGGTCAACGGCGGAGCTGCTGGCACGACCACAAACCAAACCGTCAACGGTGTCGGCGGCAGCGTTCCGAACCAAACCATCACGTCTTTGCCTCCAACCAACCTTACTGGGATCGGCTCGGGATATGCCCCGACCGAAACCGCTCCAACGGTAACCGTCGGCGGAGCGAACCGAGGCACGCTGGCAGGTACTGCCACCATCAGACCCGATGGTAAAATCGACGTAGCTTTCACCGGTACCGGTGTCCCCAGTTCCGGGGCGACCGCAACGGAACTTTGGAACACAGGCACCCTGACTACGGAAGACGCGGACACCAAACCCGTTGTTGATTCGACTGGGAACGTCTTCTTTGTGGGAAGCCGAACCGCAGGTACCACCGTAAACTCTGTCCAAGCCAATGGTACGGCTCGTTGGTCGGTGCTTTTGGGAACAACTGCCATTTGCAACCCTACTCTTTCCGCAGATGAACAAACTCTTTTCGTCGGCTACCAAAATGGCGTACGAGCTTTCAACACCTCCGACGGTTCCGTGCGTTGGACTTACAACTGCGGAGCGGTACAAACGAGCCAACCCGTTTTGTCCAATGATGGACAAACCCTATATTTTGGCTCTGCCGACGACAACCTTCATGCTATCAACACGACCGACGGGTCCACAAAATGGCGCTTCGATACGGGAGCCAACGTTGAAACTGGCGCTGTCGTCGACTCGACTGGAAACATCTACGTAGCTTCCTTGAACCGGAACGTCTATAAAGTCCAGGACAATGGAAACGGTGTGGCGCCAACTCAATTGTGGGTTAATAATTTTACTTTTACCGGTGCAGGTACCTTTCAATTTAACAATGGAGCATCCCCTGCTCTTTCCAACGACGAAAGCGTTCTTTACCTCGGCGATGGAAACGGAAATATCGCGGCCCTAGACACAACCTTGGGGACGGACAATTGGGGAGGCTCGGTTCAGGTACCAGGAAGTATTCGAGGCCACTTTGCCGTAGGAGCGAACGACAATGTCTACTTCACTTCCACCGATCGCAGAGTCTTTGCTTTTGCGGACAACGGAACCACTGCAACTCAGTTGGGAAGCTTTCGGGTAGGTGGATCGAACTTCACCCGCCAGTCCCCCGTCGTCAATGCAGCCAACCAAGTTGTCTTCACCTCAAATGACAGCCGAGTATTCGCTCTTGATGGAACAAACCCAGGCTCCTGGGGCAACAACACGAATTTAAACGGAGTAATCTGGCACGCCGCCATGGGCGGAGGAACTCAGTCCACGCCAGCCTTCAACTCAACCGGAACCATAGCCTACGTCGGAAGAAACGGTGGACGGGTCTTTGCATACGAGGACCCGATTGACATCACTGTGGCAGTCGCCAGCGGCACCATTCAACCTCCGGCCGATCTCGCCAGCATAGGCTCCGGGTACGATCCGACCGAGACGGCACCCAACGTTACGATAACCGGGACCGACAAGGGAACTCTTGCCGCTACTTCTTCGATCAATCCGGACGGAACGGTCAAGGTCACTTTTACCGGCGCTCCCTCTGGGAATGGAAACCTAACGGTAGCCGTCGCCAACGGCGTCAACCCGCGCCCGGCGAATCTCGCAGGTATTGGAACTGGCTATGACCCAAGCGAAGCCGCCCCCACGGTCACCGTAACGGGAGCCGACAAGGGCACTCTGGCCGGAACCGCAACCGTTAAAGCAGACGGAACTCTCGACGTTTCATTCTCCGGCAACCCATCGGGCGTCGGAAACCTTACGATCGCGCTTGCAAACGGAGTCCTTCGCAACCCACCCAGTCTAACCAACAAAGGATCAGGGTACGATCCCACCGAAGCCGCCCCCACGGTCACTATATCCGGAGCCGATGCGGGTACGCTTGCCGGAACCGCCACCATCAACGGCGACGGAACGATCAACGTCGCCTTTACCGGAACCCCTACGGGAACTGGAAACCTGAACGTAAACATCGCCAATGGTCTCGCCGCCCGACCCGCGAACCTGAATGGCATTGGATCCAATTACGACCCAACCGAAGCCGCTCCGAACGTCGTTATTACGGGAACCGATGCAGGGACTCTCGCCGGAACCGCCACCATTAAAACAGACGGAACTCTCGATGTTTCATTCTCCGGAAACCCCACGGGCAACGCAAACCTGACCGCAACCATCGCCAACGGAATCATTCGAGCGCCAACCAACTTCAACTCCATCGGGTCGGGATACAAAACCACCGAGACTCCTCCCGCGGTAACTTTTACTTCCCCAAATGCAGGCACCCTTTCGGGGACTTCTTCGGTCAATTCCGACGGAACCCTTAACGTGACCATTACGGGAAACCCTACCGACACCAACAACGTCACCATGAACGTTGCCACAGGGGTGCTTGGGGTCAACAATCTCTCGGGCATAGGATCCGGATATACGACGGGAGATCCCGTGCCTACCGTCACCATCACCGGACCTGATGCAGGGACGCTTACGGGTACGTCGTCCATCAATGCGGACGGTACTCTCAATATCACCTTTTCGGGCGCAACCACCGGCACGGGTAACCTGACCGTGGGCGTCGCGCAAGGATTGGCACGAGTAGGCAATCTTTCGGGAATCGGAAGCGGATACGCACCAACGGAAACCCCTCCAATCGCTACCATAACGGGAGCAACCAAGAACACTCTTGCGGCAACCACGTCCATCAATGGAGACGGAACGCTCAACCTGAACTTTACGGGCAACCCAAGCGACTTCACTGATCTTGACGTGCAAATTGCCGACGGAAGCGTTCAGGCTCCCGCAAACCTGACGGGTTTGGGAGGAAACCACGTAACCGGCGCCCCTCCCGTAATCACCATCTCTGGAGCGGACAAAGGAACCCTCGCCGGAACCTCCAGCGTGAACCCGGACGGAACAGTCGACGTAGCCTTCAGCGGGACGCCAAGCGGAACCGGCGCATTGAACGTAAACGTCGCAGGCGACACCTCCAGCGGGGTAGTTTCAAACAAATACCTCCTGGCATTGGATGGCGACCTTTGGGATTACAGCGTGGCCGAATTCGAGAACTTCAGTCAGCTTATTTCAGATGCCCGGGCGCAGAACGGAGCGGAACAAAATTCGCTCGGAACCTCTTGGGAGCTCCTCTCCACGAACTTGAGTGAGTTGGAAAAAGCCAACGGTAGAATCAAGGATGCGGACTATGCCAAAGAAATGACCAACTTGGGGAAATCCCAGATTCTAAACCAATCCGCAGCCAGAAGTTTGGGTCAACAAAATCGAATCACGTCCGAGGCATTGCTCACCATTCAACGTTTGAAAAACAAGCTCTAGGAAGCGAATGGGCGCCCCAAGCCCTGTCTTCACTTAAGCCAAAAAGCTCCCTTCTTTTTTTGTTTCTTGGTCTGGTTGTTGCTCTTGTCGATGAAGTAAGTCAGGTCGAACCCTTGGCTTTGGGATGCAACTCCGTGGTATCGACCAGGTACCATTTCCCGATCAGGGCGGTCTTGTATCCGGCTTTCTTGAACACCTCCCCCCAGGGTCCGGGCTTGCGGAGCCAATCCGTTGTCGGGCTTCAGACCGTAACCCACCACGCCCCCGTTCCAGCTAAGGCGAGGAGGATAGGCCCCCCTAAAGAAAAGCAGCTCAACCGCAAACCCCGCCGCTCCGGCTTGTCAGGAGAACTTTGCGACCCTGAGTACCAAGTACGAGGTCAGGTTGAAAAGAATCACCACCAGTTTGTAGTAGCCCATCATGGCGTAATTGATTTCGGCAAAGCTCTCTTTGGATATCTCAACCGCCGATGCGTGAACCCAAAACACCCACTAGCGGGCAAAGACAAGAGCGAAAATCCAGTAGATAAGAATTCCCAGGTTAATGACCGTGAGCCAGCCTAGAAAGGTACGGGTGGGTTTCATGGTGAGTCGATTGCTGATTTCCATTTGGCAGAATAGTAGAAAATTGGCTATTTGGGGGTCGCTTCTCCATGAGGATAACGGTAATCGGCCGAATCGTCCGTGGAGACCTTTGTCGTCTTGTGAGTCTTCAAGTCATACAGGTAAAGCGCTCCGCCCGCCTGATACATGATGGCCGACTGGTCGAGCGTCCAGCGAGGGTAGGCAAACCAGACCTGCTTGCCCTCCTTGTTGGCAAAAGGCTTGGCGTTGGTAATCACGAGGGTCTTGGCATCAAAATCGGCAAGGTACAAAGTACGACCGACAACCTTGCGCTTGAATCCCTTTTGGTACTCGAAACAAATTTGAGTCTCGTCGACCGATAAGCTCAAACGATCCAGGTACCCGCCCTTCGCCAAGTCGCATTTGATCTTTTCAAAAACCGGTTTGCCCTTGGGCTTGGGAGTCATCAGGAAATAGCCCCTGCCTTGCTTAGGATTAGCGTGGTTGACTAGAATACGACCATCCGTCAGGCAAGTGTAAGCCCAAGTATGCGTGCCCTTGCCGGTGAGGGGAATCTCCTCCCCGGGCTTGCCTCCGATCTTCCCCGCCATGACATGGTATCCCCCACCCTGCGGGTTCCTTCGATTCCAGATCGGAGTGTTCGTCCCGTCCCGGGTCCAAGTCTGGTTGAAGTTGGTTTGCGTGGCATCGGTGATCTGATGAAAACCCGTGCCGTCTGCATTGATGATGCAGATCGCTGTCTTCCACATACCGACTTGAGGATGATTTTGGACACGCCGGAAAAAAACCAGCTTGTTTCCCGTCTTGGACCAGGAGGGTTTGAAATCCCAATGTCCCGTGGTGAGAGGCTTGCCCTCGGGCTCACCGAGCACGTTGACGTGGATTTCCCCGTCCTTGAAGTAAGCCGATCGGTGACCCTCGGCAACTTGCCGATGGCGTCCATCGGAAAGTTGCTCGGATTGGCCTAAAACCGGAAGGCCCGCAATGGCTGCCAACGCCATTGCGACCAATCTTCGGTTCTGAGATAATTTCAATGGATTGATTTTCATGTTCTGACAAACACGTCAAAGCAAAGAAGGTTGGAGTTCAAGGCTACTTTGCTTTCTGCTCGGATTTTGTCATCGAGGAACCTTAGGCTTTGGCCAACCGCTTCGACAGGAAGCCGAAAAGCCGATGCTGTACCTCAGTCAGCTCAAGAATAAATTCTTTGGAAAGCTCCATTTCATTTCTCACTATGCATACACAGCAGGATAGGATCAATAGGTTACTTAAAAAAGGCTTCTTTTTGAGAAACCCTCAAACTGTATCGTCGTTCATTACCCTG
>JAYOMW010000143.1:0-8066 GCA_038121045.1 Opitutia bacterium
TCAGGATGCCGAACCAGAAATTCAGTTCGCGGGGAGCTTTGTAGGCTCCATCGATTACGACTTGCATCAAGTGGAGAACCAGGAGGACGATCATCGCCTGAGCCATATAGTGATGAACGCCCCGGAGAAACCAACCGCCCTCAACCTGATGCTCCAAAAAATAGACGCTCTCCCAGGCAGTCTGAGTACTTGGGCTGTAAAACATCCAAAGCAGAGTGCCTGTTACGATTTGTACGAAGAAAACAAAAGTCAGGCAACTTCCCCAAACATACCGCCACCGGGCGCCACCGGGCACTTTTTCGTACAGGGCCTCCTTGACCAATCCCCGAATGCCCGAACGGTCATCAAGCCAATTTACCAAGCGTTTCATGAGAGAGGAATCTTTTCCGCGATGTTGGGCCGGAATTGCTGGAATTGAATCCAAACCTGGCCGTCCTCGACTTTCGTTTCCATCGTATCCATTCCTCTGGGGCTCGGACTTTCGTCGTTGGTAACCGAACCGTCGAGTCCGAAGGTGCTGTTGTGACAGGGGCAAAAATAATCGTTCGAATCCTTGCGGTAGTCAATGGCGCACCCCAAGTGCGGGCATCTCAAATTGTAGGAAACAACCTGATCTCCCTTTCGCGTCAGGTAAACGGCTCCCGCTGGAATATCGGTGTAAGTCGTCCATGCGTCTTTCACTTTGGCCAACACGACTTCGAACTTGGTGGGCGTTCCATCTTCAGGAAGAGAGGCCAAGGCCGCTACCTTGGTCCATGGCACTTTTGCATTACCGTCTCCCTTGGTGACCGGATCCAATACGGATGGAATTCCGGTGGCAAAGGGAAAGAGGGCGCAAGCCGCCGAAGCGCCTATGGTGGATGTTACGATGAACTTCCTGCGGTCTTCCTTGGGTTCTTGTTTCTTTGAATGGTCGGGCATAAATGATAAGAGAATTGAATTCCGCTCACCTTAATCCCCAACTTCAAGTTGAGCGAGTAGGAAATGAAGGCTCTAAGCAAGCAGACCCTTGACGGGGTAGGCGTTTTCGACTCCGGTCAGGCGTTGTTGCAAGCCTTGGTGCGGGAAAGTGAACTTGTGATTGTCAATTCCAAGGCAATGAAGAATGGTGGCATTCAGTTCGTTCAGGTGTACCGGATTCTCGGTGACGTTATAGCTGAAATCATCGGTTTCTCCGTAGGTGATGCCTTTTTTGATTCCGCCGCCTGCCATCCACATGCAAAAGTTACGGGGATGGTGATCCCGCCCATAGTTCTCGCGCGTGAGTTTTCCCTGACAGTAGATCGTTCTTCCGAATTCACCGCCAAACACCACCAGCGTATCCTCGAGAAGTCCTCTGGATTTCAAATCCTTGATCAGTGCGGCCGTGGGTTGATCCACGTCCATGCACTGACCTTTGATCAATTTCGGGAGATTCCCATGCTGATCCCATCCGCGATGAAGGATTTGCACGGTCCGTACGCCTCTTTCAATCAGCCTGCGCGCCATGATGGCGGAGTGGGCGTAAGTGCCGGACTTTTCCACGTTCGGACCGTACATGTCCATGGTCGCTTTGCTTTCCTTGGATAAATCAGTCAGTTCCGGCACGCTGGTTTGCATGCGAAAAGCCATTTCGTATTGAGCAATCCGGGTTTGGGTTTCGGGATCGCCAAAGCGTTCGTAGGTCTTCCGATTCAATTTTCCCAGGGCATCGAGCATGGTCCGGCGGTCTCCCGGATTGACGCCCGGAGGATTTTTGACAAAGAGAACCGGGTCGCCCACCCCGCGGAGGGCAACGCCGTCATACTTTGAAGGAAGAAACCCACTGCTCCACATGCGGGTGAAGAGTGCCTGGGCTTGGCTGTCCTTGGGAAAAGTGGGAGTAAATACGACAAAGGCCGGCAGGTCCTGACTTGTACTCCCCAGCCCGTAACTTAGCCAAGAACCCAGGCTTGGTTTGCCAGGGACTTCGCTTCCCGTCATCACGAAGGTACAGGCAGGGTCATGGTTGATCGCCTCGGTATGAACCGATTTGATCATCGATATCTCGTCCGCAATTTCCTTCATGTGCGGAACCAGTTCACTCATCATGATTCCTGATTTTCCGCATTTTTCGAATTTGAATTTACTGGGTGCAACCGGAAACCTTGCCTGTCCGCTCGTCATTCCGGTAATCCGTTGGTTATTACGAACGGAATCAGGCAGATCCTTGTCGAAATACTCCTCCATCACGGGTTTGTGATCAAAAAGATCCATTTGAGCAGGAGCCCCGTTCATATGGAGATAAATCAGGTTTTTGGCCTTCGGTTTGAAGTTAGGGAACCCCGGAAGGGCAGGGTGCATGTCTTCCTTGGGAGCGTTTGCTAAATTGGCGAAGGCTTGTTTGCCGGCAAGCTGGGCCAGGGCGATGCCGCCAAGTTTGAGACCGGCTCCCTGAAAGAAGGTTCTTCGGCTTTGAAGATTATGAAATTCGATTGCGGGATTCATCACTGATTTAATTTTTGTTTACCACTTCGTCGAGGTTGAGGATCATGTTTGCGACCAGTGTCCAGGAAGCCAGTTCAATAGGCTTGATCTTTGCGTCCGGTTCGCTCTCTCCAAATCCGATCAAATCCTCAGCCGATTTCGGATCCTGAGCGTATCTTTTGCGGTTTTGGTTCAAAAGATCTTGGACGATTTCAATTTCTTCCCGGCTTGGTTTGCGGGAAGTCGCGGCGCGCCAGGCCCAGCTGATCTTTGTCTGATCTTGCTTTCCACCCTTTTGAATCATTTTTTCGGCGAAGTTGCGGGCGGCTTCCACGTGCTGGACGTCATTGAGCAATTGAAGCGCCTGCATCGGGGTATTGCTTTTTCCGCGACCCGAGCAGCTTTGTTCGCGGTTGGGCGCATCGAAAGTGGACATGAAAGGAGCCGGTGCCGTCCTCTTGTAGAAGGTGTACAGGCTTCTTCTGTAGAGATCATCACCTTTTCCTTGCTTGTAGTAACGGGTATTGCTGTTTCCAAAACCCACTGGTTCCCAAATATTGGGCGGTTGGTAAGGCATCACCCCACGGCCTCCGACTTTGCCCACGAGCAAGCCACTCAAATGCAAGGCCTGGTCACGAACGATTTCCGCATCCAGTCGGTATCTCGGGCCGCGGGCGAGCAAACGATTTTCCGGGTCCTTCTCGAGGAGTGTGGGTGAAACTTTGGAACTTTGCCGATAGGTTTTGCTGGTAAGAATCCTCTTTATGAATACGCGAAAGTCCCACCCTTCTTCCATGAATTGAACGGCCAACCAGTCCAATAGTTCGGGATGGCTCGGGAGTTCACCCTGCGTACCGAAATCAGAACTCGTTTTGACCAGACCCGTGCCGAAGAATTGTTGCCAGATCCGATTAACGATCACCCGGGAGGTGAGGGGGTGATCGTTTCGAACCAGCCAATCGGCCAGATCCAAGCGATTGTAATCTCGGTCCTTTGGTTTGGGAGGCAGACTGGGAAGGAAAGCGGGGACTCCACGGGATACCTTTTCTCCGGGGTTGTCATACTGCCCGCGAACCATGACAAAGCTCTCCCTTGCTTTGGGAAGATCCGCCATCACGAAGGTCGAAGGAATCTCTTTGTTCAAGGCCTCTTTCTTTTTTTCTATCTCTTCCTTTTTCTTGTTGAAGGCTATGAGTTCTTGAGGGAAACCTTTGTATAAGTTATTTCGCCAGTGGGTGAAGGCATCGTTTTCATCACGGGAATTCCATTTTTTGGGATCTTTCCCTTTCAGTCTCCTTTGCAAAACTTGACTGAGGTCTTTTTTTCTTCTGTTCTCAGGCTGTTTTTTCCAGGCTGACCAGGAATAGAGTGGATCGTTTGCTTGATCGAGAGTGGAAGAGATCCCAAAGTGATCCCAGTTGACGGTTCCTGAAAATTGAGTGAGGGCAAACCCGGTAACCTTGGTTTTGGGAGAAAGTCCTATTTTGGATGCCGGGAATTTGAGCTCCACCCACTTTCCTGTTTGAGGAAGTTTTCCCATGACCACTCTTTGATGTGTTCCCTCTTTTCCCCAACCTATTTTTTCGTGAGCCCCCCAGACTGCGCGGTGGTTCCATCCGTTCACGTAAAATTGGAGCATGATGGCTTCCGGTGGGTTCTTTGGATCAAGAAAGCAATGGACGAAAATAGTTCCGTTTGTGGGAATGCTCAGGTTTTTTACTCCTGTCAATACGTCCTGCCCAACTTGGTTTCGAACGGTTCGGGTGATAGATTTGTTCCCCTTGAAAACCGGACCCTCTTTCGGGTCGTTGAATTTTACGTCCCCGCCCACGGTTATCAATTTGCCCTCCGGAAATTCGTCTTCAAACCAAACGGTTTTTGATACCTGAGGTTTTGGTTTGGGGTTTTGATCAGCCGGATCCTCGTATTTGAATTTGGCCAATGCCTGGTTGAAGTTCTTTTTCGCTTCGGCAATTTGTTTATCGAGATTATTTAGTTCCGCTTGTTGTTCCTCTGTGGGAACTTGAATGACCGGTGGCGTATCGAGCTTATTGCCATCCATAGCGGGATCGGCCGCACTGTGGAAAAAGGAATACAGCGAGTAATATTCTTTCGTGGAGAGAGGGTCGAATTTGTGATCGTGACAGGTGGCGCAACCCGCGGTCAGTCCCATCCATACTTCAACCGCGGTGGAAGTGCGATCCACTGCGTAGCGGTAGATCCATTCCTTGGCAATGCTGCCACCCTCTCCGGTCGTGACGTTGCAACGGTTGAAACCGGAGGCAACTTGTTGATCAAGGGTGCGGTCAGGCAAGAGGTCGCCCGCCAATTGCCAACGGGTAAATTCATCGAAAGAGAGATTCTGATTAAAAGCTTTGACCACCCAGTCCCGATACAGCCACATACTTCTTTCGTTGTCCAAATGCAGTCCGTGCGTGTCGGCATAACGGGCAAGGTCCAACCAAAAGCGGGCCATATGCTCCCCATAGGCCGTCCGGTTCATCAAATCATCGATGACTTTATCCCAGGCATCGGGGGATTGATCGTTCATAAAAGCATCCAGTTCTTCGAGAGTTGGAGGTAGTCCCGTTAGGTCAAGATAGACTCTTCTTAGCAGGGTCTGCTTCTCGGCGGAGGGGGAAGCGGCTAATCCCTCCTCTTTCAAGCGCTCCTGAACAAAGGCATCGATGGGGTTTTGGGCTCCTTGGACCTTTGGCAAGTCTGATTTTTTGGGGGCAATGAATGCCCAGTGTCCTTCATAGGGCGCTCCCTGTTCGATCCATTGTTTGACCAACTCTTTTTCCTCCGCCGTGAGGGATTTGTGGGTTTCGGGAGGAGGCATGACTTCGTCTTCATCATCGGAAATGATTCGCATCCAGCTTTCGCTGTCTTCAATGCTGCCGGGTGCGATTGCCTGGATCCCATCGCGGGACATGATTGCTTCTTTCCTTACGTCGAGCCTAAGTTTGGCCTTGCGGTGCTTCTCGTCCAGGCCATGGCAGGAGAAACAATGGTTCGAGAGGATGGGCCTGATGTCACGATTGTAACTGATGCCGTCCTTTTTGGCGGACAAAGAAGACGCCAACCAGGCAAGTGTAAGAAAAGCAGCGCAGGTTGTGATTTTCATTTGAATCGGAAACAGAAAGAAGTTTTAAGCGATCAGTTTTTTGATGGCGTGGTGTGGTTCCACTCCGGTCAGACGAAAATCGAGCCCCTGAAAGCGGAAGGAAAGACGGGTGTGATCGATTCCCATGAGTTCGAGAATGGTGGCCTGCAAATCATGAACGTGCACCGGATCCTCGGTAACGTGAAAGCCAAGCTCGTCGGTCTTGCCCAAGGTGATTCCCGGTTTGGTTCCGCCCCCGGCCATCCACATGGTAAAGGCCTGCGGGTGGTGGTCGCGCCCGCCACTCCGGTTCAAAGCGGCGCTGGCCTCGACCATGGGGGTGCGCCCAAATTCACCACCCCATACCACCAAAGTGTCCTCCAGCATGCCCAGTCGTTTGAGGTCTTGAACGAGAGCGGCGCTTGCCTGGTCAACGGCTTTTGCCTGCTTCGTGACGTTCCCCGCGACATTGGAGTGGGCGTCCCATCCGCTGTGATAAAGCTGGATGAAGCGGGTTCCCCGCTCAGCCAACCGGCGGGCGAGCAGGCAGTTGCTCGCGAAATCGGATTTCCCTTTTTTGACTCCGTACAGATCAAGAGTCTCTTGGCTTTCCTTGGAAAAATCCATTAATTCGGGAGCCCGGGCCTGCATCCGGTAGGCCATTTCATAGGCTTCGATGCGGGCGTTGATTTCGGGATCCCCCATCTTGCCATGGGTTCCGCGGTTGAGCTTGTTCAGAAGGTCGAGGGTTTGGCGCTGCGCCGTGCGGTCGATGCCCTTGGGGTTGGCGACGTGAAGAATCGGATCGGCCCCTTCGCGGAAGGGAACCCCCTGGTGCTCGGAAGGAAGAAAGCCGGATCCCCACATGGCCGATCCACCACTCAGGTTGCCACCACTTCTCATCACCACGAAACCTGGAAGGTCGTCGGCTTCGCTCCCGATCCCGTAGCTTAGCCAGGAACCCATGCTTGCCCGACCGGGAATTCCGCTTCCCGTTGTCATGAAGAGCTGGGCGGGGGCATGGTTGAAGTGGTCAGTATGCATCGATTTGACGATGGTAAGTTCGTCCGCAATCTTGGAGAGAAAGGGAAGCCGATCGGAAAACTCGGCCCCGGACTGCCCGTGCTTGGCAAAGGGAAAGCGTGGACCGAGCACGGCGGCATCCGGCTGGATGAAGGCGTAGCGTTGGCCCTTGATCACCGAGGGAGGGATCGGCTTGCCCTCGATTTCCTTGAGTTTAGGCTTGTCGTCGAAGAGCTCGAGCTGGCTGGGTGCCCCTGCCATAAACAAATAAATGACCCTTTTGGCTTTTACCGGAAAACGCATGAAGTCCGGCTTGCCCAAAGCTCCGAAGGATTCCTTGGCGAGCAGGGAGGCGAGGGCGATTTTGCCGACGCCAATTCCACAGTCCTTGAAAAAATGGCGACGGGTAAGGTGAAGCAATGGGTTTAGGTTCATGGTTTGGTGATGGCTTCGTCCAGGTTCATAATGGCCCGGGCGAGTAGAATTTTGCCGGCGAGTTCGGGATTGGCCTTTTTGTCGTTGGTAATTTCAGTTGGCTTGAGTTCCCCTTTTTCCAAGCGTTCGATTTGCTGGTCCAAATAGGATTGGAGAGCCTGGGTTTCCTCTGCGCTCGGGGGGCGGGTAAGGAAGCGCCGGAAGAGCGTGAGCACGGGATCTTTCTTTTGCAAGTGAACCTCTGAGCCGGCGGCCCGGGCGAGCTCGAGGAACATTTCGTCGTTGAGCAGGGTGAGCGCCTGCAAAGGCGTGTTGCTCCGGTCACGCTTGGCCAGGCAGTTCTCGCCCGAGGTGCCGTCAAAAGTCATGAACCCGGCAAAGGGGGCGGTGCGCTTGATGAAAGTATAAACCGAGCGCCGGTAACGATCCTCTCCTTTGGATGCGTTCCAACTCTTGTTGCCGAAGGCATGGGCCAGGACGGTGAGCGGTTGGGGAGGGAAAACCCCGGGCCCGAACATCTTGTCCGACAACTTCCCACTGGCTTTGAGCATGTGGTCACGAATCAATTCACCGGAAAGGCGGAAGCGTGGTCCCCGGGCAAGCAGGCGGTTCTGGGGATCTTTGTCAAGAAGAGAGGGGGATGCCTTGGAATCCTGACGATAGGTTGAACTGGTAACGATCAAGCGGTGGAGCTTCTTGAGGGACATTCCGTTCTTGCGGAACTCAACGGCCAACCAATCGAGGAGTTCGGGGTGATCGGGGGCGGGTGCCTGGGTGCCGAAGTCACCGTTTGTTCTGATAAGTCCATAACCGAAGAAGGAACGCCAGGCCCGGTTGACGACGACCCGGTCGCCAAGCGGGTTGTCCGTGCCGACCAACCAACGGGCGAATTCCAGGCGGTCGGCGGGTTCTTTTTTATTCTGCAATTCAAAGATTTCCGGGATGCCTGCCGGTACCTCATGCTTTGGGCTGGTGTATTCCCCGCGATGACGCAAAAGGGTAGGGCGTGGGTTGTCTTTGGGCCGCTCGAGCATGACCAGCGTATGATTGGGGCGGG
>JAYOMW010000144.1:0-8045 GCA_038121045.1 Opitutia bacterium
TGCATCCTTTCGAATAATCGTCAATTTCAAAAGTAAACATAGAAAAGTGAATTCCGAGAAGCTGTAAGCCAGATTTTGTTATTCGTCCGGTTAAAGGTTCGAATAGTCATTCATTTATCTATCAATGCGAGCATTGATTCCCCCGGCGGGGGATGCGGCGTACCCGAAACCATTGGGCGGGCAACCCGGTTTCCTATTTCGCCTTGCATCGGATTGGGTTTACACTGCCCACTAGGTCGCCCTAGTGGCGGTAGGCTCTTACCCCACCATTTCAACCTTACCTTCAATAGAGGGCGGTATGTTTTCTGTTGCACTTGCCGTGAACTTGCCTTGACGCAAGTCCCCCCCGATTTCACGGGGAATCCTGCCCTACGATGTCCGGACTTTCCTCTGCTCATGCGTTTGCAAGAACAGCGAATGACCGCTTCTCGGAAATTGGATGAAGTTTCTGCTCTTCGCCTTTGAAACATTTTGAACGAACTTTGGGCGCAATTACCTTTCGACGTATACGATGCGTCCGCATTGGTCACACTGGGTGAGTTTCTGCTCAACGAGAACGGATGAAATTACGTCATTTGAAACCCGCAGGTTGCAACCGGAGCATTTTTGGTCCTCGATCGGGGCTATGTAAGGAGGTTTCGCCAGAATCTTTTTCGTCCGGTCGTAAACCTCCAACAATGGTGCCTCGACTTCTTGCCGGGACTCAGAAATTTCCTGAGAAAGTTCACCGATGTTTTTCTTGAGTTCCTTTTCTTTTTCGACCAATTCAGCCCGCTGCTTTTCCAAATCAGTCACTCGATACGTAATCTTTTCTTTTGCGATTGTTGCGGTTTGTCGGGCGTCATCGATTTTGATGAGAACTGCGATCTGTTCGTCCTCTTTTTCATTTACCTGCGAAGCGAGGTTCGCGATTTCATTTTCAAGCGCTTGATACTCCTCGTTTTTCTTAACTTCAAGTTGCTTGTTTTTTTGACGAACAATTTGTTCGCCAAGAGAAGCGATCTCTCCATCCAGCGTTTTGTTGCGAGTCTCGAGAGTTTTTAATTCGTTGGTCGCAATGGCAATGGATTCCTTTTCGACGTCTATGGAATGGTCGAGAGCAGCGATGGCTTTGGGTAAGTTCTGGAGTTCGTTCTCCAAGCTTTTGCTTCTTCGGTCCCGGCTATGAAGCAGCAGCAAGTTTTTAAATTCGGCGTTGTTGGACAGCATGGTTTTGGAAAGGTATGATTTCGCAGGCGTAAATTAATCATGCATGCTAGGGAAGAGTATTACAAGAAATTAGCTCTTGAGCTTAATGGGATGTGGTTTCGAGTTGAACAATCTCCGGGTCTTTGGAGAATGGGTGGACAATGGATAAGACGGATCGAGTGGATGAGGCTATTTTGGCGTTTTCAATGGGTGAGGATGAAAAGGCTGAAGAATTGCTTAAGGAATGCTTGGCTAAAAACCCACTTTGCGTTGATGCAATGAGGGCGCTTTCCGAGGTTTTCTTGTCCATGAATAAGGTTGAGGATGCCGAGACCTTTTGTCGGCGTGCTCTGGAGGTGTCGCCTGACGATTTGTCCCTGATGGTTTCATTGGCCCGAATTCTCGTAAGGAAGGGAGACAAGGAAGGAGCGGAGGAAGCGACGAGCAAGGCCCGGATTCTCGGATGGAAGGAAGAACTTGCCGAAGGCGAGCAGAGCCACTAGAACGGGATGTTTAGGGTGTACCCGAATAATTTCATTGAATAGCGCTAATGCAAAACAAAAAGCACAGTTTGGAATTTGAAAAGCCTCTGCTCGAGTTGGAGAGGCAATTGGAGGAACTCATGCAATCTTCTCAGGATTCTGATTTGGATTTTTCCGATGAGATCAAGGGAATTGAAAAAAAAATCGAATTGACCAAAAAAGACGTGTATTCCGATTTGACGTCTTGGCAAAAGGTTCAGCTTTCGAGACACCCGAATCGGCCGTACGCTTTGGACTACATTGAGCGGGTGTTCGTCGATTTCGAGGAACTGCATGGAGATCGACTTTTCAAGGAGGATGCAGCTATCGTTGGAGGCCCAGCTGAGCTGAACGGACTTAAGGTTATGGTTCTTGGTCAGCAAAAGGGAAGAAATACCGAGGAAAACCTGAAGAGAAACTTCGGGTGTCCGAATCCCGAAGGCTATCGAAAGGCTTTGCGACTTATGAAAATGGCCGACCGATTCAAATTGCCGATTGTATCAATTGTCGATACGCCTGGAGCATTTCCTGGGATTGGAGCAGAAGAAAGGCATGTTGCCGAGGCGATTGCGGTAAATTTACGTGAAATGGCTTCCCTGAGTGTTCCTGTTATTGCGCTGGTTATTGGAGAAGGAGGCTCCGGTGGAGCACTTGGAGTCGCCGTAGCTAATCGAGTCATGATTCTTGAAAACGCTTATTACTCCGTTATTTCTCCCGAGGGTTGCGCTGCTATCCTCTGGAAGGACCGAGCTTTTTCCTCTGATGCGGCTGAAGCATTGAAACTGGATGCCGATGAGTTGCTCAAGCTTGGGATCGTGGACGAGGTAATTCCCGAGCCCATCGGGGGAGCTCACAGAAGTTGGGACGAGACTGCCAAGACTGTTTCAGAAGCCCTTACGAAAGAACTGAAAGCATTATCTAAAGAAAGTAGCGATCAACTTATTCAATCGCGATACGACAAATTCCGAATGATGGGTGAGTTCCTTAGTCTTAGCTCCTGAGCTTGGCGATAAGTTAGTTACGATTCCTGAAGATATAACCGCTTCCATCGTCATTTTGATCAATCACTCCGATCATGTCGTTTCTCAAGCGTGTGCGCATTTGCTGAGTCGCCTCGATTTCTTGCATTAAATTGTTGTTGTCGGCGTTGAGAATGGCAATCTGACGATTATATTCGTTTTCCCTGCTTTGACTATTAATGAGGTCGTTTTTCAAACGATTGTTTTCGGACTCGAAATTCTTCAGGTTGTTTTGCAACGCCAGCTCTCTTCCCGCTATATCATTGAGTTGGAGTTGTAATTGCTGGGACTCTCTTGCGAGCTCCTCGTAGGCTCTGCTCCCACTTTCCTTTAGACGAGCTATTTCATTTTGTAATTGAATGTTGCGGTCTTCCATCGCTCTGATGTTTTCATTGAGGATTCTCTCATTACCGACGGCTTGGGTGAGCTGAATTTCTAATTGTCGAGATTTGTCCTTATAGAAGTCACCCTCTTGCTTGAGCGCGCTTGACTCATCGAGCAACGCCTGATTTTGCGAATCAATATCGCGGACTTTTGAAATCAAGCCTTGTTCGTTGGTGTTCATATTCTGAAGCTCGACTTTCATTAGATCGATTGCTTCTTCCATTCCGTTGTTTTCGGATTCAAGATTTTTGGTTTTCGAAAGAAGCATTTCGTTTGCGTCCCGCAGACCGAGAAGTTGCTCGGAGATCCTGGACTCTTCGAGACCCAAAGATGTCAGTTCGGAACGCAGTAGGGACAATTCTCCCTTCATTGCAGATTCAGAAAGCTTGAAGTCGTTGTTTCTGGCAATCAGTTCGCCGAGATCACTTTTCAAATCATTGTTGAGGGCTTCTAGGTTGGCAATTTGCTCCCCTTTTCTCGTAGATTCGAATTTGAATTCGTTGGACAAGTTCCTTAGCGCTTCAATCTCCGAAAGCAAAGCTTCGTTTTCTACTTCGATTTCGCGATATCGATCCTTTGCCAATTCGCATTCGTCTGCGAGATTGGAATTTCTATCTTTAAGTAAATCTTCCACGCCTGCCAACCTGGCCACTTCGTTTTTCAATCCGTTGATGTCTTCCTTGAGCTTGATTTCATTGTTTTCCAATCCTTTGACTTGGGCGTCTTTGCTTTTAAGAAGAGCCTCAGTGTCGGAAAGCCGAGTGCTCAACGAATCCAGATCAATGTCGGTGCCGGCTACCTTTTGCTTGAGAGCGTCGTTTTCCCTTTGAAGCTTGTCACCGAAAGCCTTCAATTTTTTGTTTTCGGCGGCAAGCGTGTTGTTTTCGGCTAAAATATTGTTTGCCCTTCTTTGAATCGTAGATCTTCCAAGTTCCAAGTCCCTGATCTTGGCGTAGTTGCTCTTTTCCTGGGAGTCGAATGACTTTTGTGCATTGGTCAATCTTCTGTTGGTAGCGGTCAGTTCCTTGTTCCTCTGAGCGAGTTCCTGCTCGTCTGCCTTGAGTTCGAGAAGTTGTCTTCTCAGCCTTGCATTGGTGTCGTCCAAGTATTGATTGCTTGTCGTCGTACGTCTCCCGTCTTGCTTGATTTTCGCGAGCTGGTTTTCAAGTGTAGCAACTTGTGCGAGCGCATCATTGAGGGACTGCCTGAGCTCGTCGTCGGCTTCGGCTTCCACTTCCACTATTTGAGGTTTGCGCTGTGAAGCAATCAGCCCTCTGGTCTTCTCGATGAGAGCGTTGTGTTTAGCAACCAATTGGTTGTATTGCTCAATCAGATATTCCGGATCTCGTAACTGAGATTCAGTCTGCCCAAAGGTAAACAAAGGGGCAAAGATCAGCAGCGCAAGAGTGCATGAACAAGATAATTTCATAATATAATAAGTTCGATTAACTACCATTTCATCAATAAAGATCGAAAACAAGAAGAATTTTCACTTCACAGATTATAGCAAGGGATCAAGAACTGGACGCTCTCCTCAATCTATCGTTTATGGCCTCGGTAATGCCATCCGTTCTTTCGAGCATTGCGAGGTGGATGGTTTTCTTCTCCGAAAGATCGGCTTTTTTAAGAGTAGCGTAAAGATTCCTTGCAATTTCCATGGAGTCCCCGTTTTCCGAGAACATCATGATTCTTGCGGAAGAGGAATCAAACGAGGGCAAGAATTCTTTGCTCGGAATTATAATCAAGTTCTCTGATGAAGATGGAGCCGATTCCAGCAATGATCGTACACTAGGGTAGAGGCGGACGGGGGTTTCGGGTGCGTAGTGCTTGGCCGAAAGACCGGGAGACTTAGAGGGAGTTCCAAGGTCATTGGTTTCGCTTAGGTTGACGATTTGTCTTCCAAGTTCCTTTTCCAATTCATCCTTGGATATCGGGCCTGGTCTAAGAATCTTTGGCGTTTCGCAAGTAAGATCCAAAACCGTGGATTCCAATCCAATTTCACATTTCCCTCCGTCCAAAACAGGAGGGCAAGAATTTCCAAGCGAGATCATTACTTCTCTGGCAGAGGTCGGACTTACGGTCGAATAAGGATTGGCGCTTGGAGCGGCAATCGGCATGCCTGTGGACTCAAGCACTTTTCTGAACAGTGGATGCGAAGGGGAACGTATTGCCACTGTTTCCAACCCTGCCGTCACGTTTTCGGGTACGATTTTCTTTTTGGGTATGATCAGGGTGAGCGGTCCGGGCCAAAACTTCCGGCAGAGAATTTTGAAGACCGTATTTGGATATGAGATTTTCGTAGCCTGCTCAAGGTCAAGAACATGTACGATAAGAGGATTGGAAGGCGGTCTTTTCTTTAAATGGTAAACCTTGTCAACGGCATTGGAGTCGAGAGCAAGGCAAGCCAAACCGTAAACTGTTTCGGTAGGCAAGGCGACAACCCCCCCATCCAAAAGGGTGTTAACACAATAACTAAAAGTGGCTTTCTGCAACTAAGCCGAAACCTTCTTTTCCTGGAAACAATGGCTTACTCGGCCAATTGCATGTGCCTAGATTTCTTGATCAGTTTAGACACCTTGCGTTGCTGCATGGGGGTTAGGCCAGTATATTTTCGTGGCAAAATCTTTCCAGTGTCGGTGGTATATTTGGAAAGGGCTTCCTTGTCCAAAAACGTGTAATTTTCAGGATTCCGGCTTTTAGCGGGTTGGGTATCTTCTTGTGACATCTGAAAGGGGATATATGTTTTTTATGAATATTGCAATGCCAATTGGAGTTCGATCGTCCGATCCATTGCAAGATTGAATTCTTCGTTGACGAGAGATGAAAGGAAGCGCATAATAAAATGATATGAAAGTTGTTTCCTCCATTAAGACTCTCAAGAACAGACATCCAGATTGCAAGGTCGTCCGTAGACGCGGTAGACTGTATGTGATCAACAAAACCAACCCTCGCTTCAAGGCGAGACAAGGGTAAGGATCATTTCGTGAAGAAGGACATACATCCCATTTCCAATCCCGTTTGCTTTGTCGATGTGTCAAGCGGAAGAAAGTTTATCTGCAGATCGACTGCACAGTCTAAAAAAACTGAAAATATTGATGGAGTTGATCATCATGTGATCGTGAGAGACGTAACCATGGATTCTCATCCTGCCTACACCGGAGAAAAACGATTTGTTGACACTGCGGGTAGGGTAGAAAAATTTCAAACTAAATTCTCGCGCAGGACTTAGATATCGTGTGATACTGTAAATTCGTTTACAGTATGCCCCACAGTTCAACAGTTAATATCGGAGTCCTTCGCACGGCATTAGCTACTTTCTTGGCTTGGCTCGTTTTCCCTTTTCCATTGAGGGCCGACAGTATCAAAATGGTTTATGTTCCCTACGGAAAGGTACTGATTGGCGATGATTCCAACCTTGATGATGAGAGACCCTCTCACTATGTTTCCACGAGCGACTATTTTATCGACGTCTATGAAGTCACTGTTTGGAACTGGGAGAAAGTAGCCACTTGGGCTGAGGCGAACGGTTATCAGTTTTCCGATACCGTGAAACGAAGAAAAGACGGTCCTTGGTGGTATCGGGACAGATCGAGTTTGCTGTTTCCCATGAACATGGCCAATTGGTACGATGCCGTCAAATGGTGCAATGCGAGATCCGAACTTGAGGGTAGGACGCCAGTTTATTTCGAGGATGCCAACAAAACGATTGTTTATCGTTCGGGAAACATCGACCTCAATGAATCCAATGTCAATTGGACCGGCACTGGATACAGACTCCCAACCGAAGTCGAATGGGAGCGGGCGGCGCGTGGGGATGCTTCCACTTCCACGCAGGATTACAGTTGGGGGAATTCATTTTTGAATGGATCTTTGGCAAATTATTCCGTCAGTGGCGATCCGTTTGACAATGCGAGTACACCGGTTGGATATTTTGATGGTCATCAAGACATTAACGCTAGTGAAAACAGCAGGGGTGGTGAAACAACCACTCACAAGGATATGGCCAACGCATTTGGGCTTTATGACATCACGGGCAACGTGAGCGAATGGTGTTGGGATTGGTATGATGCCCGATGGTACTCGAATCCCAAATCCAAAAATATGGATACGAGAGGACCAGCCTTGGGAGAATTTTTAGATGACCGTCTGCGTCGCGTATCTCGTGGAGGGCACTACATGAGTTATTCCGAGGGTGATAGAGCGGGAGGCAATTCTCTTAGGATTGCCTACAGGGGAGCGCATCTTCCGGAACTTGTCTCTCGCATGAGAGGTTTGCGTTGTGTTCGAGCAAATACGGAGGATCCCCTCTGGACCCATGCTATTGATTTGATGAATTTTCCGAAGTGGTATTACTTGGATTGGTTCGGGTATTTTTATCAGTCCGAATACACTTGGGTTTACCATGGTGACTTTGGTTGGATTTACCCAAGCGGAAAGGGTTCATACGATAATTGGATTTATTTCCCTCGCCATGGTTGGTTGTGGACGAACCGCTACTCATTTCCATATTTTTATTCATCGGTAGATTCAAATTGGTACCAATATGATTTGTCGGGTTCTCAACTTGGGTGGTTCGAAAGATTTTTGGACAAAGCCAGGTTTCGGTGGGGAAGTGATTTTCCGCGTTGATTTGTAAGTCCTATGTTTGTTCTGATCGCTTTACTAATTTAGATCGGAGAGGGATTGTAAAAAAAAAAGAATTTCTCTTGACGAAAATCTCGTTTGGTGATCTTTTAGAAATCTTTCTCTCATTTTTGAGGCTGTTCTTTGAAAGTTATTTTGTGTGATCTACTTTGATGGGTCACCGGTCAAATTTTTTTGAATACCGAGTTAATTCAATTTAACTCAAGCCTGTGCAGCTATATGCACAACTCTCTTTTGGAGAGTTTGATCCTGGCTCAGAGTGAACGCTGGCGGCATGGTTAAGACATGC
>JAYOMW010000145.1:0-3593 GCA_038121045.1 Opitutia bacterium
AAGGAAACGATTTTTTCCTTGGCGAAAACGCCGTATAAGACTTCTCCTTCCTGATTTCCTGATTGGTCTTGACTTGCTCCACGAAGGGTTTCGAGGTGATCGGTTTGGGGTCGGCTTGAGCCGGATGAGGTCTTGCTCGTTTTGGTTTCCCGTTCGCAGTTGGTAACGGTAGGAATTCGCCGACAAGAGCGGAGCCAATTTTACGGTTTAAGCATACGGCCTTTACGCTTCCTCGGAGAGGTAGCGTAGGGCGGACACGTAGCCGTGATGGCTCAAGCCGGCCACGATGGCGACTGCGATACCCGATATGAGCGACTTGTGCCGGAAATCCTCACGAGCATGGATGTTGGAAAGGTGAACCTCAACGGTTTTCAGACCCGAGGCGACCACGGCGTCCCGCAAGGCTACGCTCGTGTGGGTAAGTCCCCCCGGATTGAGGATGAGACCGGTGAAGCCTGCATCGCTCCATTCGTGAATCTTGTCGATGAGAGCACCTTCGTGGTTGGACTGGAAGGCGTCCACCTCGCAGTCGTATGCGGTGGCCTTGGCTTTTACCTTATCCTCGATCTGGTCGAGGGTCACGTAGCCATAGACTTCCGGCTCGCGTTTTCCGAGGCGGTCGAGATTGGGTCCGTTGAGCAGTCCGATCTTTTTCATCTTGTTTTTGATTTAAGACTAAGCCCGGGCAAACGGCAATCCTCGAAGTTTACAGGGGGCAGTCCAGGTCTATGAATTCGTAGGGCAGATCGAATGCCTTGGCGACTTCTTGGGCGAGGGCGTCGACTCCAAAAGTTTCGGTGGCGTAATGTCCGCAGGTATAAAGATTGAGCCCCAGTTCTTGAGCTAGATTGAAGTGGTGTTGCTTAAGTTCTC
The DNA here is from genome assembly GCA_038121045.1 of Opitutia bacterium. Classification (GTDB taxonomy): domain Bacteria; phylum Verrucomicrobiota; class Verrucomicrobiia; order Opitutales; family Seribacteraceae; genus Seribacter. The sequence continues at coordinate 874 of JAYOMW010000145.1, forward strand.
CAGTGATGAGGGTGTCGGTCCCGGCGGCAAGGAGTTGATCGACCGCACTTTGACCTGAACCTGTGATGATGGCAATGTTCTTGGGGTTTTCCGAACCGAATTCCATGGAATGAAAGCCTTTGGGGAAAAGATCGGACAAACGATACTTGAGTTCTCCGAGGTTATATGAGCAAGCTGCAATCAGACCTATGTCGAATCCCTCGTAGGGTAGGAAAGTGGCTTCTGGCGATAGCCCGAGCTTGTCGGCTAAAAGTCTGTTGTTGCCAATTTCCGGATGGCAGTCGAGCGGAAGATGGGAACCGTATACGGCCAAGTTGGATTCCATGCAAAGTCTTATTTTGTCATAGGACTTTCCTACGATCGGAATTGGGGGGATCCAATAAAGACCATGATGTACGATAAGGAAGTCGACGTTTGCTTCAGCCGCCCTTTGAAACGGAACGAGGCCCGCGTCTACTGCGGCGCCCACTTTCGTTACCGATCCGTTGTTCTCGACTTGAAGCCCGTTGAAAGCTCCGGAAAAGTCAGGGATCTCCAATTGCTTGGTTCTGATGTCGCAAAACTCGACTAGGTCTTTTGTGTTCGTCATTCTTATATGAAATGAAGTCGGTTGCTCTCGAGTACAACCTAAATGAACGGGAAGTGGTCGATGAAGATTTTCGTTGCTTCTCGGAGTAAAATCCGAATAATACCTATTCTTCTGTAGCAGGGTGGAGCAGTCTGGTAGCTCGTCAGGCTCATAACCTGAAGGTCGCAGGTTCAAATCCTGCCCCTGCTCCCAATCTTAATCAACCTATCCTAAAAGAAAATTATTTCTCCCTGTTTCCCAGCAGGGCTTTGAAACTACATATTATGAACGTTACCGTTAAAGACCTTTTGGATGCCGGAGTGCATTTCGGTCATCAAGTTCGCAGATGGAATCCAAAATCCAAACCTTACGTGTACGACAATCGTCATGGAATATCCATTATTGATCTGGAGAAAACCTACGATTTGCTCGAAAAAGCCGCCCACGCAGTTGAAGAAATCGTATCACATGGCAAGCAAGTTTTGTTAGTAGGCACGAAGCGGCAAGCTCAGGAACCCATTCGGGAATTGGCCGCTGCCACCAACATGCCTTTTTGCGTCAATCGTTGGATGGGCGGTACGCTGACCAATCACGAAACGGTTTCCACAAGCCTGGCCAAGTACAAGAAGTTTTTACGCATGGAGGATGATGGCAGTTTGGACAAGTTGCCGGGAAAGGAAAGCGCCGCAATCAGGAGACAAATGTCACGCATGCACAGAAATTTCGAAGGTTTGCTGAATCTCCAAGGTTTGCCGAGCGCGTTGTTTGTGATAGATTCCCATAACGAGTCGATTGCGATAGCCGAAGCCAATCGCCTTAAGATTCCTGTGATTGCCTTGGTCGACAGCAACTCCGACCCATCTCTCCTTACTCATCCCATACCGGGCAATGATGATTCCACGAAATCCATCCGAATTATTGTGGATGTGATTTTGGATGCCATTCAAAGCGGAGCTTCCCGTCGAGTCGAGACACCGACGCGCAGGAAGGACATTACGCCTATTGCTCAAGAGCCTGATTTCGTCGATCAGGAAGACGAACCTGAGGTTACCTTGCCCGAGGGTTATGAGGAGAGTGATTTTGACGAGAGAAAGAAGAGTCCCGCCCCAGAGTCGGATGGTGAAGCCACTGCCGAACCGGATGCCGTGGAGGAAGCCCAATCCTCAGTCGAGACGGAGGCTGAAGAGAGCGAACCCGTTGCTGAAGAAGCCGAAGAGACGCCCTCGGAAACCCAAAACGAAAACATGGAGGGAGATACCCCAGCCGAAGACCCCGTCAAGGCTTGACGGGATTAACCTTTTTACCCCCAAAAAACCAATTTTTTACTTAAAAATGTCCGCGATATCCAAAGACGACGTACTTAACCTGCGAGAGAAGACCGGAGCAGGTTTGATTGATTGTAAACGAGCTCTTGTTGAGAGCGCCGGCGATTTGGAGGAAGCCGTGTCCATCCTTCGCAAAAAAGGAGTTGCTTCTGCTGCCAAGAAAGCAGGCCGGGATGCCGGAGAAGGTATCATTGCCCAATGTGTTTCTGCCGACAAAAGCAAAGGCGTTCTCGTGGAAGTAAATTGCGAAACTGATTTCGTGGCCAAGAACGAAGACTTTGTTGCTTTTGCAAATGGCGTAGCCCAAAGGCTGCTTGATGAACCTGAAGCCGATCTTGAGTCTGAGAGAACAGAACAAGTTGCGAAGATTGGGGAAAACATCAGGATTTCCCGATCCCAAGCGCTAGAGCCCAAAGACAATGGATTGGTTGAGTCTTATGTTCACACGGGAGCCAAGGTGGCCGTACTTTTGTCCATGGGGACGGGATCGTCTTCCGCTTCTGCGGATTCCAAAGTGTTGTCGCTAGCCAAAGATATGTGCATGCATATTGCCGCTACTTCTCCGGTTTGCGTTTCGCGCGACGAGGTTCCTGCGGATCTTGTCGAGAAGGAGAAAGACATAGCCATGGCGCAAGCTGAAGGAAAACCCCCTCAGGCGATTGAAAAGATCATACAAGGCAAGCTTGAGAAATACTTTGCCAATGCCTGTTTCCTCGAGCAACCCTTTGTCAAGGATCCTGATCAAACGATCAAGCAACTCCTGCATGCCGCTAGTCAGGAAGTGGGATCGGAATTGAGCGTCGAATCCTTCATTCGTTTTCAGGTAG
>JAYOMW010000145.1:3693-7884 GCA_038121045.1 Opitutia bacterium
AGTCAGGAAGTGGGATCGGAATTGAGCGTCGAATCCTTCATTCGTTTTCAGGTAGGAGAAGATTCCTGAAATCCTACGAGGACCGGTTATCGGACCGGTCCTCGGACTTTGAGCTTTGCTTGATGGAAGCCTCAACAGCAAGACTGGGTTCTATGCGTTCCCATTCAAGGCCCAAGTGAACAGGGAGGATGCCAAGTAGCCCGCGAGGAGAACGAACCCTTCTTTCCTTGTTAGAGTCCGCCCCTTCAACCAAAAGCACAAAATCACTGTCAGTAGCAGAAGGGAAACGTAGTCGATCCAGGGGAAAGGCGTAGTTGAGCGTACTGGACCAAGAATACCGGCCACCCCGCCCACCAAACCTATGTTGAAGAGGTTGGACCCCACAATGTTTCCCAATAGCATCTTGTGCTCACCTTTTTTTACCAATGAAATGGAAGCCGCTAGCTCCGGCAGGCTAGTTCCGATCGCAAGTATGCTGAACCCAATCAATTCCTCTGGAACTCCTGCAATGATTGCGAGATTCTTAGCACCGAACACAAGGCAATCCGATCCTGCCCAAAGCGCTGCAGTCGAAAGCAGAATGGAAAAGACGGAAAGCAAAAGAGCTTTGACAGGAGCCTCCGGACTTTTCTTGTCAATCTTTGCCTCCTTTTCTTTTTTTCTTTCGCCAAGGGCTTTGGCAGTCGTGCAAAAGAGATAGACCACAATGAATCCAAGCAAAAGAGCCCCGGAGAAAGCATCAAGGTTTTGGGAAGGGTTGAAAAATAAAAAACAGCAGAATGCAAAGGAGAGAAGAAGGAGCGTGATGTTTTGACTTTTCGAAATCGTGTCTCTTGTGTCGACCGATTTAACCATGAGGGCAAGCCCGAGAATGAGCCCTATATTGGCAATGTTGGACCCAATGATATTTCCGATAATCAATCCTTGCGAGCTGCTCCGGATTGCCGCAATCGAAGTAAATAATTCGGGGGCCGAGGTTGCGATGGAGACAATAGTCAAGCCGACGACAACGCTGGGAACCCCCAATGCTTTTGCCAAAATGGAACTGTGGTCGCTCAATGCATCCCCGCCTTTGGTGAGCAAGAATAAGCCCGCGACAATGGCTAGTGTCAAAACAATGCAATAGGCAAAACCCGTTTGAAGGCCTGCTTGTTGAGTTAAATTGTCAAGGATTTGGAACATTTTGCCGAAAGGCGAAAAGAGTGAATTTAAGTGTAGTTAAGGCAAGGAGAATCGAAACTTCATTTTTCAGCCCTTGACTTGGGCTGATATTCCCTCATCTTCGCTACGCTTTCGGCCTTCAATTCCATAGTCTCAGATGAACCAAGCAGAAAAGCTCAAGGACACTCTTAATCTCCCCAAGACGGATTTTCCGATGCGGGCGAATGCTGTGGAGAGGGAGCCTCTTCGCATCGACCATTGGAAGGATCTGAAAGTATACGCCCGGATGCAGGAAAAGAACAAAAGCGGCAAATCGTTCGTGCTGCACGATGGTCCGCCTTTTACGAACGGAGACGTTCACGTCGGAACGGCATTGAACAAAATTCTGAAGGATACGATTCTTCGATTTAAATCTGCCTGCGGATTCAGGACACCTTATGTTCCGGGTTGGGATTGTCACGGTCTGCCAATCGAGCACAAGGTGACGAAAGCCTTGCGAAAGGAGAAGAAAGATTTTGATAGTTTGGTTTTGCGCAAGGCATGCAAAGATTTTTCTAATTCTTATATCGAGACCCAGCGCAAACAATTCCAACGGCTTGGGGTTCTTGCCGATTGGGAAAGCGAATATCGTACCATGAACGGTCGTTACGAGGCGGAGATTCTCAAGACCTTCGCGTCCTTCGTCGATCAAGGGCTTGTTTACAGAAGCAAGAAGCCCGTTTACTGGTCGATTCCCTGTCGTACTGCCTTGGCCGAAGCGGAAATAGAATATCAGGATCATACGAGTCCATCCATTTATGTGCGTTTTCCTCTAATCGGGAAATCTCCAAATTCATTTATCGTTATCTGGACCACCACGCCCTGGACTCTGCCTGCCAATCTTGCCATTGCCCTCCATCCACGCGAGAAGTACGTCGAGTTAAAGGCGGGGGAGGGCAACTACTGGGTTGCGGAAAGCTTGGTTGACGCCTTTTGCTCCGCGTGTTCTCTGGAGGGCGTGACAAGGGGCCAATCTCTCGTCGGAGAGGAAATGGAAGGATGGGTGACCCGTCATCCGTTTATCGACCGGGAAAGTCCTGTTTTGACCGCCGAATACGTGACCATGGAGTCGGGCACGGGTTGCGTTCATACGGCGCCCGGTCATGGGTTGGACGATTACCTTACCGGACAGGCAAATGGCTTGGAAACATACTGTCCTCTCGATGACAATGGTTGCTATGTTGACGATGGGCAAATTCCCGAGCAGTTGGTCGGGATATCGGTGTTGGAAAAAGCGAGTGGTTGCGCCGCAAATCAAGCGGTTCTCGAAATATTGAAAGCCTCGGGAGATTTGTTGGCCTTGGCGGATCACAATCATCAATATCCTCATTGCTGGCGCAGCAAGACTCCGGTTGTCTTTCGGGCCATGGACCAATGGTTTGTCTCTTTGGATCATGAGGGCTTGCGGAAAAAATCCCTCGAGGAGGTTGAGGGCGTGCGCTTCACCCCTGATTGGGGCAAGAACAGAATCAAAGGGTTTTTGGAGGCCCGACCCGATTGGTGTATTTCCCGCCAGCGTTCCTGGGGGGTTCCTCTTCCGGTTTTCTACGACGATGAGGGAGAGCCGTTGCTCAACGCATCCTTGATCGAATTGATTGCCCGAAAAATAGAGCAAGCCAATACCGACATTTGGTTTGATCTCAGCGAGGACGAACTTATCGATGGATTTGATTTGCCCCCGGAGTGGAAGGGCAAGAAGCTCGTAAAAGGCATGGACACGCTGGACGTTTGGATTGACTCGGGTTGCAGTCATCGAGCCGTCCTCAAGGGCGAAGAGGAATTGGAATGGCCGGCCGATCTTTATCTCGAGGGGAGCGATCAGCACAGAGGTTGGTTTCAAAGTTCTTTGTGGACGAGCATGGTTGCATACCGCAAGGCACCTTACCGCCATATTTTAACACATGGATTTGTCGTGGATGGAGATGGTCGAAAAATTTCCAAAAGCGATGGGAAGCCCCAAACCGCGGATTCTTACGTCACCAAATATGGGGCCGACGTTTTGCGTTTATGGGTTTGCTCGGAGGATTTTCGCAGAGATATTCCGCTTTCCGACGAAATTCTCGAGCAAGTCGTTCGTGCCTACCGGACCTTGCGAAATACGATCAGATTCCAACTGGGCACTCTTTTTGACTTCACGGTCGAAAAAGATGCGGTCGAATTGAACTCCATGACGTCCATTGACCTTTGGGCCTTGGCTCAAACGAATATCATGATCGAGGAAGTCTCGAATGCCTTGGAGCGTTTCGAGCTTCATCGAGCGGTTCAGATTATCAATCGGTTTTGCTCCGGTTCCTTGTCGTCCACCTATCACGACATTATCAAGGATCGTTTGTACACCTTGCACCCTGATGCCCCAGCTCGCCGATCAACGCAAACGGCAATTCATCTGATCTTTGATGCATTGATTCGAGTGATTGGTCCCCTCACTCCCTTTACCGCAGACGAAGCATGGTCCTTCCGCCATTCCGGAGTGGAATTATCCGACGAAGCGCTTGTTCTCCAAGACTGGCCGCAACCCCATGACCTCGGAGAGAGTGCCGAAGTCGTTTCCGACGTCAATTTACTTCTTGAGTTCAAGGAATCCAAGCTAAACGAAGCCTTGGAAGGTTTGAGGACCCAAAAGGAAATCGGACAATCCTTGGATGCCCAAGTGGAGATCTCTTTGTCGCCGAAGAATCCTTTGTGTCCGGTCTTTGGCCGCAGAGAAAATGAATTGCCCGAACTTTTCATCGTGTCATCGGTACTCTTGGCTGAAGACGCCGACCTTGATCCTTCGGAAATCCGAATTTCCGCTCGTCATGCGCCTGGATTCAGATGCCCGCGGAGTTGGCGCTGGGTACCTGAATTGGTCGAAGTCGAGCGATGGGGGAAAGTTTCGCCCCGCTGCGCTGAAGTTCTTGCCAAGCTTGGTTAAAAAAATATCCTCTGCACACCTTGATCATGACGAAGAAAAAGACACCATCAACCGAATCAAAGGCCAAAAAAGCGCCT
>JAYOMW010000146.1:0-7883 GCA_038121045.1 Opitutia bacterium
CAAACTGGAAGGATGGCCAAAAAAACGGATCTTTCAGCGGATGGTTCGAGAACGGCCAAAAGAATTGGGATTCAAATTGGAAGGAAGGTGTGAAAGACGGGCTTTGGTGCGGTTGGTACGGAAATGGGATAAAGGAGCGGGAATCCTATTGGAAAGAGGGAGTAAAGGAGGGGCTATGGATCGGTTGGTACAAAAACGGACGGAAAGCTCGAGAGACCTACTGGAAAAAGGGCAAATTCATGACGTCTTTTGCGTGGAAACCAAGTGGAGAAAAGTGCCCCCTGACCGATGTCAAGGACGGCAATGGGGTAGTGGTCAGGTATTGCGAAGATGGACGCGAACGGAGTCGTCTTACCTACAAGAACGGCGAACTGGTCGAGGACTGACTCCCGTTCAACCCTTGGTCCCCAACCCTTGACCCTCGCCCGAGGAGGCGCTTGAATCGGGAGATGAAAGCAGTCCTCCTCTCTCTGTTTGTCTCCCTGCTCATGGTTGGGTGTATGCGTGATCGTATAACTGACTATTATGACAATGGGCAGAAGAAGTATGAACGCACTTGGAAGGGCCGAGAATTGGACGGTCCTGTTACCTGGTGGTACGAGAACGGGCAGAAGCAGAAGCAAATCAACTACAAGGACGGCAAGAAGGACGGGCCTTTAATTGTGTGGAATGAAAAGGGGAAGGAAATAAGACGCGAAAATTACAAGGACGGCGAACGAGTCCAAGACTCAACCCTTAGGGCAACCCTCAACTCTCGCTAGAAAAGAGAGTTCATAGGGTCTTATGACGCGACTGAGCTTCGATTGTCTTGGCACTTCTTCTTTTCCGTTCGCGTACCAACCGGTCGGAAGTGTTCTTGGCTATGTCCGCTTCCTCCCCGCAAGCTTGCGAATCATGGTGTATCCAATGGGGAAGGATTCAAGCCATCTCTTGTACACGCAGTAATTGAAAAATACGGAGAGGGCGGCCTTCTCCTTTTTGAGTAGACGTAAAAGAGAAATCCCAAGAGACGGAAATCCTTCGGAGAATTTATTTCGTTGATTCGCCAATACGCCCAAACACCCTTCTTCTTGATCTGGCTCCAAGGAGAACCGATCAAGAACCTTTCTTTCGGAAACCGACAAAATTCAGACTAATTCCATCAACCTCTGAAGTAGGCAGCTTGCAGTAAAAGGAGACACGATGTCTCCGTTTACGGGAGATAATTCGACTAAATCCATGCCAACGCATGTTTTTCCCTGAAGAGCTGATTCAACCAAATCAATCGCCTGGTAATAAGCAAGTCCTCCGGGTACGGGAGTACCAACGGCTGGCATAACCGATGGGTCCAGCCCATCCAGATCAAAACTAACGTATACTTGGTCTGGAAAGTCAGAAGGCAAATCAGCCTGATTAGTTTGATTACGAACCAATTCTTCGGCATCCCAATAGATCACTCCATGTTCCTTGCGGAAGTTTTTTTCCTGCTCACAGAGGGCACGGACGCCCAAAGAGGCGAGTTTATAGCCCTCTTTGACCAATAAATTCATTACACTCGCATGGGAGTGTGGATTTCCCTCATAACTTTCACGCAGATCAGCATGGGCATCAATTTGAATAATTCCGATTTTTTCGCCAAGGGCATCGGCCACTCCGTTAATCGCTGCCCACGAAAGAGAGTGCTCACCGCCTAAAATTATCGGAAACTTTTTAGTCTCTGCCACTTTGCTGACCCGATGCCGCAATTCGGAAAGACAAGTTTTATGATCGGTAGAGCAATCAATTGCCTGTTGCGTGAAAATACCTTGCTCGCAAATTAAGGATCTCTCCAGTTCCTGGCTCGCTTCAATAATCGCTTTGGGGCCAGCCGAAGTGCCCGAGCCATAGGAAACGGTTTTTTCCATTGGGCAAGGAATAATCTGAAACCGGGAAACTTCTTTCTGATTTTCTCCCTCTTTAAGCTCCGATTCTAGAAACTGCATGGCATTCAATTTTTTATGATAAACGGTTGACGAATTCTTCGTAGTTGAAACGTTTAATCATTTTCAGTTCATCCGTTTTCGAATTCCACAAAGCAATCGAAGGCAGAATAACCCCATTGAAAGTGTTGGTCTTGACCATTGTGTAATGGGCCTGATCGAGAAAAGCGACCCTGCTCCCACGATGCAATTCATAAGGCAAACGATAAGAACCAAAGCTATCTGCGGTTAGGCAACTGGACCCTCCAATGAAATATTCATATCCGCCTTCCGTGATCTCACCCGACAAAGCAGGGCGGTAAGGAGCTTCAATGACGTCGGGGGCGTGACAGGTGGCACTGAGATCAAGCAAGGCGTGCCGCTTTTCTGCATCCATAATATCCAAGACTTCTCCGACCAAAATGCCAGCATCGAATGCAACGGCTTCTCCAGGCTCCAGAATAACTTCCAAATCATATTTCTCAGAAATTCGTGAAATTAATTCAACCAATCCGGCGCGGTCATAATCATCTCTCGTACAATGATGCCCGCCTCCCAAATTGATCCACTCAAACTGATGAATCATGCTGCCCAGACGTTGCTCGATTTTTTGCCAGGTTTCGAACAAGGGTTCGAAGTTTTGTTCGCACAAGGTATGGAAGTGAAGGCCGTGAAACTTGGAAATTTCATCGGGGTTTAGTTTACTCAGGGGATAGCCCAGCCTGGAGTTTTTCGCGCAGGAATCATATTTTGGGTCAAGACCAAGAGAAAGTTCGGGGTTAATCCTTAGCCCGAGGGAAACATCGGATTTCCTCGCATGCTCAAATCCAAATGCACAGGGAGAATTAAAAATGAGATGATCGGAAAGAGAAATGATCTCCTCGATTTCTTCTTCTCGGAAAGCAGGAGAAAAAGTAGAAAGAATTTTGTCCTTTGTCTGCGGTGCAAAATTTTTCTCCCGAGCCAATCTGGCTTCCCATAAACCGGAGGCACAGCAACCATCCAAGTATTCTTCTATCATTCCGGCGAGGGACCACATCGAGAAGGCCTTCAAGGCAAGTAATACCCTTGCCCCGGAATCGTTTCCAATATCTCGAAGGGTTTGAAGATTTGATCGGATTTTTTCCTCGTCCACCACGTAGCATGGAGTGGAGACCCGGTTTAGATCAAAATGAGCGAAGGCTCCCGGCCCTCTGCTTTGGGTGGGAAGCATTAGAATTTCAACGGGGCGTCCAAGTGCCGGACTTCCCATGGAAGGCCATGTTGACTAAGCATATCCATGAAGGGATCCGGATCCAACTGTTCCATGTTGAATACTCCCTGACCCTGCCAGATTCCTTTGAGGACAAGAGCCGCTCCAATCATGGCAGGCACCCCGGTTGTATAACTGACTGCCTGGCTGCCCACTTCGCGAAAGCATTCTTCATGGTCGCATACGTTGAACACATACTTGGTGCTCTGAACACCGTTCTTTTCACCCGTTATGATATTGCCTATGCATGTCTTTCCCTTGGTGCGTTCCCCAAGTCCGCCTGGATCCGGTAAAATCGCTTTGAGGAACTGAAGAGGAATAATTTCCTGCCCTTGATAAACAATCGGCTCAATCGAGGTAAGTCCGACGTTTTGCAGAACTTCCAAATGGTTCAAATAGTTATCGCCAAAAGTCATCCAGAAGCGGGCCCGTTCGATTTGGGGAAAATGCTTAACCAAGGATTCGAGCTCTTCGTGGTACATCAGGTACATATTGCGATCGCCTACCTTGGGAAAATCGAAGGTTTGCTTGCAAGAAAGCGCCGGCGATTCCACCCAGTCACCTTTCTCCCAATGTCTGGCCGGTGCGGTAACTTCGCGAATATTGATCTCCGGATTAAAGTTCGTGGCAAAGGGATGACCATGATCTCCGCCGTTGCAATCGAGAATGTCAAGCGTATGGATACGGTCAAAATGATGCTTTGCCAACCAGGCGGTGAATACGTTGGTCACGCCTGGGTCGAACCCGGATCCCAATAATGCCATAAGCCCTGCCTTTTCAAACCTCTCCTGGTATTCCCATTGCCAACGGTATTCGAACTTGGCGTCGTCTTTAGGCTCGTAATTAGCGGTATCCAAATAAGATACACCCGCTTCCAGGCAGGCGTCCATCAAAGGAAGATCCTGATATGGAAGAGCTAGATTCACGAGGAGATCCGGCTTCACCCGTTGGAGCAAAAATACGGTTTGCTCGACTTCATCTGCGTCCAATTGAGCGGTTTCAATATTTACGCCAGTCCTTTTCTTTACCGAATCCGCAATTTTCTCGCAGGAAGAAATTCTTCGGCTGGCCAAAGTGATGGAAGAGAAAACATCGGGCAACTGAGCCATTTTATGAACTGCTACCGAGCCGACTCCACCGGCTCCGATTACCAATACTTTGGACATGTTTTTTCCTTTCTTAATCAGATTCGTAATAAGTGTATCCCCTCAGACTTTCACGATATGTGGATACTAATTCCTTTAATTCGTCAAGGGTGGCTCCGTGCTCTTTGACTGCCTTTTCTGCCCGGCCCTTGAATTTCTCCAACAATCTCTTCGGCTCATATTCCACGTAACTCAAAACTTCCGATACGGTGTCACCTTCGACTTCGTCGAGAAGTTCAAATTCACCCTCCTCTTTCAAACGAATGGTTACGACGTTGGTATCCCCGAACAGGTTGTGCAAGTCGCCGAGCGTTTCCTGATAGGCACCCACAAAAAATGCTCCCAAATAGTATTCCTCATCTTCCCGCAAGCTGTGCAGGGGTAGACAGTCCGAGACACCATCCGCGACTACAAAGCGGTCAATCCGACCATCGCTATCGCAAGTAACGTCGCAAAGCACCGCATTACGATCCGGTTTCTCATGCAGGCGGGTGAGTGGAATAATTGGATGTAACTGATCAATCGCCCAAACGTCGGGCAGGCTCTGAAAAAGTGAGAAATTACAATGATAAATATCAGCCATTCCCTGAACCCGCATGTTCAATTCCTCACTCCACTCCATATCCGTTAGATCGTCCATCATCCTCCGGATCTGCCCCAAAATACGTTGATGCGCCCGTTCCGCTCGAGCCAGTACCGGGAGGGAAAGTCTGCCCCTGCGGAACAGGGCTCTTAATTCATCCCGGTAATAAGTGGCATCGTTGAGAGACTCCAACAAGACTTCCAAATTTAGATCATCGGAGATTTCAATCAAAGAGCGAAGAAGAGGATGATCTCCATCTTCTGCCAAAACAACCGTATTACTTTCGTAGCTAGTGCTTTCGAGTACGCTAAAAAGCAGCATGGAAGACTGAGCGACGCATGCTCGCCCGCTCTCAGTCACTATGCATGGATGTTCCACCCCTGCGTCATTCATTTCAAACCCAACCGTTTCCACCAGACTATAGCAGTATTCTTCCAAGGAATAATTGATTGAATTAGGGTTGGATGAATTTTCTCCCGTGTAATCCACACCCAATCCGCCACCTAAGTCGAGGTACTTTAAGTTGGCGCCGAGTTTGCGAATTTCGATAAACAACCTGCTCGCTTCCTGAGCAAATTTGCGTATCTCGATCATATTCGGGACCTGGCTTCCAAGGTGAGAATGTTGCAGGACCAGGCAATCGAGCAAATCTTCGTTTCGCAAGGTTTCCACCACTTCAACCACCTGAGCAATCGACAATCCAAAAGAAGACCGATCCCCGCTGGTGGCGGCCCAGTTTCCGCTCACCATGTTGACCAATTTTACCCGTACGCCAAGATTTGGAGGTATGCCAAGCTCGCGTGAAACCTCAATGATTAATTTAAGCTCACGAACACTCTCCACGACAATGACGGTATTCATCCCAAGTTTCAAAGAAAGTAAGGCGAGACGAATAAATTCAGAATCTTTGTATCCGTTGCAAATGATCAAAGCCTCCAGACTGACGTTTTGAGCCAAAGCAATCAACAGCTCTGCCTTTGACCCGACTTCGAGACCGAAATTAAAAGCCTCTCCATATTTGGAAACCCGTTCCACAACATGGGCCTGTTGATTTACTTTAATCGGGAAAACACCCCGGTATTCCCCCTTGTATTCAACCTGATGGATGGCATCCTTGAAGCTTTCGTTGATCGCTTTTATGCGGTGCTCCAAAAAATTGGATACTCTAAGAAGAACGGGAGTTTGTATGCCTCGACGTTGCAACTTGAGGATCAGTTCAGCCAGATCGACCGGTTTACTCTGAGGAGACAATGGATCATTCAAGGCCACGTTGCCGTTTTCAAGAACTCCAACCAATCCGTCCCCCCATCTGGAGATACCGTAAATATCATGTTCCATCAGAAATATCTTAGCCAGGTGATCCTTGAATTTTTAGTCATTTGAGAGAGTGTTTTATCAAGTTCGAAAGCCTTGTTAACACAATATTTTCAAAAAAACGTAAAAAAACTGATTACGAATTGTCTAATCAACGTTTACCTTCGATCAGATTCCCTTTTCCCCAATGCCCAAGCAGAACGGTAACTCTTCTTTAACCTGTTGGGTGTTCCATATTAAGCATCCGCTTTGACCGGGTATTTTTCCCACCTTCTTCTGGATGGGAAATTTACCCCATGGTAATAAGGATCATCCTTATTCGATGTTTTATCGGTGTAGGCCAAAAAAATGTGGAAAGGAGAGACTGTTTTGCACGCCCAACAACAAAACTTTTTGTACCAAAATTTAATTTATTCGGTCATAGCTTCGGTAGAGAAAACAAATATTATAAGAATATGAGGTTGCTATACCGTTAATAGAGCATGTAAACATACTTAATGAGCGAAGAATGGATAATAAAAGATTCCGAAGGAAACGATAGAAACCTCTTGAACCAAGATGTCTTGCAAGAAATTACCAATGGAAAGATTGTTGAAAATAATTTTGCTTGGAAGCAGGGAATGAAAGAATGGAAGAAGTGTATCGAAGTATTTCCAGAAGCCTTTCATAAAAAATCAAGTCAAGCATCTCCTCCCAATAAAGAGGTAGTGGATGAGCCAAAGAAAAAAGACCCTACGATACCTCCTCCTCCTCTTCCGGTTGATACTCTTCCCCCAGCTATTGAAAAAACCGAACTTGAAACGTCCAGGGAAAACCTCAACGAAGAAATTACATCTGTGATGGGTGAATTGACAAAGGGTAAGAAAGTCGATGATGAATGGGCTAATAAATTCTTCTCTCTCAATACCAAGATGATCGATCATAGGGGGCTTGAAAGAAAGGAAGCAGCGATCCAACGAACTAAGGAAGTTGGTGGGCAGGCAATGGATTTGTTTTCTCGGCTCAAATCAAAAATTTCTCAAAAATCTGAAGTACCCAACGAAATGGGAGAAGGAGGGGAAATCCTAGGAACGACTGATCAAGCAAACGGATTTCTGCAGAAAAGAATTGTCCATAAACTTTTCTTCCCTCTAAATTTACTATATCTTTTCCTCTATTCATGGATTGATAGCGGGGAGTTCATCATCGCTTTTTATATAATGCTCATAGTCGTTCCTTTGTATTGCATGGGGACTGTCTTTTATTGGTTTTTGGCTCGACTCGTTGCGCAAATAAAAATCGCTACGTTTCTCAACACCTTTTTAGCACTTGGGATATCGTCTTTTGGGTTTACCATAATAGTCAAAATAATTGGAATGATTGCAGACGCAGAAAATTTCCTAAAACTTTATGACGACGTTGGGATTTGGGGAATGGTCGCTATTTTTTTGATCCTTCTTACGACGCTAAATACCGTAGCAGGAAAATTAGTTTGGCGTTATTCATGGGTGAAATGTTTTGTACCAGCAATCATTGTTACCATTATTTATACCATCATGATTATCCTCGGAATCAAACTTGCTGAAAGTATGATCGGTTGATTGTGAATCGACTCTGTATTGTGGGGTGGTTTTATTGGGAAATTGAAACCAGCCATGAGCAGGGCGACAAAC
>JAYOMW010000147.1:0-4737 GCA_038121045.1 Opitutia bacterium
TCTAATGATACTCAATTCAAAAATCCCGGATGGTCCTCTGGCCGAGAAGTGGGACAACCACCGATTCTCCTCTAAATTGGTCAATCCGGCCAACAAAAGGAAATATCGAATTATCGTGGTCGGTTCGGGCTTGGCTGGTGGGGCTGCCGCGGCGACATTGGGCGAATTGGGTTACAACGTAGATTGTTTCTGCTACCAAGATTCCCCCCGCCGGGCACATTCGATCGCTGCCCAAGGCGGCATTAACGCAGCCAAGAATTACCAAAACGACGGTGACAGTATTCACCGCCTCTTTTATGACACGATCAAGGGAGGTGACTTCCGTTCGCGGGAAGCCAACGTTTATCGCCTGGCTCAAGTAAGCGCAAATATTATCGACCAATGCGTTGCCCAAGGCGTTCCTTTTGCTCGCGAATACGGCGGGCTGCTTGCCAACCGTTCTTTCGGTGGAGCCCAAGTCAGTCGCACCTTTTATGCTCGGGGGCAGACGGGGCAACAGCTTTTACTTGGCGCCTACAGTGCTCTGAGCAGGCAGATCGCAGCCGGACAAGTGACCATGCACACCCGGCACGAAATGCTTGATATTGTAAACGTCGACGGTCATGCCAAGGGTATCATCACACGTAACTTGGTCACCGGCGAAGTCGATCCATGGACTGCCGACGCCGTTCTTCTTTGTACCGGGGGATACGGCAACGTTTATTACCTTTCGACCAACGCGGCTGGATGCAACGTAACGGCGACCTACCGTGCCTACATGAGGGGAGCCGGTTTTGCCAACCCTTGTTACACCCAAATCCATCCGACTTGCATTCCGGTCTCCGGGGATCACCAGTCCAAGCTCACCTTAATGTCGGAATCTCTCCGTAACGACGGTCGGGTATGGGTGCCGAAAGACGCTGCCGATTGTTCCAAATACCCCACCGAGGTTCCGGAGGTTGAAAGGGACTATTTTCTTGAGCGCAAATACCCCAGTTTCGGCAATTTGGCTCCGCGGGATATCTCGAGCAGGTCGGCCAAGGAGGCTTGCGACGAGGGTAGGGGTGTGGGTCCGGGCGGCCGTGGCGTATACTTGGACTTTTCCGATGCCATTACCAGGCTGGGTGAGTCAACCATACGTGAACGATACGGCAATCTTTTCCAAATGTACGAACGAATCACCGGCGAAAACGCTTACAAGCGTCCGATGAGGATTTACCCCGCCATTCATTACACGATGGGGGGGCTGTGGGTTGATTATAATTTGATGAGTACGATTCCCGGTTGTTTTGTTCTTGGTGAGGCCAATTTTTCGGACCATGGAGCCAACCGGCTCGGGGCGAGTGCATTGATGCAAGGCTTAAGTGACGGATATTTCGTCATTCCCTACACCATAGGCAATTACCTGGCTGATGCGGGAGCCGGTGCGATCAGCCCAGACGGTCCTGAGGTGAAGGAAGTCTTGGATACCGTTAAGCAACGCGTTGATCAACTTATCTCGCCCAAGGGGAAGAGATCATCCAGGTCCTATCACAAGGAGCTTGGGCAAATCATGTGGGAATACGCTGGAATGGCCAGAAACGAGTCGGGACTGAAAAAGGCAATTGGAGAAATTCAGGAACTGCGCGATGATTTCTCCAAGAACCTGCTTGTTTCGGGTTCCGGACAAAGCCTGAACGCCGAGCTTGAGCGAGCGGGTCGTACGAGGGACTTTATTGATTTCGGTGAATTGCTTTGCCGTGATGCCTTGGAGAGAAACGAATCCTGCGGCGGTCATTTCCGCGAAGAGTACCAAACTGAGGAAGGGGAGGCTACTCGTGATGACGAAAATTTTGCTCATGCCGCCGTTTGGGAATACAAAGGCGAAGGAAAGCCCCCCGCCCGTCATGCTGAAGATTTGGCTTTTGAGAACGTGGAGTTGGCGGTCAGGAGCTACAAATAGTTGAAACTGATGAAGCTGACTTTGAAAGTTTGGAGGCAAGCCGGTCCTGAAAAAACCGGTTTTTTTGAAACGCATGAACTCGACGGAGTGTCCGAAGACTCATCCTTTCTCGAGATGCTTGATCAGCTGAACGAACAACTCCTTGCCGAGGGAGAAGAACCGGTTGCCTTTGATCATGACTGCCGGGAAGGTATTTGCGGTTCTTGCTCCCTTACTATCAACGGTCACCCGCATGGCCCCGAAAATTCCACTACCACCTGTCAGCTTCACATGCGCAAGTTCAAGGATGGAGAAACTCTGACCATCGAGCCGTTCCGGGCTCGCGCCTTCCCCTTGGTGCGTGACCTGGTCGTGGATCGTTCTGCTTTCGACAAAATTACTCAGGCGGGAGGATACATCACCGTGCGCACCGGAAGCGCTCCGGACGGGAACGCGATTCCCGTACCCAAGGCTGACTCCGACAGTGCCATGGATGCGGCCGCTTGCATTGGATGTGGCGCTTGCGTGGCTTCCTGCAAGAACGCATCCGCCATGCTTTTTACCGCAGCCAAGGCTGGCCATTTGAACATGTTGCCTCAGGGACAGGCGGAAAAAGACAAGCGCGCCCTCGACATGGTCTCGGCAATGGACGAAGCGGGTTTTGGAAACTGCAGAAATTACGGGGAATGCTCGGCCGCCTGCCCCAAAGATATTTCCCTCGACTTCATCGCCAAGCTCAATCGAGATCACGCAAAGGCCAAATTGAAGAAATTCTTCTCTTGAGGTATTGACCCTCTTCTTGCAAATAAGGTTGCGGGAGGGTCCTTCCTTTGGAAGATATCAATCTTATGGCAGACAACGACAAGCAAGTTAGTTGGGGAGGAAGGTTCTCGCATAAACCCGATGACTTAATGCAGGTTTTCGGTGAGTCCATATCCTTTGACCAAAGGTTGGCCCCCTACGATTTGCAGGGCAGCCTCGGGCATGCTTCCATGCTTGCTCATGTCGGCTTGCTTGACGGCAATGAATTCAAAGAGATCAAGAAAGGCATAGAAGAGTTGTCTGAGGAGATTCTTCAGGATGACTTTCCTTGGATGCTTGAATTGGAAGACGTCCATATGAACTTGGAGCAGGCCTTGAGAAAAAAGACCGAGGCCGCTGACAAGCTTCATGCCGGACGGAGCAGGAATGATCAGGTTGCGACCGATATGCGCTTGTTTTTCAAAGACGCATGCCATCAAATCAAGACGGCCTTGGAAGGGGCCATGAGGGCGGCCTTGGACTTGGCCGAACGCTACGCTCTCTTGCCGATTCCCGGTTACACTCATCTTCAACGGGCTCAACCCGTAACCGTCGGGCATCATCTCCTTGCTCACCTCGAAGCCTTGGGCAGGGACTATGATAGATTTTCAACCGTAGCGGATCACGCGAACGTGTGCCCTCTCGGGTCCGGTGCGATTGCTGGTTCGACACTTCCTCTTGACCGGGCCTTTGCCGCCAAAGCGCTTGGGTTTGTCGACGAAACAGGAGAACCCAGGTTGACCCCCAATGGTATGGACGCGGTGGCTGACCGGGACGTATTCGTGGAGTTTGCCAGCGCTTGCGCCGGATGCGCTCTTCATCTTTCCAGGCTTGCCGAGGATTTTATCCTTTGGAATTCCTCTGAGTTCGGTTTTGTAGAGTTGCCTGATTCATTTACCACGGGTTCATCCCTCATGCCCCAGAAAAAGAACCCCGACTCTTTCGAGTTGATCCGGGGCAAGACGGGCCGACTCATCGGCAACCTGCAAAATCTTCTCGTTACGATTAAGGGTCTTCCTTTGACCTACAATCGCGACCTGCAGGAAGACAAGCCGCCCGTATTCGATTCCTTTGATCAGCTCTGTCTTTGTCTCGCGGTGGTGGCCGGCGTGTTGCGCGAATCTTCTTTCCATGAAGAGGTTTGCCGCAAAGCTGCATCGGATCCTTTGTTGTTGGCAACCGACTTGGCAGATTATTTGGTTCAAAAGGGAGTTCCCTTCAGAAAGGCTCATCACGTGGTGGGCGAATTGGTTGGTCTGGCTGAGTCGCAAAACGTCGCTCTTACCGAACTGACGGATGAGCAGGTTCAGGCAACTTGTCCTCAAATCGGTTCCGATTGGCGCGAGGTGTTTGACCTCGAGCGGGCATTCCGAAAAAGGGAAAAACCGGGAATGCCCGGGCCCGAACAAATCAAGGGGCGAATCGAATACTGGCGGTCCCTCCTTGATTGAGTTACTTGCCCTTGCCGTGTCCGCTTTCCGCGCGCCTTTTCTTTTTCTTTGCTTGTGGTCCTTTCTGTCCTTGGAAGCCCGGGTATGGACTACGACAAGCGGAGTCAAGTCGGATGGTGAACTTTTCGAAGTCGTGGGCGACCGGATCGGATTGAGAATAAGCGGTCGGGACTACCATTTTTCCATTTCTCGTTTTAGCCCAGCCGACCAAGCCTACGTCAAGCAGTGGATGTCAGTGCCCAGATGCGCGGCTTGTTCGGGAACCCTAGGCACTCGCACGACCAAGGCGGGAAAAGCGAGTTATCATACGGCATGTTTCCGGTGCATGGTCTGCAGAAAGAATTTTGGTCCCGGGAACCGATTCCGAAAAGACGGGTGGGGGGGAATGGTTCACGTCGAGCATTTTTCCCAGACCGGACTGTGCGGAACCTGCTCGCGAATTTTTCCCAAGCGAAATGCCATGAAGGAACAATTCTTTGCGGATGGACGGATGACTTGCGGGCCTTGCTTGAAGGACGGAATTTTCAAATTGGACTTGCTCAAGGAAGTGGACGATCGAGTCTGGAAATCTCTTTTGCAAGTGGG